>DASSDW010000123.1:0-28356 GCA_035696925.1 Actinomycetota bacterium
GCCCCCGACACCGCCCCGGTCGCTCGCCGTGATCGGGACGGGCGCGGTGGGGATCGAGTTCGCTCAGATCTACGCGCGGTTCGGCGCACACGTCACCGCCCTGGAGGTCCTCCCCCATCTCCTGCCACAGGAGGACGAGGAGGCCGCGGCGTCGATCCTTCCCGCCCTCGAGGCCGACGGCATCTCGATGCGGTCCGGTGTCCGGATCGAAGGCGCGAGGTACGAGGGCACCGCCTGGACGCTCGCGATCGAGGGTGGCACCCCCGTGCTCGCGGACGAGCTGCTCGTGGCGACGGGTCGGCGCCCGGTGTTCGAGCCGCACGACCTCGAGGCCGTCGGCATCGAGCTCGACGAGGAAGGGAACCCCGTGCTGTCGGAGACGCTCCGCACCCACAACCCGGATGTCTGGGTGGCCGGGGACGCCACCGGCGACCTGCTCTTCACGCATGTCGGCTCCTACGAGGCCGAGCTCGTGGTGAGGGACATCCTGGGAGATCCCGAGGCGCGCGATTACCGGGTGGTCCCACGGGTGACGTTCTGCGACCCGGAGGTGGCGAGCGTCGGCCTCACCGAGCAGCAAGCTCGCGACGACGGCCGAGACGTGATCACCTCGGTGACGCGGTTCGAAGACAACGAACGGGCCCACATCGACGGGAGCACGCACGGACTGGTGAAGGTGGTCGCCGACCGAGGGACGGGCGAGCTCCTCGGTGGCCACATCGTCGGCGAGGACGCGGGGGCCCTGATCCACGAGATCGTGGTCTTGATGGCCGCGCGGACCCCGGCGATGGCCGTCCACGACGCGATCCACGCCTATCCCACGCTGTCCGAGTCCGTGAAGGGCGCCCTGCTCGGCATCCACGAGCAGGTCGGGTAGCCTTGAGGTGATGGATGCACCCGTCACCGAGGTCATCTCGGTCACCGACAAGGCCGCGCGGAGGATCGCCGCGCTCGCCCTCAAGGAGGGCCACGCGCTGCCCGTCCTCCGCGTCCGCGTCACCGCCGGTGGCTGCTCCGGCTTCACCTACGAGTTGTCGTTCGCGGATGGACCGACCGAGGGCGACGCCGTGATCGAGGCCGCGGACGGCGTCCGCGTCCTCGTCGATCCGCAGAGCGCGCCGATCGTGCGCGGCTCCACCCTGGAGTTCAACGACTCGCTCCTGGGAGGCGGGTTGAAGATGCTCAACCCGCAGGCCACGCACGAATGCGCCTGCGGCGACTCGTTCTCGATCTAAGGGCGTCCGGCTCGATCCTCGCTTTCGTCTAGCCGACCGTGAGCGTGCCCACCATCTGCGGGTGGAAGCGACAGTGGAACCCGCCGCTCGTCACGCCAGTGAGCGTGATCTCTACCGTCTCGCCCGAGGGGATCGTCTCGTCGATCGCCTCGTCGTCCGTCGTGAACGTGTGCGAGGTCTCCCCGATGTTGGTCACGGAGATCGTCTGTCCCTCGGTCACGGAGAGCTCCGTGGGTGAGAAGCCGAAGTCCACCGTCGTGAGATCCGCGCCTCCGCCACCGTCGCCCGCATCTGAGGGACTCTCCGTCGTGGTCCCGCCGTTCTCATCGGCTGGTGGTTCCTCTTCACCACCGCAGGCCGTTGCGAACAGCGCGAGCGCGAACACCGCGCCCAATAGGCGTATCCATCGTGCGTGCATCGTTCCTCCCTCTCCGACGTGATCCCCGGTCTCCCGGGCCCGCACGGTACTACGGGTGAGCGGGCGGACCGGTTTCGCCTCCGTGGCGACGGTGCCCACTAGACTGCGACCGTGGCCGTCGAGAAGACCCAGTGGCGGGACCTCTACAACGAGGTGGTGCTCACGGGACTCTGCACCGGCTGCACCTCGTGCATCGTCGCGTGCCCGTTCCATGTGCTGGGGTACGAGGACAACGTCCCCGTCCAGCTCCAGGAGGAGGGGCCGGACGGGTGCAGCCACGGCGACAAGGGCTGTGACATCTGCACCCGCGCCTGCCCGCGGTTCCGCGAGTGGGAGTCGGAGATCGACGAGCTGTTCTTCGGTCAGACCCGGAAGCCCGAGGAGATCATCGGACAGTACCGGGACATCTATCTCGCCCGTGCGACCGGCCAGGAATCGCTGATGCACGGTCAGGACGGCGGCGCCGTGTCCGCGCTCCTGGTGTGGGGCCTCGAGAACGGTGAGATCGACGGTGCGTGCACCTCGAAGCTCTCGGACGAGCGGACCTGGGACGCCGAGCCGACCGTGGTCACCGACGCCGAAGGGGTCCTCGCGACGGCCGGCTCCCGGTACACCTACTCCGCGAACCCGATGGCGCTCTTGAAGGCCGCCGAGATGGGTCTGTCCAAGGTGGCCCTGGTCGGGATGGGCTGTCAGTCCAGCGTGACCGGGGCGCTGGAGTTCCGGCGGGTGAACAAGTGGCGCCGCAAGATCGCGTGGACCTTCGGCCTTCTCTGCTCCAAGTCCTTCACCTACGACGGCCTGATGGTGGAGATCGCGCAGAAGGAGCTCGGCCTCGATCTCGATCACCTCGCCCGCGTGAACGTGAAGGGCAAGCTGCTCTTCTACACCGACACCGGGGACGAGGTCGTCTACCCCCTGAAGGAGGCGCACCGGTTCACCCGACCGGGCTGCCTCCGCTGCCCCGACTTCGCCGCGGAGCACGCCGACATCTCCTTCGGCGGCCTCGGGCAGTCGGAGGGGTGGACGCTGTCGATCGTGCGGACGGAGCGTGGACAGGACATCTGGGATCGGGCGACGGCGGACGGCGTGATCGAGCATCGGCCGGGCGCGGAGGACCCGAAGGCGGTCGAGCTCATGTTCAAGCTCGCGGCCAAGTCCCGGGAGCGCTGGCCGACCTCCGAGGAGATGCCCGCGGCGGGCACCACGCCCGGCGTCCTCCCGGTCGTCTGAGACCAGGCCCTCGTCCTTCCTGACCAGGCCTGGACCCCCCGGACGGCCGACATCCAGGCCCCAAGCAGGGGACTCCATGCCACCCTCGGAGCGCCCGATAATCCCACCAGGCCCAGAACGGGTCGCAACCTGCCGCTCCTCCGGGGGATCGCGTGGCTCGAACGATCCGAGATGAAGAACCGCTGCTCGCCGGCGGCGGCATGCTCACCGCCGTCGCCTACTCGGCTGAACGGCTGCTCCTGTCTCCGGACTGGCGAGATGCGATCGACGACGTGTTGATGCACCTGGGCGTGGCCGCCGGCGTCAGCCGCGCCTACCTGATCCAGGTCGACCCGCCGGACACCGGGTATCGGGCCACCCAGCTCGCCGAGTGGTGCGCGCCGGGTGTGTCGTCCCAGTTCGAGAACCCCACCCTCCGGGGCGCCTCGCTGGCCGAGGCGGGGTTCTCCCGATGGATCGGTCTGATGTCGTCACGCGCGACCGTACACGGGATCGTCGACACGTTCCCGGAAGAGGAACGGGTCGAGCTCACGAAGCAGGAGATCCGCTCGATCGCCGCGTTCCCCGTATTCGTGGACGGGGAGTGGTGGTCCTTCATCGGTTTCGACGACTGCGTCGACGAGCGAGAGTGGACGGCGTTCGAGCTCGACTCGCTCCGAGCGGCAGCCGGCATGCTCGGAGCGGCGGAGCAGGCCGGCCGGGCCGAGACCCGTCGGCGCGACGCGGAGATCCGGTACCAGCAGGTCGTGGAGCAGAGCCCCGCCGTCACCTACACGGAGTCCCACCATCCCGAGGGAGGGCGGCTCACGTTCATCAGCCCCCAGCTCCACGAGCTCATCGGTTACGCACCGGAGCTCCCACTCGGCGATCGCGACTGGTGGTGGGCACACGTCCATCCCGAGGACAGGGACGAGGTGCAGCTCGCCAACCGCATCGCTTTCTCGCGTGGCTCGGACTTCGATCAGACCTACCGGATGCGGACGGCGGACGACTCCTGGGCGTGGGTGCGGGACAAGGTCCGGCCGGTTCGGGACGAGGAGGGGCAGATCCTGTACTGGCAGGGCTTCCTCGTCGGCGTGACCGAACGCGTGGAGACCGAGGAACGGCTCCGGGAGGCCGAGGCTCGGTTCCGGGCGATGGTCGAACGGATCCCCGCGGTTACGTACACCGACCATGTCGGCACGGACGGGAACACGGTGATGGGTTTCGTGAGCCCACAGATCGAGGAGATCCTGGGCTATCCGCCCCAACGGTTCCTGGATCGAGCCGACCTGTGGTTCGAGATCATGCATCCCGACGATCTGACGCGCCTGCGAGCGATCGATGCGTTCAACAACGCCGACCTCGCGCCATTCGAGCACGAATACCGGATGCGCCATTCCGACGGCCACTGGGTGTGGGTCCACGATCGGTCGACCGCGGTCCTCGACGGGGACGGCAACCTCGACTACTTCCTCGGTTTCCTGACCGATGTGAGCTCCAGGCACGATGCGGAGGAACGTCTCCGGGAGGCGGAGCTCACGTTCCGCACGATGGTCGAGCAGAACCCGGCCGTCTTCTACATCAACGCGATCGATCCCGACGATCCCACGAAGTCGCTGACGCGATACATCGGCCCTCGTGCCGAACAGCTGACGGGCATCCCCGTCGAGCAGATGATCGCCGATCCCGAGCTGTGGAGGACGATGATCCATCCGGACGACCGCGAGATGGTGTTCGAAGCGGACGCGTCGAGCAACACGGATGGATCGGACAGGTTCGCCCTCGAGTATCGGATGATCCGCAAGGACGGCAGCACGATCTGGGTCCTCGACGAGGCGACGCTCATCCGACCCGAGAACGGGGCGCCGTACTGGCAGGGGTTCCAGCTCGATATCACGGGACGCAAGGAGGCGGAACAGCGTGTGCAGGACGCGCACGAGCACCTGCGCGTCATGGTCGACTCCGCACTGGACGCCGTCGTCAGCATGGACGTGAACGGCGTCATCACGGGGTGGAACCCGCAGGCGGAGACCACGTTCGGGTGGAGCGCCGAGGAAGTGGTCGGTCGGTCGCTCGTCGAGACGATCGTGCCACACGCGCATCGGGCGGCCCACAGCGAGGGGCTCCGGCGGTGGCGCGAGACGGGTGAGGGCCCGGTCCTGAACGCTCGCATCGAGATCCAGGGCCTCCATCGGGACGGCCGGCTGATCCCGGTGGAACTGGCGATCGTCCCGGTCTCGGTCGGGGAGGAGACGAGCTTCTCCGGATTCATCCGCGACATCAGCGAACGGAAGCGGGCACAGGAGGACCTGGAGCGCGCCCTCGAGGTCGAGCGGGAGGCAGCCGCCCGACTCCGCGCCCTGGACGAGATGAAGGACACGTTCCTCCAGGCCGTCTCGCACGACCTTCGGACGCCGCTCGCGGCGATCCTCGGCCTGGCCATCACCCTCGAACGTGGCGACGTCGGCTTGCTGCCCGAGGAGACCAGGGAACTCGCGGGTCGCATCGAGCACAACGCCCGCAGACTCGAACGCCTCGTCACGAACCTCCTCGATCTCGATCGGCTCGCGCGCGGCGTGCTGACCCCGGCGTTCGAACCGACCGACGTGGCGGATCTGGTTCGCCGGATGGTGTCGGAGTCGGATCCGTCAATCCGCGACCAGGTGACGGTGTCGGCGGAGTCGGTCGTCGTGCCGATCGATCCGCCGAAGGTGGAGCGGATCGTCGAGAACCTGCTCGTGAACGCCGTTCGCCATACCCCGGCGGGGACCTCCGTCCACGTGTCCGTCTCCGCGATCACGAACGGCGCGATGATCATCGTGGAGGATGAGGGGAACGGTGTCCCGCACGACCTCAGGGAGCGCGTCTTCGAGGAGTTCAGTCAGGGTACGGATGCGCCGCAGCCTTCACCGGGCGTGGGCGTCGGCCTGACCCTGGTGCGACGGTTCGCGGAGATGCACCACGGGCGCGCCTGGGTCGAGGAGCGGGAAGGCGGAGGCGCGTCCTTCCGGGTGTTCCTCCCCGCGGTGCATCCGGAGGAAGCTGCTCCCCTCCAGCCCGCGGTGAGCCTCCGCGGCTAGAGGGTCGGCCAGGCTTCGACGACCGGGTGGTCCTTGGAGGCCGGACCGACCTGGGCCGCGCCCCCCGGCGAACCGACGCCGCTGATCTCGTCGCTGAACCACTCGGCGTTGATCGCGTTGAACTGCTTCCACTCGGCGGGGACGTCGTCCTCGTAGAAGATCGCGGTGACCGGGCACACGGGTTCGCACGCGCCGCAGTCGACGCATTCGTCGGGGTGGATGTACAGCATCCTCGGGCCCTCGTAGATGCAGTCGACGGGGCACTCGTCCACGCAGCCGCGGTCCTTCACGTCGATGCAGGGCTCTGCGATCGTGTACGTCATCCCATTTACCCCTTTTCCACGGTGCCGACCTTGTGAACGAAGTTTACCGCCGGCGGGAGCCTCGGCAAGGGCTACGGCGAGAGCGCTTCGAGCGCCGCGATCGACGCCTCGGGACCCTCCCCCGGCGCCAGGACCGGATACACGACGGGCAGCTCCGCTCCTGCCTCTCGATAAGCCTCGAGTCGGTCCCTCGCGCCGGCTCGGTCTCCGCGGAGGCAGACGGCATCCACGGCTCCCCGGGCGGTCGGCTCCACCCCCATCGCCTCGAACTGGCGGGCGTAGGACGGGTAGGACATGTACTCGCCGGCGGCTGCGAGGAGCGCCTCATCCGCCCGGTCGGTGAACGAGGCGCGGACGTAGACGGAGATCGTGCAGGCGGCTGGGTCGCGACCGGCCTCGGCGGCCGAGGCGCGGATCACGTCGCGGGCTTGTGCGACACGCTCGGGCGTGCACCAATTCAGGATCACGCCGTCGGCCATCGCACCCGCGAGGCGGGTCGCTTTCGGGCCGAGCGCCGCGATCCAGATCGGGATCGGGGCGGGTAGTGGGAGCCGGAGCGCGGCCCCGGGGCTACTCTGGCCCACGAGGCTGCGGACCTCCTCCACGTAGGTCTCGAGCCGCCCGAGCGCCCCCGGGGCCGACCCGCCGGTCCCGACGCCGAGGATGTGGCGGCCTCCCGACCGGTCCTGCACGGTGGCGGCGGCCATCGCCGCGAGCTTCGGCGTCCGCGACCCGATCGGGATCACGCCGGTGCCGAGGAGGAGCGCCGAGGTCGCGTCCGCGAGGCCGGTCAGGGTCGCGAGCGTGTCGCGCCCGCCCGTCTCGGGGAGGAAGACGGCTGCGTAGCCCAGCGCCTCGCCCGCGCGCGCGATCGCCGCGACGTCGGGCCACGGCAGCGGGTCGCGGATCGTGAAGGCCGTCCCTGTCGGTTGGCGCAGCTCCCCCACGGCTGGCATCGTCGCAGATGCGATGGAGGCCATGACGTTCCTCACCGAGGACGGCGTTCGCCTGGAGGGCGAGCTCCGCATGCCCGACGATCCACCTCGCGGCTCGGCGGTCATCTGTCACGCCCACCCGAAGCACGGCGGCAGCAAGGACCATCCCGTCCTCTGGTCCGTGCGCAACGAGCTTGCCGGCAAACGCGGGCTCGCGACGCTCGTGTTCAACTTCCGCGGCACGATGGGCTCGGCCGGGACGTACGGAGGCGGCCGCGACGAGCTGCGGGACGTGAGGGCTGCCATCGGGTCCGTCCGGGAACGCGCTGAGGGCCCGACGCTCGTCTTCGGCTGGTCCTTCGGCGCGAGCGTCGCGCTCCGGGAGGCGTTCGACGACGATCGAGTGAGCGCGCTCGCGTTGTTCGGTGCCCCTCTCAGGCCGAACGATCTCCAGCTGCCGCCGATGTCTACAGCGGCGGAGCTCCGGCTCCTGAAGCGCCCGCTGCTCCTCCTCGCGGGAGCGAACGACGAGTACTGCCCCGCCCACGAGCTCCGCGCCTACGGCGAGGGCGTCGCGGATGTCGTGATCATCGACGGTACCGACCACTACCTCTGGCGGAGGGAGCGCGAGGCCGCCGCGATCGTCGGCGAGTTCGCGGACCGCGTCCTCGTGACGTCCTAGACACCCTCGCTGCGACGAACCTCCACGAGGAAGTCCGTCGCCAGCGCGCGATTCCGTGAAGCGATGACGTCATACGCCCCTGCTTCCACCACGAGCTGGCGGGTCGTCGCGGCGAGAACGCACCCGACCTCGAAACGGCCTTCTCTCGTCGACACCCGACCGAAGCCGATGCGCTGCCAAGTCTCTGGCTCGGCCATGCCTTCCCCGCTACCGAGAACGCGCACACGGATGACGATCTCCTCATCCGTATCGGTCGCAATAGCCATGCCCGCTGACGTCACTACGAGTCGCTCCTCACCGGTATCCCACGCGGGATACGCGCCGGGCGCGTCCGGGTCGAACACCGCAAATTGAAACCCGAGCGCCACTGGACGAACGACGATTTCAACCACCGAGGGAGCCGGGGTCGACGCGGGAGCCGTGGCCGTTCGAGCGTGGGTCGCCGTCGCGGCCGCGTCGGGGGCGCCAGACCCAGATGAACGGCAGGAACAGGAACGTGCCGCCGAAGAGGCCGGGCCACACGAAGATGCCGAGCACGACGGACGCCAATGACACGAGCACCCAGAGCCACGGGTTCCCCCACCAGGGTCGCTCGGGGGGCTGCGAATCACGGAGCGGCGTGGCCAGGTCCGGTTCCGCGAGTTGGGATCGACGGCGCAGCACCTCCTGCGCGGCCGCCCGCTCGCGGAATAACAGCGCGAACCCCAGACCCAGCAAGATCAGCACGACGAACGGCAGCACGAGCAGGACGTCGCGGGCCTCCACGATCCCGCCTAGAGCGGAACGTGCGAAAGGACCATGATCCGGGGCTCGGTCATCTCCTCCATCGCGTACCGAAGACCCTCGCGCCCGAAACCGGAGTCCTTCGAACCGCCGTAGGGCATCTGATCCGCGCGGAAGGCGGAGACGTCGTTCACGATGACGCCACCGACCTCGATCGAGCGATGCGCCTCGAACGCCCGGTTGATGTCGTTCGTGAACACGCCGGCCTGGAGGCCGTACTTCGAGTCGTTCACGATCTTGAGCGCCTCTTCGAACGTCTGGTACGGGCTGATCGTCACGACCGGTCCGAAGACCTCCTCGCGGCACACCTTCATCTCGGGCGTCACCTTCGAGATCAGCGTGGGCTGGAAGAACGGCCCGTCGCCCTCGCCGCCGGTGAGCACCTCGGCCCCCTCGGACACGGCCTCCTTGACCCATCCCGCGATCCGATCCACCTCGGAGCGCTGGATCACCGGGCCGACGTCGACGGTGGGATCCATCGGATCGCCCACCTTCAGGCTCTCGACCTGCTTCACGAGCCGCGCCGTGAAATCGTCGTAGACCTCTGAGGAGACGAGCACGCGCTGCACGCTGATGCAGCTCTGCCCGGCCTGGTAATAGCCGCCGAACGCGATCCGCTGCGCCGCGAAGTCGAGATCCGCGTCCGCGTGCACGATCACGCCGGCGTTCCCGCCGAGCTCGAGCGTCACCCGCTTCTTGGGGTCGAGGCCCTTCAGGTACCAGCCGATCTCGGCGGACCCCGTGAACGAGATCTTCCGGTAGCGCTCGTCGCGAGCCATCCCGTCGGCCACCTTCGACGACACGGGCAGCACCTGGTACATCCCCTTCGGGAGATCGGTCTCGGCGAAGAACTCCGCCAGACGGAGCGAGCCGATCGGGGTCGCGCTCGCCGGCTTCACGACGATCGGCGCTCCCACGCCGAGCGACGGCGCCACCTTGTGCGCGACGAGGTTCAGCGGGAAGTTGAAGGGCGTGATCCCGAGGACCGGTCCGATCGGGAACCGCCGGATCAGCCCCACCCGCGAGCCGAGCGCGGCTTCGGTGTCCAGGCGGATCAGCTCGTCGTCCCCGCGCCGGATCACCTCGGACGCCCAGCGGAACGTGGACACCGCGCGCGTCGCCTCGACCGTCGCCCACTTGAGCGGCTTGCCGCCTTCCTGGGCGATCAACTGCGCGTTCTCCTCGATCGTCTCGCCGAGGCGCTTCGAGACGTGGTCGAGGGCCTCCGCGCGCGCATGGACGGGGAGCTGCGAGCTCTCCTCGAACGTCTCGTGCGCGGTTGCCGCCGCCTCCTCGACGTCGGCCTCGGTCGGCACGCCGATCTCCGCGACGACGCTGTCGTCGTACGGGCTGTGGACCTCGAACGAGCCGTCGCCCGTCCGCCACTCCCCGTTCACCAGGTAGGGCCTCACCGCCATGTCATCGCCGCCTTTCCAGGGCGCGCTCGCTCAGTCGAGCGACACCATCACGTGCTTCATGTTCGTGTAGTCCTCCAACGAGTACACCGACATGTCTTTCCCATGGCCGGACTGCTTGTACCCGCCGTGCGGCATCTCCGGGGTGAGCGGGATGTGCGTGTTGATCCACACGCACCCGAACTGGAGCCGGCGAGCCATCCGGTGCGCCCGCCCCACGTCGCGGGTCCACACGGAGCTCGAGAGCCCGTAGGGCACACCGTTCGCCCACTCGAGCGCCTGCGCCTCGTCGTCGAAGCGCTGCACGGTGACGACCGGGCCGAAGACCTCCTTCTGGATGATCTCCGCGTCCTGACCCACGTCGCTGACGACGGTGGGCGAGTACCAGAACCCGTCCTGGTCGATCGCCTTGCCGCCCGTGAGCACCTTGGCGCCGGCTTCCTCGGCCCGCTCCACGAACCCAACGACGCGCTCGAGCTGCTCCTTCGAGACCATCGAGCCCATCTCGGTGTCGTCCGCGAACGGGTCGCCGACCTTGATCGACTCCACCGCCGGCACGAGCTCGGCGAGGACGTTCTCGTATGCGCCCGACCCGACGAGGATCCGCGCCGACGCCGTGCAGTCCTGGCCGGAGTTGAAGTAGCCGCCGATCTTGATCCACTCGACGACCTGCTCCATGTCGGCGTCGTCGAACACGATGAACGGGGCCTTGCCGCCGAGCTCCAGGTGCACCCGCTTCAGGGTCTCCGCGGAGTTGGCCGCGATCAGCTTGCCGGTGGCGGTGTCACCGGTGAGCGAGACGATGCCCACGTCCGGGTGTCGGACGAGCGTGTCGCCCACGGGGACGCCGTCACCGGTGACGACGTTGAACACGCCGGGCGGCAGGATGTCGGCCGTGAGCTCCGCGAGCTTCAGCGCCGTGAGGGGCGTCATCTCCGAGGGCTTGAGGACGATCGCGTTCCCCGTCGCGAGGGCCGGGCCGATCTTCCAGATCGCCATCATCAGTGGGTAGTTCCACGGCGCGATCAACCCGGCCACGCCGATCGGCTCGCGACGGACGTAGCTCGTGAACCCGGCCATGTACTCACCGGCGCTCCGGCCCTCCATCGTCCGTGCGGCGCCGCCGAAGAACCGGAGGTTGTCGACGATCGGAGGGATCTCCTCGGAGAGGGTGACGGCGGCAGGCTTCCCCACGTTCTGGGCCTCGAGCTTCACGATCTCGTCGGCATGCTCCTCGATCCGATCCGCGAGCTTGAGCAGGGCCAGCTGCCGGTCCTTCGGCGTCGAGTCGTACCAGTCGCCGTCGAACGCCTTCCTGGCGGCCGCGACGGCCTTGTTCGCGTCCTCCTTCGTGCCTTCCTGCACCGAGGCGATGACCTCGCCGGTCGCGGGGTTGATCACGTCGCGGGTCTGTCCGTCCGACGAGTTCACCCACTCGCCGTCGATGAACATCTGATAGGCGTCCGCCATGGGTTCCCCTCCTCGCTCGGCCGCCTGCCTGCGGCGGCTCCTGCACCAACGTTCGGTTCGCCAGTATGCGACATCCGTCCGCTGAGCTGCATCCTGACGGCCGGCCGGCCGGATGGGTTCTCGCGGAACGTCTCCTTCAGACCGACCAGGTCAGTACCGGACGCGTGGGTCGAGGAACGCGTATGCGATGTCCACCACGATGTTGGCGGCGAGGATGAACATCGACCCCACGACGGTCACACCCATCACCATGGGGAAGTCGTTGCTGTAGATCGACCGGACCGCGAGCTGGCCCAGACCGGGGAGCCCGAAGAGGGTCTCGGTGATCACGAGTCCGGCGAGGATCGTCGCGAAGTCGATGCCGAGCATCGTCACGATCGGCGTCAGCGCCCCACGGAGCGCGTGTTTGTACACGACCCGGCGCTCGGAGAGCCCCTTCGCCCTCGCGGTGCGGATGTAGTCCTCCTGGGTCGTCTCGACCATGTTGCTGCGGAGCATCCGCGCGTAGATGGCGGCGTAGCCGACCGCGACCGTGATCCAGGGAAGGAGGAACTTGCCGTTCAGCGCGCTCCCCCACACGCTGGCGTTGATCTCCAATCCCGCCGACGGCGCGAGGTGGAGCTTGTACCAGACCACGTACAGCAGCAGCTGGCCGAGCCAGAAGACAGGCAGCGATACCCCCACGATCGCGAGGATCATCGTCCATCGGGCACTCAGCGATCGAGGTCGCACGCCGGAGGCGATCCCGAGCGGTATCCCGATCAGGAGCCAGAGCACGGCCGCCCCCGTCCCGAGGATCGCCGAGACCGGGAGCCGGCGCCAGATCTCCTCGCGCACCGGCAGGTAGTTCGAGAACGAGTAATAGACGTCCTCGGACAGGAACGTGTTCGGCAGCGGGATCAGCCCCTTCGCGAACCTGCCGTACTGGACGATCAAGGGTCGGTCGAGGCCGAAGGCTTCCCGCGCGTTCGCGATCTGTTGTGGATCCGTCCTCCGACCGACCGCCCGCCGCGCCGGGTCGCCGGCCGGCAGCTTCACGAAGATCAGGAACGTGAGGATCGAGATGATGACGAGGACGAGGACGGAATAGAGCAGCCGGCGAGCGATGTACCGGAGCACGTCCCGACGCTAGGCTCAGGTTCGGGCGGCGGATAGCACGTTCTTGCCGACAGGTGCCGGTTCCTTGCCGTTCGTGCTGGTTCCTTGCCTTTCATCCCTCCCGGCGGCGATCTCACTCGCGCCGGTAGTCGATGACCCAGAGCTCCGACCAGGTGGCGCCCGCGTCCTCCGACCGCTCCCACCGCCATCGGAAAGCGTCGGCCCCGATGTCGGAGAACACCATCCGCTTCGTGATGTCCCGGCCGTTCTCGACCTCATCGACGGCGAACGCGAACCCCTCCGGATGGGATCGCCCCTTGAGCGCCCAGTAATTGCCCGTCGAATCCACCCACGTCTGGCGCCAACCGTGCAGCTCGTCGAAGACGTTGACGCTCATCCCCGACCATCGCTCGGGCTCGAGAGCCTCGAAGCGTTCGACGACGACGTGGTCGTCGAACTCCTTCGCGATCCGGTTGGTGCCGTGGCCACCGTCCCAGGCACATACCCACGCGCCGAGCCAGAAGTCGAGTGAGGTTGGTCCCGAGGTCCCGTCGGACGTCATCTGCGGAGTGTCGCGCGGCGCCGCGAGGAACGCTTCCGGGTCCTTGCCGCCTCGTGCGGGCCCTCCCCGGCTGACAATCCGACGGGATCCGCACGATACTCCCGGTCGAAGCGGGCGCGATGCGCGCGAGGAGCCGGCGGACGGAGGCCTGTCATGGACATCCCCCAGGAGCGGAAGCTCGTCACGGAGATCCCGGGACCGAGATCGCGCGAGTGGTTCGAGCGGCGGGACACGGCGATCCCTCGCGGCGTCGCGAACCTCCATCCGATCGTCACGGCGCGCGCGTCCGGCGCGATCGTGGAAGACGTCGACGGGAACCGGTTGATCGACTTCGCCACCGGCATCGCGGTCTTGAACGTCGGTCACACGGCACCCGAGGTGGTGTCGGCCGCGCAGCGGCAGCTCGAGCTCGACACGCACACGTGCTTCCACGTCACCGCGAACGAGCCGTACATCGAGCTGGCCGAGCGGCTGAACGCGCTCGCACCCGGCGACCACGAGAAGAAGACGATGTTCGCGAACTCCGGTGCGGAGGCCGTCGAGAACGCGGTGAAGATCGCACGGAAGCACACGGGGCGGCCGGGGGTCGTCGTGTTCGATCACGCGTTCCACGGCCGGACGCTGATGGCGATGTCGCTGACGGCGAAGGTGATGCCATACAAGCAGGGGATGGGCCCGTTCGCCCCCGAGGTCTACCGGCTGCCGCTCGCGTACCCCTACCGATGCCCCACCGGCGGGACCGAGGAGACGTGCGCCGATTCGTGTCTCGCGTACGCGCTGGACGAGATGCACAAGCACATCGGCGAGGAGAACATCGCCGCGATCCTTATCGAGCCGATCCAAGGCGAGGGCGGGTTCATCGTGCCGGCGCCGGGGTTCATCGCCGGCCTTGCGGAGTTCGCCGCCGCGAACGGCATCGTGTTCATCGCCGACGAGATCCAGTCGGGGATGGGTCGCGCCGGTCGATGGTTCGCAATCGAGGACGAAGGCGTGGTCCCCGACATCGTGCTGAGCGCCAAGTCCCTCGGGGGCGGCCTGCCGATCTCGGCCGTCACCGGTCGAGCGGACATGATGGACAGCGTGCACGTCGGCGGGCTCGGCGGGACGTACGGAGGCAACCCGGTCGCGGCCGCCGCGGCGCTCGCCGTGCTGGACAAGATCGAGGCCGAGGGACTGCTCGAGCGGTCTCGCACGGTCGGCGGAACGATCGATCGGCGGATGCGCGCGATGCAGGACCGGTTCGACTCGGTCGGCGACGTCCGCGGACGCGGGGCGATGCGGGCGATGGAGCTCGTGGCCGATCGCGCCACGAAGGAGCCGCTCGATGGGGCCATCATGTCGGCGCTCGGTAGCGCCGCGTTGGAACGTGGGCTGATCGTGTTGACCGCGGGGACCTACGGCAACGTCCTGCGGCTGCTTCCCCCCGTCACGATCGACGACGGCCTGCTGGACGAGGGGCTCGGCCTGCTGGAGGAAGCCATCGCGCACACGGCCGGATGAAGCCGCGGTTGATCGACCCTCCCCCGATCGTCCGCCACTCCACGCAGCCTAAGATTCGCGCATGCCATCGTGCCCGAGCTGTGGACGGGAGGCGCCCACCGACGCCGCGTTCTGCCCCACGTGTGGCACCTCGCTCACGGCCGAACGCGCTCGCGAGGAGCGCAAGCTCGTTTCGGTGCTGTTCGTCGATCTGGTCGGTTTCACGTCCCAGTCCGACCGAGCCGACCCCGAAGAAGTCCGTGACCTGCTTCAAGGTTTCCATTCCCGGTCCAAGCAGGAGATCGAGCGGTTCGGGGGGACGGTCGAGAAGTTCATCGGTGATGCGGTCATGGCCGTGTTCGGCGCTCCCGTCGCTCACGGCGACGATGCCGAGCGCGCGGTCCGCGCTGGGCTGCGCGTCGTGCACGCGATCGGCGACCTGAGCCGGGAGCGCCCGGACCGCCCACTTCAGGTCCGGGCGGCGGTGAACACCGGCGACGCGATCGTGGCCCTGGGATCGCGTCCGGAGGCCGGCGAGGCGATCGCGCTCGGCGACGTCGTGAACACCGCTTCACGGCTCCAGTCATCTGCGCCGCCGGGGGGCCTCGTGGTCGGCGAGGAGACGTATCGGGCTACGAGGAACGTGATCCGTTATCGAGAGCTCGAACCGGTCACCGCCAAGGGGAAGCGGGACCCCGTCGAGGCGTGGCTCGCGCTGGAGCCGATCGGCGCGCCTGCCGAGCGGCCCGCGACCACGGCGCCGCTCGTCGGCCGATCCCGAGAGCTTTCCATGCTCGACTCGATCTGGGAGCGGGCTGCCGCCGAACTCCGACCGCACCTCGTCACGATCGTGGGGCCTACCGGGATCGGCAAGTCGCGCATGGCCACCGAGATCGTGTCCAGGATCGAAGCGACGGGTGCCCGATCCCTCCGCGGCCGTTGCCTCCCGTACGGCCAGACCGGGTACCGAGCGTTCACGGAGCAGGTCCGCCAGGCGGCGGGGATCTTCGAGTCCGACCCGTCCTCGGAAGCCACTGCGAAATTGGAGACGAGGATCCGCGGTCTCGTGGGCCCGGACGAAGCCGAGGAGATGACCCGTCTCCTCGGGACGTTGATCGGGCTGGGGTCGGGAGAGGAGCCCGCCGAGGAGCCGCTCCAGCTGTTCTTCGGAGCGCGCCGGTTCGTCGAGCAGGTTGCTCTCGAACAGCCGACGGTCTTCGTTTTCGAGGACATCCATTGGGCCGATCCCGCGCAGCTCGATCTCCTCGAGTACCTGGCATCGCACGTGCATGACGTTCCCGCCACCCTGCTCGCGCTCGCTCGGTCCGAGCTGCTCGAGGTGCGGCCCGGCTGGGGAAGCGGCGTCCTCGGTGCGACGACGATCCCGCTCGAGACGCTCTCTCCCGTGGACTCGGCCTCGATCGCGTCCTACCTCCTGTCCGGAGGCGGAGATCTCTCGGCGGTCGAGCGACTCGTAGAGGTCGCGGAGGGGAACCCCTTGTTCATCGAGGAGCTCGCCGCCTCGCTCCTCGATCGAGGTCCCTCGGACGAGCTGCCGACGACCGTGCGAGCCGCGATCGCCTCTCGCATCGATGCCCTCCCGGCCGATGCGCGCGCCACCATCCTGGCGGCATCCGTCGTCGGCAAGCACTTCTGGCCGGGCGTCCTCCATGCATTCGGGGATCTCGCAGGTGTCGACGGAGCGCTCGGGGCCCTCGAGTCGAGAGATCTGATCCGGCGCGAGCCGTCGAGTCAGGTGCAGGGGGAAGCGGAGTTCGCGTTCAAGCACATCCTGATCCGCGAGGTGGCCTATTCAACCCTTCCGCGCGCGGATCGGAAAGGCCGACACGCCGCCGTCGCCCGCTACATCGAGGATGTGGCCGGTGACGGAACGCGGAACCTCGCGTGGGTGCTCGCCCACCATTGGCGCGCGGCTGGTGAGCTTGACCGATCGCTGCCGTACCTGATCAGGGCGGCGGAACAAGCCCACGAACAGCTCGCTTTCCACCACGCGGTCCAGCTGTACGGGTCCGCGCTGGAACTGATGGCCGAGGAGGATCCGCGCCGCAAGGCCCTGGCGGTGAGGCGAGCGATCGCGTTCTCACGTTTGTCGCACGCGGTGTTCGAGGGCGGCGTGCGGTGGGAGCGGGACGCCGAGCAGCTCTAGACCGCGATCTCTTCGGGATCCACGTCGTCGGCGATCACCGAGATCCAATCGATGCTGTGACCGCCGAATGCAGCCGCATGCTCGCGGATCCGCGACTCGTCCGGGGCCGAATACACGCAGAACGTGTGGACGACACCATCGGGATCGATCACGACGTGGCTGTGGTGCCAGATGATGTCGTGGAACCGCTCGATCGCGAGCCGCTTCGAGTTCCGTGCGAACTCGCCGAGCTCTTCCTCCGAGATCTTCGAGAAATTCCGATCGATCAGGAACTTCGGCATCGCGACTTCCTCCGTGTGCAGAGGATATCCGTTCCGTCCCGGGCTGGCGAGGCTTCCGGCAAGTCCGCCGACCGCATCGACGTGGTTGCTACCGTCGGACCCATGTCGGCAGCGGGTGAACGTGAGGAACGCCGTGGCACCCGTCTTCGTCGTCTTGCGATCGACCTGACCCCGCTCCGCGCGTCGCGCGAGTTCCGGCTGCTGTGGACCGGTCTCCTCGTCACGGCGACCGGCAGCCAGTTCACGCTCGTCGCGGTGTTCGTCCAGGTGACGAACCTCACCGATTCGGAGGCGGCCGTCGGCGCCACCGGGCTCGCGTATCTGCTCGGTCTCGTGGCCGGCTCGCTCGGGGGCGGCGCGATCCTGGACGCCTGGGACCGGCGACGCCTGCTGATGATGGCGCAGGTGGGTCTCGCCGCGGGCTCCGCGGTCCTGCTCGCCGGCGCGCTCGTGGGCGAGCCGCCGCTGTGGCTGATCTACGCGGGACTCGCGGTCCTCGCCGCGAGCAGCTCGTTCGACGGCCCCACCCGATCCGCGATCACCGCCCGGATCCTCGAGCCCGCCCAGCTGCCGGCGGCGCAGGCCCTGAACCAGGTCGTGTGGAACACGGCCGCGCTGATCGGCCCCCTGCTCGCCGGGCTCGTGATCGTGTGGTGGGACGTGACCGTGGCATACGCGCTCGACCTCGCCTCGATCGGCTGCATGTTCGTCGCCGCCTGGTTCCTGCGACCGATGCCACCGGTGCGCGAGGATCACGCCGACACCGGCCTCCGCGCGATCCGCGAGGGGTTCCGCTTCGCGCGGAAGCACCGGCTGATCATGGCGACGTTCGTGATCGACCTGATCGCGATGGTCTTCGGACTGCCGCGCGTGCTGTTCCCCTTCATCATCGTGGATCAGTTCCACCGCTCACCGAAGGCGATCGGATTGCTGTTCGCGGCCCTGGCGGTCGGCGCGCTCCTCGGGGCGCTGACCAGCGGCTGGACCGGACGGGTCCATCGGCAGGGGCTCGCCGTGATCGTCTCGGTGGTCGCATGGGGGGTGGCGATCGCCGCGTTCGGCTGGTCGGGCACGTTCTGGCTCGGACTCACGATGCTGGCGCTCGCCGGTTGGGCGGACGTGATCAGCGCGATCTTCCGCACCACGATCCTCCAGATGTCGGCCCCCGATCGATTGCGAGGGAGGCTCTTCGGGATCCACATCCTGGTCGTGACCGGCGGCCCGCGTCTGGGAGACGTCGAGGCGGGGGTAGTGGCGGGGCTGGCCTCCCCGACGTTCAGCATCGTTTCGGGAGGGATCGCGTGCATCCTCGGTGCCGTGCTCGTCGTCCGCCTCTACCCGGAGTTGCGGCGGGCTCGCGCACCCGATAGCACCTGACGTACGCTGCGCCGGATGGCGAAGCTGACCGAGGCGGAGCTCACGGTCTTCCTCGACGAGAGGGAAGGCTGGGCCTCGATCTCGAACGCGATCCGTCGCGACTTCACGTTCCCCGGTTTCCGGCCGGCGATCGCGTTCGTGAACCGCGTGGCCGACCTCGCCGAGGCCGCGGGACACCATCCCGACATCGAGATCCACTACAACCGCGTCTCCCTGTCGCTGTCCACCCATGACGCCGGGGGCGTGACCGAGAAGGACGTGGCGCTCGCGGCCGAGATCGACCGGGTCGCCGAGCCGACGGCCGGATAGGCCCCGTGGCCGAAGCGGTCCGCACCGCCGAGCTGCGTGTCCTGGAGGGTCCCAACCTCTACTTCCCGCGTCCCGCGGTGAAGCTGATGCTCGAGGTCGGCGGGTGGGTCCGTGCGAGCGACGATCGCGTTCGGAAGGTCGCGGCCCAGGTGGGCATCCCACGGCTCGAACCGGGCGCCGCCGGGAGCGATCAGCGGTTGCGTGCGACCGCGCGGATCGCGGTGCAGCTGACGAGGCGCATCGCGGAGGCCGTGGGCACGGGTCGGCTCGCCGTGCGCGGGCGGACGGGCCCCGACTTCGGGCACGTGGTCATCGCGTTCCCGTGGCGACGACGAGGAGCGGCCGAGGCGCTCGCCGAGGCGGTCGCAACCGGCATGGGCGCACTGCTCACACGATCTCCCACGCGCGTCATCGCGGAGCTCGGCGGCGCGGTGGCGGCTGCCGAGCCGGGGGAGCCGCCGACGGTCCCGGACCCGGACGTCCCGGTGATCCAGGTGAGCGGCACGAACGGGAAGACCACCACCACCCGGCTGATCGCCCACATGGTGATGACCGCCGGCAAACGCGTGGCGTTCTCCTCGACGGACGGCGTGTACCGGAACGATCGGTTGGTGAAGAAGGGCGACTACTCGGGGTTCACCGGGGCCGCGACGGCCCTCGCACAGCATCCCGACGTCGCCGTGCTCGAGACCGCCCGCGGAGGCATCCTCCTCCGTGGGATCGGCGTCGCGCACAACGACGTCGCGGTGGTGACCAACGTCTCCGCGGACCACCTCCACCTCCACGGCATCTCCACGGTCGACCAGCTCGCGGAGGTCAAGGCGACGGTCACAAGGATCACGCGGCCAGAGGGGTGGGTCGTCCTGAACGCGGACGACCCCCGCGTGCTCGCGATGCGGCGCACCGCGAGCGGCCGACCCTGGCTCTTCTCGCTGGATCCCCGTCACCCGGCAATCCGCGAGACGCTGGGCGGCGGCGGCCGCGCGATCAGCGTCCTCGACGGCACGATCGCCTGGATGGAGGACTCGATCGTCCACCCGCTCGTCGAGCTCGACCGCGTCCCGGTGACGCTCGCCGGCCTCTCCCGGATGTACACGCAGAACGCGCTCGCCGCGGCGGCTGCCGCGCTGGGGGCGGGACTCTCGCCGCGAGCCGTGGCGAAGGGGCTCCGCACGTTCGTCCTCGATCCGCAGAAGAACCCCGGGCGGACGAACCTGTTCCGGCTCGATCGGCGTCTGCTCGTCCTCGACTACGCCCACAACGAGGCCGGGATGGACGGACTCGTCGAGATCCTCCAGGGCCTCAGGCCACCGGACCGGGAGATCTGGCTCGCGATCGGCACGGCCGGCGACCGCACGGATGACATCCTCCAGGGGTTCGCGGTACGCGCGGCCCTCGGCTCGGACCACCTCGCGATCGCCGAGCTGAAGAAGTACCTCCGGGGCCGGCCGCGCGAGGACGTGATCGCGCAGCTCCGGCAGGGCGCCGCGCGAGCCGGCAAGCACGACGTCCCCGTCTACGTGGACGAGCTGCGCGCCCTTCGGGGGATGCTGGCGGCGTCCTCGCCCGGCGACGTGGTCGGGATCACCGCCCTCGCGCAACGGGCGCAGGCATTCCGATGGCTCAAGACCCGCGATGCGAAGCTCTTGGGCCCCGCGGACGTCCGCCGCCTCGTTCGGACATCGGCCGGCCGGCGGCGCGCCACCTGAGGTTGCCCTTCGAGGAGACCGCGGGCGAGCCTGGGAGGATGGAGGGGCATGGTCACCACCCCGCACTCCGCGATGGAATCCTCGCTCGTCGTGGCGTCCAACCGCGGCCCCGTTCGCTTCGAGCGTGACGAGGAAGGAAAGCTCGTCGCCCATCGTGGCTCCGGCGGCCTCGTGACGGTGCTGGGCGGGGTCCTCGAGCGGGACGACGCCACCTGGGTCGCCGCCGCCGTTACCGAGGGCGACCGGGAAGTCGCGCCGCGGGGTCGCAAGCTGGAGGGTGCCGCGCAGCGCGTCCGCTACGTCGACATCCCGGAGGAGCGCTACGACGGGTACTACAACGGGATCGCGAACGGGATCCTGTGGTTCGCGCACCACTACCTGTGGGACATCGCGAGGACGCCGACGTTCGACGAACGGACGGAGCACGACTGGGCCGACTACGTGGAAGCGAACCGGGCGTTCGCCCGTGCGCTGTCCGTGGAAGCGAAGCACGATCCGATCTTCCTGATCCAGGACTACCACCTGACGCTCGTGCCGCGGTTCCTCAGGGAGATGGTCCCGGACGCGCGGATCCTGCACTTCTCGCACACCCCGTTCGCCGGGCGGACCTACCTCCGTACGCTCCCGGTCGACATGCGGCGATCGATCCTACGCGGGATGCTCGGCGCCGACGTCGTGGGGTTCCAGGGCCGCCAGTGGGGCGAGAACTTCCTCCTGTCCGCGCGCGAGCTCGAGGACGTCCACGTCGACATCCGCGCGCACCGCGCCGAGGTGGACGGCAGGCAGGTGCAGATCCGGTCCTTCCCCGTCGCCGTGGGCGCGCAGGAGATCCAGGAGGCGGCCGCGACCGCCCGCGCCAAGCGCCTGCGTATGCAGGTGGAGAAGATCCGCGGTGACCGGAAGCTCCTGCTCCGCGTCGACCGGCTCGAGCCGTCGAAGAACATCCTCCGCGGCTTCCTGGCGTTCGAGCTCCTCCTGCAGAAGCATGCGGAGTGGCGCGGCGACGTCGTGTTCCTCGCCCTGTTGAGCCCTTCGCGCGAAGAGGTCCCGGCCTACCGCGACTACGGCGCCGACTGTCGCGCGACGGCCGACAGGATCAACGCCACGTACGGGAAAGAGGACTGGACGCCGATCGTCCTGAAGGTGCAGGAGGACTTCACCTACGCCGTCGCCGCGTACGACCGCTACGACGCGATGCTCGTCAACCCGGTCCACGACGGCATGAACCTCGTGGCGATGGAGGCGCCCGTCGTGAACACGAGCGGCGGGGCGCTGATCCTGTCCCGGAACGCGGGCGCGTTCGGGCGGCTCGGACGGCACTCCCTGGCGATCAATCCCTTCGACCTCTCGGAGACCGCGGATGCGATCAACGAGGCGCTCCTGATGCCCGAGGAGGAGCGCACGCGCCGGGCTCGCGGCCTCCAGCGTTCGGCGCTCGCGCACACGCCGGCCACGTGGCTCGCCAGCCAGCTCCGGGCGATCGACGAGGTCCGGCCGCCGAGTCCCTAGGGCCCGGGGGCCGGGCGCTCCAGCTCGTCGGCGATCGAGGCGAGCAACGCCGCGACGCCGCTCGGGCCCTCGAGGACCAGGTCCGCAGCCGCCAGGACCTCGGCGGGGGTCTCGCGGCCTCCCGCAGCGACCCCGCAGGTCCACAGTCCGCGCGTTCGCAGACGGTCGAGCCCCGCGAAGGCATCGAGGTCTCCGACGTCATCGCCCGCGAACAGCGCCGCGGCGAGCTCCCGGTCCGTCGCGATCCGCTCCACCGCGCCGCCCTTCCTCGGCCGGCCCGCCGGTGCCAGCTCGAGGATCCGCTTCCCCGGGACCACCTCGAGGTCGTGCGTCGCCGCGATCACGGCGAGACGCCCGGACGACGCCGTCTCGGCGGCCTCCGGGTCCTCGAGCGCGCGGAAGTGCACGGCGGCGGCGGCGCCCTTCGGCTCGACCCAGGCGCCGACTGCCGCCGCGACGGCCCGGATCTCGGCGAGGATCTCCTCGGCCATCGGTCGAACGTCCTCGAGCCCATGGGTTCCGACGATCTCGACCCCCTCCACGTCGAGCAGTCCGCGGACCTGATCGGAGGGACGCCCCGAGATCACCGCCACCGCATCGAGGCGGCGTGCGAGCCGGGCGAGCACCTCGGGGATCTCCGGAAGGACCTCGGACAGCTCGGGCCGCGGAACGATCGGCGCGAGCGTCCCGTCCAGATCCAGGAACACGCCGGCCCGCGGCGCCCGGGCCGCGATCGCCGCCGGAACCTCCGCCGCGTCGATCACGCCATCCCTGCCTGCATCACGTCGACCTACGCGTTCCGCGAAGCGCACTCGACGCAGAGGACCGACCACGGCCGGGCATCGAGGCGCTCCTCGGGGATCAGCCGGCCGCATCGGTCGCAGATCCCGTAGGTCCCCTCCTCGACCTTCGCGAGGGCCCGATCCACGTCCTGCAGCATCGCCTCGAGCTCCCGCGCCGTCCCGACGCGGTTCAGCCGATCCACCGCTTCGGTCGTTCCGTCCCCCACCCGTTTGCCGAAGGACACGGTGGCGTGCGGATCACGCTCGATGGTCGTGACGACGCCGAGCTCGGACGCGAGCTCGTCGCGGCGTGCGCGAAGCTCCTCGGCGATCCGACGCAGGTCCACTACCGGGGCACGGACGAGAGATCGATGAGGTCGGCGTCGCCACCCACCGCCTCGATCAGGCCGCCCTCGGAGGCGCGCAGGGCCGCGGGCGTGGCGCTCCCCCGCCGCTTCTCCAGCTCCTTGTAGACCTCGGTGGCGTAGTCGACGCACAGGACGATCGTGTCGCCCGGGCGGCCCCGGTCCAGCGCGCGCCGGGCGGCGTCCATCTCGTCGAGCACCATCTCGACCGTGCCCGCCCGCGCCCGGCCGGAGGCGATCGCGTCGCGGACGCCCTCGACGACGAGCTCCGCGGTCTCGCCCCGCTCCCGTCCACGCGGGTTCTTGTCCTCCCGCACGATCACGACGTCGAAGTGCCGGGCGGCCACGCGGCCGAGCTCACGCATGTCGTCATCGCGACGATCGCCCGCCGTGGCCACCACGCCGACCACGAGGTTCGCCGCCCGCGCGGCCTCCCCGGGCCGCTCGCGGACGGCCGCGTCGGCCGTCAGGTGATCGACGAAGTCGCCGAGCTGCTCGAGGCCGGCCGCGTTGTGCGCGTAGTCGAGGACGACCTTCATCCCGTCGAGCTCGAACACGTTCAGCCTTCCCGGCGCCTGGTAGATCGAGGTGGTGAAGGACCGGAGCCCCTGCCGGATGTCGTGCAGGTGCGCGCCGGCCGCGTGCGCCGCCGCCGCGGCGGCCATCGCGTTCTGCACCATCATCCGCGCCCGCCCGTCGAACGTCGCCGGCAGCATGTGCACGTAGGCGATCGGCGACGAGCGGCGCCCTTCCTTGAGCACCATCAGCTCACCCAGCGGACCGTGCTCGAGCACGATGGCCTTGCGGCCGCGGCGGATCCACCGGTCGACGAGCTCGTGCTTGTCCTTCATCGAGAACAGGATCACCTGCCCGCCGGTGTGCCGACGCATCTCGAGCACCAACGGATCGTCGGCGTTCAGCACGGCCCAACCGGTCTTGGGAACCGCCTCGACCACCACCTGCTTCACCGCGGCGAGCTGCTCCAGCGTCTCGACGTCGCGCAAGCCCAGGTGGTCGCCCGTCACGTTCAGCACGACCCCGACGTCGTTCCGGCCGTAGCCGAGGCCCTCGCGGAGGATCCCGCCTCGGGCGACCTCGAACACGGCCATGTCCACCCGCGGGTTCTGCAGCACCATCTGTGCCGATTTCGGGCCCGACGCATCCACCCGTTTCACCAGCCGCTCGTCGATGTAGACGCCGTCCGTCGAGGTCATCCCGATCTTGCGGCCGAGGCCCCGGAAGATGTGGGCGATCATCCGTGTGGTGGTGGTCTTCCCGTTCGAACCGGTCACCGCGACGATCGGGATCCGCGACGGCGTGCCCTGCGGGAACAGCGCGTCGATCACCGGTTTGGCGACGTACTGCGGCTCCCCTTCGGTGGGGTGCGTGTGCATCCGGAAGCCCGGCGCGGCGTTCACCTCGACGATCGCGCCGCCGGTCTCGCGGACGGGAAGCGTGATGTCCGGCGCCAGGAAATCGATCCCGGCGACGTCGAGGCCCACGACCCTCGCGGCCTCCTCGGCGATCTCGACGTTGTCCTCGTGGGCTTCCCACGTGCGGTCGATCGAGATCCCGCCCGTCGACATGTTGCCGGTGGCCACGATCAGGACCTGCGCTCCTTCGGGAGGAACGTCGTCGAAGGCGAAGCCCTGCGCGCGCACGAACTCCTCGGCCCTCGCGTCGACCGTGATCCTGGTCAACACCTTCTCGTGGCCGATCCCGCGCCGCGGGTCCTGGTTCGTGATCTCGACGAGTTCGCGGACGGTGTGCTCACCGTCGCCGATCACGTGAGCGGGCACGCGCTCGGCGATCGCGACCATGCGGCCCGCGATCACCAGCATCCGGTAGTCGTTCCCCTGGACGAACGTCTCGACGACCACTCGACCGTCGCGCGACTGCTCGAGCGCGCGCTCGAACCCGAGGCGCACCGACTTCTCGTCCGTCAGGTTGAGGCCGACGCCGCGACCGTGGTTGCCGTCGAGCGGCTTCGTCACGACCGGGAAGCCCATGCGCGCGGCGGCCGTGGCGGCTTCATCGGCGGTCCGGACCACGTCGCTCCGGGGCACGGGGAGGCCGGCCGCCGCGAGGAGCTGGTTCGTCATCTTCTTGTCGGAAGCGATGTCCACCGCGAGCGCGGAGGTCATCGACGTCATCGTCGCCCGGATCCGCTGCTGGTACTTCCCCTGGCCGAGCTGGATCAGCGATTGCTCGTTGAGGCGCATCCACGGGATGTCACGCGACGCCGCCTCGTCGATGATCGCCTGAGTGGAGGGCCCGAACGCGCGCCGCTCGGCGAGCAAGATCAGGCGCTCGAGCTCCGCGAGGAAGTCGAAGCCCTTCTCCGCCTTCACCGCGTGGTTCACGATCCGGACCGCGAGCTTGCCGGCCTCGACGCCGACGGTCTCCTCCCAGTACCCGTAGATCACGTTGTAGCGGCCGGTCTCCCCCGTGCTCCGCGTCTTGCCGCGCGAGATGTGCGCGCCGGTCTCCCGCTGGAGCTCCAGGGCGACGTGCTCGGCGACGTGACCGAGCCAGGTCCCGTCGGCGAGCCGCTCGCCGAAGCCACCCCGCCGCCCCAACGAGCACGAGTGTTCGGCAACGCCCGGAAGCAGCGACAGGAGGCCTTCGTTGAACCCGGGGATCTGGTTGGACGGCCACTCCTCGAGCGAGCCCAGATCGACGAGCATCCGGACGCACGGTTCATAGGACCAATAGTTCGGGCCCCGGAACACCTGGGTCTGCACGATCTTCAGATCCGGCTTCGGGGTGCGCGACTTGGCGGCCGCCGGCTCCCGCTTCACGGACTCCTTCGCGCCTCGGGTTCGCGTTCTGGCGGGACCGCGCTGCGGGCTCCTGGCCTGCTGATCCTTGGCTGCCTTCGTCACGTCGATGCCTCCCCGTCCTCGAGGGCATCCGGTCCGGTGAGCAGCGCGCGACCGCGCAGATCGAACCGATACCCCGAGGGCAGGGAGTGCAGGGTGGCGCCGCTCACCATGACAGGACGATAGCCCTTCCCGCGGTAGGCATCGGTCTTGACGTGGGAGCCGTCGACGAGCGTGACCGCGCCGCGCCCGAGCACGTGGAGGACGCGATCGGCGGTGACCACGGCGCACGTGTCCTCGTCGATGCCGATGCCGAGCAACGACGGTGATTGCGCCACGAGGGCGAGCAACCGCCCGATCCGGCCCCGCTCCTCGAAGTGCTGGTCGATCACGACGCCCGGCACGATCCCGAGCCCGGCCGCGAGGGTCACCATCCGGTGCTTCGGCGTGGGCCCGGGACGACCGAACGCCACCATGTGTGAGGCCAGGGCCGACGCGCCGGCGCTCGTGCCGGCGAGCACGACGCCTCGATCGTGCGCGTTCGAGATCGCGTCGCCGAGCCGCGTGCCCCCGACCACCTGCGTGAGGCGCGACTGGTTCCCTCCGGTCAGGAAGACACCCGTCGCCTCCGAGAGCGTCGCCACCGCGGCCGGGTCGTCGGCCTCGGCGCGCTCCTCCGGCCGGATGCCCGTCACGGCTCCGATGCCCAGGCCGAGGAAGAGCTCACGGTAGGCCTGGGACGCCGCGTCTCCCAGCGAGGAGGCCGTGGAGATCACCACGATGTTCCCCTCGGCGCCGCCGGCGAGATCTGCGAACGTTCCGAGGATCACCTTGTCCCGGAACCGGTCCTCGGCGCCGCCGATGATCATCACGGGCCCGGCCCCGCCCACGGCCCGAAGCACGCCCGCCTCCGTCATGGCGGCAGTGTATCCGCCGCACCTCGCTTCCCTCGCAGTTCAGGACGGACGCGAGCTGCGTTCCGTGTCACCCTCGGGCCGGAGGATGAGCTGATCGTGCGGCTCGATCACGTCGATCGTCCCTTCGAGACCCTCCTCCACGAGGAGGGTGAAGCCGGACGCGTGCTCGACCACGCGATCGGTGGGGCTGGCTTCGTCCGTCAGCTCGAAGCGAACGCCGCCCGCGTCGCGCACGACACGCACCCGAGCATCGGGGTTGAACCGGCGCGCCGCCGCGTCGGCTCGGGAAAGGATGTCGATCGCCCAGTCCGTGAACCCCAGCACGACCCGGAGTCTAGGCGCGCGCCGGACATCCCTCTGCGAGTCGATCATCGTGTAACCGGCATCCGGGTATCGGCGGTTTCAGTGCGGTATCCTGTGACGATGGAGGCTCGCCTCGCTCCCCAGCAGGTCCACGAGGAGGATCTGACGCGCGCCGCCCCCGATGACCTCGAGCTCGTCCGTGGCTTCCTCTCCCTCCACGATCACGAGCAAGGGGAACCCGATGGGATGCCGCCGAGCCTCGAGAGCCTCCGATGGTGGCTCGGCGCGAGGGACCTGCTCCCACCCGAGGAGCACGTCAAGGATCAGGACCTGGCCTGGGCGCTCCGCGTCCGCGACGCCCTGACGGCGAAGGTACGCGAGAGCATGGGCGAGCCCCGTGACGAGGAGGCGACGGCCCTGCTGAACCGCGCGGCGGAGGAGACGGGCGTGCGCGTCTGCTTCGGGTGCGCGGACGGGGACGCGATCCACGTGGAGGCGGAAGGGGTCAGAGGCGTGATCGGACGCATCCTCGGGACCGCGTTCCTCGCCGAGCTCGACGGGCGATGGGAACGGTTCCGGATCTGTCACGATCCCGGCTGCTCCGCGGTCTTCTTCGATCGATCGAAGAACAAGAGCGGGAAGTGGTGCTCGATGAACGCCTGCGGCAATCGCGCCAAGGTCCGGGCGTTCCGCGCTCGTCAGGCGGCGGAGTGACCACGCTCGATCTGCCGCTCCGGGCCCCTGGCGGCGAGCCCGTCGACCTCTGGCGGACGCTGGTCTCCCACGGATTCGCAGAGCTCTCCCCGACCCACCTCGACGAGGAACACCGAACCCTTGCCTTCACGGTCCGGGTGCCGGGGGGTCGCCCGCGCCGGGTCCGGATCTCGGAGGGCACACGCCGCTCGGCACGCCTCGACGTCCTCGGCCCGCCGCCGGGGCCGAAGGTCGTCCGCGCGGTGCTCGACGGGGCCGCCCACGTCCTGCGGCTCGATCAGGACCTCTCGCCGTTCTATGTCCTCGCCGAGGGAGACCCCGACCTCGCGTGGGCCGCTGCGGGCGCCGGCCGGATGCTCCGGTCACCGACGGTCTTCGAGGACGTCGTGAAGACGGTCTGCACCAC
>DASSDW010000124.1:0-6076 GCA_035696925.1 Actinomycetota bacterium
TCGCCGCTCCTCGATCACGCGCCGCGCCCACGCGTTCCACTCGAGCATCTCGCGCTCGTAGCGCACGCCCCAGTCGAGCGCCAGCCGGAACGCCCATTCCCTCGACGTGTCGCGGACGGGCAGCTCGGCCTTCGCCTCGAATTCACTCAGCTTCGCTTCGTGCTCGAGCTCTTCTCGTTCGAGGAACGCGATCGCGTCCTCGGGCTCCATCAGCCAGAGGAAGAACACACGTAGGAACGCGGGGTTGCGTGTGGAGTGGTCCGGCTCGGTCTTGAGCCACGCCATGACCTCGTCGAGGCCGCCCGGGGTGATCGAGTACACCTTCTTGCCCCGGGAGCCGGACGCCGTCTGACGGATCAGACCGTCGGCGGAGAGCCTCGCCAGCTCCGGGTAGATCTGGCTGTGGCTGGCCGGCCAGACGTTGAGGAGCGATTCGTCGAAGAGCCGGGTGAGCTCGTACCCGGTCCTCGGCTGTTCGGCGAGCAGGCCGAGGAGCGAATGTCGGAGCGACATGCGAGGCAGTGTTACCTGTCTACCTTGACATGTCAAAGCTGTCCGGTGCACGCTGCGGACATGAGCCTGACGCGATCCCGGATGGTGGTGGCCGTGTGGGTCCCCCTGATCGCGTGCGGCGGCGCCACCGAAGAGGCTCCGAGCGGCGAGCCAGCCGCGACACCGTCGAGCGCCGAGACCCCGTCACCCACACCCGTGCCCGAGGCGGTCACGTTCCGCGCTTCCGACGGGGTCCGTGTCGCCGGGCGGCTCTTCGGCGACGGTCCGGTCGGCGTCGTCCTCGGACACTCGATCGACGGCGATCAGACGGAGTGGTGGAACGTCGCCGAGGTGGTCGTCGACGCCGGTCACGCGTCGCTCGCGATCGACTTCCGCGGCTACTGCCCGGGAGACGAGGCGGGGTGCTCGGAGGACGGGAGCACCGGAGACGCATGGCGGGACCTCCTCGCCGGCGCAAAGTTCCTCCGGGGGCGAGGCGTCCGCGACATCGTCCTGATCGGCGCGAGCATGGGGGGCACCGCTGCGGTCGTCGCGGCGAGCAAGGCGCGACCCAGTCTGTCCGGCGTCATCACGCTCTCCGCGCCCACGGCCTGCTGCGGGATGGAGGTGGACCGGTCGATCGTCGATGCGGTCGGAGCGCCGATGCTCTTCATCGCCGGGCGCTTCGACGGCGAAGCGCCGCGGTCGGCCCGCGCGTTGGCACGGTGGGCGGCAAGCTCTGGGGAGTCGTTGATCCTCGGCACCGGCGAGCACGGCACCGACCTGTTCGGGCTCTCTACGCCGCCGATCGAGCGAAGGACGACGGAGTCGATCCTCGAGTTCCTCGAAGACGTCGCGAACCGATAGCCGACTCCGGGAACGCCGGATCGCTTCCCGGTGTAGCACGCGGCATGGATCCATCGAGGAGGCGTGGGCGAGCCACCCTCATCCCCATCGCCCTGCTCGTGGCGTGCACCGGGTCCTCCGGGAACGGGGGCTCGCTATCGCCATCCGAGGCGCAGCCCGGCACGGAGTCCACGATCGTGCGCACGGGCCGCATCGTGTTCAGCGGCGACGACGGCGAGATCCACGTCCTCTCGCTCTCCACCGGCGAGGATCGGACTGTCACGTCGATCCGTGGCCCCCAGTTCGACCCCGACGGACACGGACCGCTGATCGTCTTCCGGGACTCGCGCGCCGGCGTGAACGTCAATGACGACGTCGCGGTGATCCGTACCGACGGCACGGGCTATCGGAACCTCACCCGGTCGCCGGACGCGAACGAGTGGGGACCGGTCTGGTCCCCGGACGGCCGGCGGATCGCCTACTCGTCCGACGAGAACGGCATGCCGCAGCTCTTCGTGATGGACGCCGACGGCTCGAACGCGCGGCAGCTCTCGGACGTCTGGGGCGAGTATCCGAACTGGTCCCCCGACGGCTCTCGGATCGCGTTCGCGTCCTCGATGGGGGGCTCGACGCCGTTCGGCGACCCCGACTACGACGTGTTCGTGATGAACGCCGACGGGTCCGACGAGGTCAACCTCACGCACTCGCCGGACATCAACGAGGGATACCCGACCTGGTCGCCCGACGGAGAATGGATCGCGTTCGAGTCCACGCGAGGTACACCGCCGTCCTTCGAGCCTCCGCCCCACGACCCCGAGCGGCAGAGCGACGAGGACGTGTGGGTGATGCGCGCGGACGGGTCCGACCCACGGAACCTGACGACGGACCTCGTGCGGCAGAACAAGTTCCCCGATTGGTCGGACCGAGGCCTTCTGATCGACCGTGAGGGATCGATCGTGATCCTCGACCCGGACACCGGAGCGCAGGACGACCTCAGCGAACGGACCGGGGTGCTCGGGGTGTTCCCCGCCTGGATCGAGCGCTAGCCCTTCGGGATCTCCTTCGTCGGGTCCCAATGGGGCATCGGGACGACCGTCGCGCCCACCGTGCCCCTCGACGTGTCGACCTGGAGCGCCGTGCCCAACTCGGTGTGCTCGATCGGCAGCATCGCGAGGCCGATGTTCTTCTCCAGCCGAGGCGAGTAGCACGCCGACGTGACCCGCCCGACCACGCTCCCGTTCGCGGATGCCGGGAAGAAGTCGAGCATCTCGTTGTCGATGTACGTCCCGAGCGGCTCGCCCTCGATGTCGACCCCGACGAGCTTCTGCTTCACGCCCTCGGCCTTGATCTTCTTCAGGGCATCCTTGCCCATGAAGTCGGCCTCCTGCTCGAGATCGACCATCCACGTGTAGTGGTAGCCGACCTCGAACGGGTTGTTCTCGTACCACATGTCCGCGCCGAAGGCCAAGATCCCTCCCTCGATGCGACGGATGTGGCAGGGACCGATCACGCGGAGGTCGTGCGGCTTGCCGGCTTCGAGCACCCGGTCCCACAGGGCCACACCGTGCTCCGACGCGTCGCGAAGGTAGATCTCGTACCCCACCTCGCCCGTGTAGCCGGTGCGGGAGATGACGACCTGCATCCCGTCGAGCTCCGCCTTCATCAGCCCGTAGTACGGGACGTCGAGGATCGCGTCGCCGAACAGCTCGACGAGGACCCTCTTGGCGTTCGGGCCTTGGATCTGCACGGGCGCGACGTCGATCTCCTGCACGGTCACGTCCATCCCCTTCGCCGCGGCGATCCCGAGGGCGTAGAGGTTCACGTCCGAGTCGGCGAGCGAGAGCCAGAACTCGTCCTCCTCGACGCGGAGGAGGACCGGGTCGTTCAAGATCCCGCCGTCGGGGCCGGTGATGAACACGTACTTGCACTGGTCCACCGCGCACTTGTTGAGGTCGCGCGGCACGATCATGTTCGTGAGGTCGAAGGCGTCCGGGCCCTTGATCTGGATCTGCTTCTCGACGCCGACGTCCCAGAGGGTCACCGCGTTCACGAGGTGCCAGTACTCCGCCACCGGATCGCCGTAGTGGCGAGGGTGGTACGTGTGGTTGTAGACGCTGTAGCGAGCGACGCCGTGCTTCCGTGAGGCGTGGAAGTACGGCGACTTGCGGATCCTCGTGTAGAGGAGGATCCCCGGGTCCTCGATCACGGTCATCGTTCGTTCCCCTCTTCTCGCTCGGTCTTCTCAGGCCCGCAGGCGCTCGCCCTTGGGATCCCACAACGGCTCGGCGGCGACGGTGGCCGCCAGACGGTCGCCGAAGTATTCCACCTCGACCGGCGTCCCTTCCACGGCGAGATCGACCGGGAGGTAGCCGTACACGATGCCGCGCCCGATCGAGTACCCGTACGCGGCGCTCGTCACGTAGGTCACGACCCGGCCGTCGTGCCTGATCGGCTCCTTGCCCATCACCACGGCGGCGGGATCGTCGAGGGTGATGCAGGCGAGCTTTTCCGTGAGGCCTCGGTCGAGCTTGCGCTGCAGAGCCTCCCGCCCCTGGAACTCGCCCTTGTCCATCCGGACGGCGAAGCCGAGCCCGGCCTCGAAGGGGTCGTGCTCCGTGTGGATGTCCTGGCCCCAGAGCCGGTAGCCCTTCTCGAGGCGGAGCGAGTCGAATGCTCCGCCGCCGGCCGCCACGATCCCGTGCTCCTGTCCCGCCTCCCACAGGACGTCCCAGGCGCGCTGGCCCATCGCGATCTGCCCGTAGAGCTCCCAGCCCAGCTCGCCGGCGTAGGAGATCCGCTGCGTCCAGACCGGATCGACCTCGCCCAGGTTCAGGTACCGGGCGGTCATGTACGGGAACGCCTCGTTCGAGACGTCGACGTCGGTGACGGCCTGGAGGACGTCACGCGCCTTCGGACCCCAGAGTCCGAGCGCGAAGAGCGATCCGGTGCGCACGGTCAGCTGCACGCGCTCGCCGGGACGTCGCTGCGCCAGCAGCCACGCGCGGTCGTGCTGGCCGGACCCGCCGCCGGTGACGACCCGGAAGCGATCCTCGTCCTTCCGGGTGATCGTGAGGTCGCACCGGATGCCACCCGACGGCGTCAGCAGCGATGTGTAGACGATCGTCCCGGCGGGACGATCGATCCGGTTGGCGCTGAGGCGCTCGAGGAACGAGAGCGCATCGGCGCCGGTGACGTCGAACTTCGCGAACGGCGTGATGTCGAACATCGCCACGCGCTCGCGCGTGGCGACGTGCTCCGCCCCCACGCACGGCGACCAGTTCTCCGCCGCCCAGCCGCTTCTTGACTCCCACGGAGCGCCGGTCAGCACATGATTCGCCTCGAACCACTGCGGCCGCTCCCATCCGGCGCCGGAGAAGAACTCGGCGCCGAGTTCCCGATGTCGCGCGTGGAACGGCGTCAGCTTCAGCTCGCGCGGATGGGCCATCTGCTGAAGGGGATGGAGGATGTCGTACACCTCGCGGTACTGCTGTGCGCCGCGCGCCCGCACGTACGGCGGCGTCGTCATGAACGGGTAGAAGCGGTTCGCATCCGCCTCGGCCAGGTCCATCGAGGGCTCGCCCCCCGCGATCCACTCGGCCGCCATCCTCCCCATCCCGCCTCCGTGCGTGACCCACACGGCCTCACAGATCCAGAAGCCGCGGACGTCCGCCGACTCACCGACGATCGAGCCCATGTCGGGCGTGAACGAGAACATCCCGTTGATAGCGGTCGTCTCGTCCAGCGTGTCCTTCACCGGAGGCAGGAGCCTGATGCTCTCCTCGTAGGCCACCTCGAAGTGCTCGGGCGTGAACGGCTCGATGCTCGGCTGCGGCTCGCCCTCCCGGTACGGGCGGAGATCGTCCGGCTCGAACAGGATCGGCTCGTGCCGGTAGTTCCCCAGCGCGTACCGATCTCCCTGCTGCCGGAAATACAGCGAGACGTCCTGGTGCCGGAGGATCGGATGGACCACCTCCTCGCCCGCGTCGGCGGCGAGCTCCGGCAGCGGGTGCGTCCACACGAGCTGGTGCTGCACGACCGCGAGCGGGATCGGCACGCCGGCCATCCGCCCGATCGTCGGTCCCCAGATGCCCGCGCACACGAGCACCTGTTCGCAGGCGATGTCGCCCCGATCGGTCCGGACGCCGTGGACCCCGCCGTCCCTGATGTCGAACCCCGTCACGCGGACGCCGCCCTCGAACGCCACGCCCTTCGCCCGTGCCGTCGTGCCGAGCGCCGTCGCCACGCGGACGCCCTTCGCGATCCCGTCCGACGGGACGAGGTAGGAGCCCAGGATGTGTCCGGGATCGAGGATCGGGATCCGCTCGGCGGTCTCCTCGGGCGTGAGCAGCTCCGTCCCTTCGATCCCGTAAGCCAGGGCGTACCCCCGGCGTCGCTTCAGCTCCAACATCCGTTCCGGGGTCGTCGCGACCTCGATGCCCCCGACGCCGTACCAGGCGGGACCGTCGTCCGTCCCGAGCTCGGCGTACAGCTCCACCGAGTACTGCGCGAGCCGGCACATCGTCCGCGAGCCGTTCGTCTGGAACACGAGGCCCGGCGCGTGCGAGGTCGATCCGCCCGTCTCGAAAAGCGGCCCCTGGTCGAGGACCACCACGTCCGTGATCCCGAGCTCCGCCAGGTGGTACGCGGCGCTCGCGCCGACGATCCCGGCGCCGATCACGACGAGCTGTGCGCGATCCCTCATGCGAAGCCGAACAGTATCGAACGCGTCTCAGCCCTG
>DASSDW010000125.1:0-3497 GCA_035696925.1 Actinomycetota bacterium
GACTTCGGCACCGGACTGCTGACGCGGATCTCCGTCCTCTCGAACCGGCAGGTCGGGCTGGTGACCGTGCCCGCGGCTGCGACCTCGCTCGACGCCGGACTCGGGAGCGTCTGGGTCGGTCATGCGGACGGCACGATCACAGAGGTGGATCCGGTCACCACGACGGCGTCGACCTTCACGCAGGTCGACGGAACGATCCGGGCGCTCGCGGTCGACGCGGCGAGGGGGAACATCTGGGTCGACGTGCGGCGGACGTAGTGCCGAGACCCGGCTGGGATGATCGAGGATGGAGATGGCGTTGAGCGTGCCAGATCTACGGAGCGGCTTGACCGCGCGGCTCGTCCAGCTGATCGCGGGCCTCGTGCTGTTCGGCGCCAGCCTCGCGCTCCTGGTCCGGAGCGAGCTGGGCCTCGATCCGTGGGACGTCTTCCATCAGGGTCTGTCGGTCGCCACCGGTCTCTCGATCGGCGTGTGCACGATCGTCGCCGGTGCCGTCGTCCTGCTGCTGTGGATCCCGCTTCGCCAGCGTCCCGGTCTCGGGACCGTCGCCAACGTCGTGGTGGTCGGGCTCTCGCTCGATGGTGTCCTGCTGCTGATCCCTCCGACCGGCGACCTCGTGCTGCGGTGGACCTACCTCGTCGTGGGGATCGTGCTGAACGGGATCGCGACCGGCGCCTACATCGGAGCGGGCCTCGGCCCGGGTCCTCGAGACGGGCTGATGGTGGGCTTCGCGAGAGGCGGCCGGTCGCTCCGCGTCGTGCGGACGGCGATCGAGGTGTCCGTGCTCGTCGTCGGATGGCTCCTGGGAGGGACCGTCGGGATCGGGACCGTGCTGTTCGCGCTGACGATCGGGCCGATCGTCCACCGGACGGTGCCCACGTTCTCTCGAGACCGCCCCTGAGCGGATCCCGGGGCGCCTCACTAGACTCGTTCGCACGCGATGACCTCGAACGGGCATCTGATCGAGATCGACAACGTCAGCAAGAGCTTCGGCTCCCATCTGGTCCTCGACGGCATCGACCTCGCGATCTCCACCGGTGAGGCGGTCGTGATCGCGGGACCTTCGGGATCCGGGAAGTCCACGCTCCTGCGCTGCATCAACGGCCTCGAGACGATCGACGAGGGTGACATCCGGTTCGATGGGCACTCGGTCCCCGAGGCCGGCAAGGATCTCTTCCGGCTGCGCGCCGAGATCGGCATGGTGTTCCAGTCGTTCAACCTGTTCGCCCACAAGTCGGTCCTTCAGAACATCACGCTCGGCCCGATCAAGGTGAAGGGCATGTCCGAGTCGGACGCGAACCGCCTGGCGCGCGGCCTCCTGGAGCGGGTCGGCATCCCGGAGAAGGCCGACGACTTCCCGGCCGACCTCTCGGGCGGGCAGCAGCAGCGCGTCGCGATCGCCCGAGCGCTCGCGATGGAGCCGAAGCTGATCCTCTTCGACGAGCCGACGTCGGCCCTCGACCCGGAGATGATCCGCGAGGTGCTCGACGTGATGCGCGATCTCGCGCACGAGGGGATGACGATGATCGTCGTCACGCACGAGATGGGCTTCGCGCGGGAGGTGTGCGATCGGATCGCGTTCGTCGACGAGGGGAGGATCGTGGAGGAGGGCGAGCCGCAGGCGTTCTTCGAGGGAGCGAAGAGCCAGCGGGCGAAGGACTTCGTCGACAAGATCCTTCGGCACTGAGGAACCAGTACTACAGATGAGGGGGCGGAGCGGTCCGCGCGGAGGGCGGGCCCCGAAGGGAGGAAGCGATGGCACAGGTCAGGTGGAGCCGCCGGTGGCCGGTGGTGCTCGTCTCGGTCTTCGCGCTCGTGGCGGCCGCGTGCGGTGAGGACGAGCCCGAACCGCCGGCCGATGACGGCCAGACGGAGGAATTCCCCGCCGGGTCGACGATGGCCGAGCTGCAGGAAGCGGGCGAGATCACGATCGGGGTGAAGTACGACGTCCCGCCGTTCGGGTTCAAGAACCCGCAGACCGACGCGATCGAGGGCTTCGACGTCGACCTCGGCCAAGCGATCGCGGATGAGCTCGGCGTGGAGCCGAACTTCATCGAGGCGATCTCGGACAACCGGATCCCGTTCCTCGTGGACGGCACGGCGGACCTGATCCTGTCGACGATGACGATCACCACGGACCGGGACGCGGAGATCGACTTCTCGATCCCGTACTACATCGCCGAGGGTCGGGTGCTCGCTCCCGTGGACTCCGACATCACGGGGGTCGAGGACCTGGCCGGGAAGACGGTGTGCACGGCCACCGGCTCGACCTACGAGGAGAACCTCAAGGAGAACGCGCCGGAGGCGAAGCTGCGCCTCGTGGACACGTACTCCGAGTGCCTGGAGCTGATCCAGACCGGCGCTGTGGACGCCGTGTCCACGGACGACGTGATCCTCACCGGGATGATCATCCAGGACGACACCCTGGAGCTGAAGGGTGAGGGGTACACGGTCGAGCCGTACGGCGCCGGGATCGCCGAGGGCGATACGGACTTCAAGGAGTTCGTCGACGGCGTGATCCAGGCCTTCATCGACGACGGCCGGTGGGACGCCACGTACCAGAAGTGGATCGGCCAGTACACCGGGGAGACCGATCCCGCTCCGACGATGACCCTCGACGAGGCGCTCGAGCTGCGCCCGTGCGAGGAGACCTGCTGATCGAGGCGGTCGCGAACCGATGAGCGAGCTCTGGGAAGTGCTGGTCCGGCACTTCCCGGAGTTCCGCTCGGGCTTCCTCGTCACCGTGCAGCTCGTGGTCGTGTCGTTCGCGATCGCGATCGGCGTGGGGCTGTTCGTGGGCGCCCTCCGGGTTGCGCCCGTCCGCTGGATCCGCTGGCTCGGCGGGCTGTACGTGGAGTTCTTCCGCAACGTCCCCCTGCTCGTGCTGCTGTCGATCGCCTACCTGGGGCTCCGGCGTGCGGGGATCCCGATCGGGCCGTGGGTGGCCGCGACGGCGAGCCTCGGGCTCTACACGGCGGCCTACGTGGCCGAGACGGTCCGGTCGGGCGTCTTCGCCGTGGGGAAGGGGCAGATCGACGCGGGCCTGGCGCTCGGCTTCACCTACGGACGGGTGCTGTCACAGATCGTGATCCCCCAGGCCGTGCGGAGCGTGATCCCTCCGCTGGGGAGCTTGATCATCGCGATGATCAAGAACTCCGCGATCATCGGCGCGGTGTTCGCGCTCGCCGACGACCTGTTGAAGGAGGCGCGGCTGATCGGCTCCGCGACGTTCCAGTACAACGAGGTGTTCTTCTGGGCGGCCGTCGGCTACCTGCTGTTGACGGTGAGCGTCACGTTCGCGATCAGGGCCATCGAGCGACGGCTCGTGGTCAGGCGGTAAGACGGTGAGCCGCTGAGATGGGCTATCTCTTCGACCCGGACAACTGGCGCTGGCTCTTCTCGGGGAACAACCTGCTGTTCCTGCTCCGCGGATTCTGGATCAACGTCCAGATCGCCCTGGTCGCGATGGTGCTCTCCCTCACGATCGGCCTGGTGCT
>DASSDW010000126.1:0-14886 GCA_035696925.1 Actinomycetota bacterium
GGCCCGTGGTGACCTCCACACGGCGCCCAGCGCGGGTGGCCTCGATCTCGTAGGTCTGCACCCCGTTGCCGATGTCCACCACGATCTCGACACGGTCGCCGCGCATGGCGACCATGATAGGCGCCGATGCCGACGCTCCCCCCCGACGTCCTTCCCGCAGATCGCGTTTCACGGACGAGTGTTCCGGACACCTTCAGAGAGCGAACGCGGAAGGGACGTGAGGGTGCGGCCGCACATCGGCACCAGCGGATGGCAGTACGACGACTGGCGGGGCGTGTTCTATCCGGATGGCGTGCCGCAGCGGGACTGGCTCGCGTTCTACGCCGAGCGGTTCGGCACGGTCGAGGTGAACAACTCGTTCTACCGGCTCCCCGAGCGCGCCACGTTCGAGCGCTGGAGGGACCAGACACCGCCCGGGTTCGTCGTCACGGTGAAGGCGAGCAGATTCATCACCCACCTGAAGCGGCTGAGGGATCCTGAGGGACCCGTCGAGCTCCTCTGGGAGCGAGCGAGCGGCCTCGGAGACCGCCTCGGACCTATCCTGTTCCAGCTTCCCCCACGGTTCCCGGTGGAGATCGAGCGGCTCCGCGAGCTCCTGAAAGTCCTTCCGAAAGGGATGCACCCCGCGTTCGAGTTCCGCGACCGATCCTGGTACACGGATGACGTCTTCCTCCTGCTCGACGACGCGGGCGCCGCCCTGGTTTGGCCCGACGGGCCGGGCATGCGACACACCCTCCCCATGACCGCGGGGTGGCTGTACGTCCGCTTCCATCAGGGAACCGTTGACGGTCCCGGCTACCGCCGTGACAAGTTGCGGCGTTGGGGCTCGCGGATCTCCGCAACCGGCGCGGAAGAGGCCTATCTCTACTTCAACAACGACCCGACCGGCGCCGCGATCCGCGACGCACGGACCATGATCGAGCTCCTTTCGGAGAGGTAGTCACGTGGAGCCGCGGAGGATCGATCTCGACACGCTCCTGACGGCGCACGCGTTCATGCGGGTCGAGCGTCCGCCGGAGCTCTGGCAGGTCGATGTCGAGGACGAACCGTTCATCCGGATGCTCGGCGAGATGATCGTCGTGGGACTCCTGCATCACGACGTCCTGGCGGACCTCACGCTGAACGCGTCGAACGTGACGGTCGGCGACGACGGCCCCAAGGGCGTCGCGCCGGGTGACTACGTCGCGATGACCGTGAGAGGGCCCGGCGAGTGGGAGCGAGACATGACCTGGACACCCGTGTCGGCCGACCCGCTCTGGAGCGCAGACTTCGACGCTGCCGCCCGGGCCGCGTCCGTCTCCTTCGGCTACCTGCGCAGCTCCGGTCAGGAGGAGGGATCGATCACCGTGTTCATCCCTCGATCGCTCCCGGGGTCTTCGAACCCTTCTCGATGAGCTCCTCGAGCACCGACTTCGACATCGTCGAGCGGCGGCTAGGACGTGAAGGGATGTGGCCTAGGCGTTTGGGGGAGGGCTCCAAGGGTAGGGAACGCGTGGAGCGCCCGCGAGAACCCACCCGAGTCGAGGAGGCATGCCATGACCGCCGCAGGAAGCGAACGCGACCCGATGGACGTCGGCCAGCCCGAAGAAGCCCAGATGGCCGACGACGACCTGGCGGAGCGGAAACCGAGCCCGCCGGGCGCCCCCGACGAGGAGAAAGCCGAGGACGAGCTGGAGCCGCTCGAGGGTGGCGCGGAAACGCTGGCGGACCTCGACGAGGAGGCCGGTCAGGCGAACCGGCCGGGAACGGAACGACCGCCCGTCTGAGGGTGGCCGCTCCTCATGGACGCTCCGGCGCCGAGCTAGCGTGACCGGCGCAGAGCCTTGATCAGGTCCCACTTACCCATCCGAGACCTGCCGGCGATCCCTTCCTTCTTCGCCTGCTCGTAGAGCTGCTCCCGCGTACGGTCCTCCAACGCGCGGCCGAGAGTCCCTCCTCGCCGCCGGGCGGCGGCCGCCTGGCGTCCGAGATCCTGTCGCACGGACTTCGGGAGCTTCGAGATCGTCCGCTTCTTCCGCGCCGCCTTCTGCGCGCTCTTGATGTTGCGCTTCGCGGCGTTGACCTGCTTCCTGCTCGCCATGACCTTCACCTCCCATAGCGGGTTCTGATCGACCGATACCCGGCTGAGTCGATCGGGACACACCCCGAGCCCTCGTTCGACGCATCCCGGTATCGTCCGGGCGATGCGGTTCGCGCCGACCGATGTGGGGTTCATCTCGGACCCCTATCGCGACTACGACGAGCTCCGTCGCTCCGCGCCCGTCGTCTACGACGAGGCGACCGATCACTGGCTGATCTCCCGCTACTCGGACGTCGACGCCCTCCTGCGGGATCGGCGGTTCGGCCGGACATACCTCCACACGTCGACCCACGAGGAGATGGGCCGGCCGGCGCCGCCCGATTGGCACGCGCCGTTCTGGGACCTGATCAACGCGGGGATCCTCGACATGGAGGCACCCGATCACACACGCGTGCGCAGGCTCGTGGCGAAGGCGTTCACGCCGAGGTTCGTCGAGTCCCTCCGCCCCCGCGTCCATGCGATCTTCGAGGACCTGCTCGAGGGGCTGGCAGGCGCGGGAGAGTTCGACCTCCTCCCCACGCTGGCGGAACCGCTGCCGGTCATCGTGATCGCGGAGATGCTCGGGGTCCCCGAGACCGACCATCACCTCCTTCGGCCGTGGTCCGCCGACATCGTGAAGATGTACGAGCTGAACCCGTCGGAGCCGGCCCAGCGCGACGCCGTCCGCGCGAGCCTCGAGTTCTCGGGGTACCTGCGGGAGCTGGCGCGGGAACGCCGGACCGCGCCCGGCGACGACCTGATCTCCGGTCTCGTGCACGTGATCGACGAGGGCGACACGCTGACCGAGGACGAGCTCGTCGGGACGTGCGTCCTGCTATTGAACGCCGGTCACGAGGCGACGGTGAACGCGACCCTCCTCGGCTGGTGGGCGCTGTTCCGCAATCCCGATCGGCTGCGGCAGCTCCGGGCCGATCCCTCTCTGCTCCCGACGGCGACCGAGGAGCTGCTGCGGTTCCAGACGCCGTTGCCGATGTTCGAGCGTTGGGTGCTCGAACCGTTCGAGCTCCACGGGGTCGAGATACCGAGAGGAGCAGAGCTCGGGCTGCTGTTCGACTCTGCCAACCGAGACCCCGAGGTGTTCGAGGACGCCGATGAGCTGCGGCTGGACCGCAAGCCGAACCCCCACCTGACGTTCGGAGCGGGGATCCACTTCTGTCTCGGCGCTCCCCTGGGCAGGATGGAGCTGCAGATCTCGTTCGGGACGATGCTGGAGCGCTTCCCGAACCTGGAGCTCGTGGAGGAGCCGACGTTCCGGCCGAACTACATCATCCGAGGCCTCGATGGCCTTCGCGTCCATGCATAGCGCCGCGCATCGACCCTGGCCGAGAACGGCACGGAAGAGAGGAGACGTGTGAGCGACAACAGGTATGAGCGCGGGCGGGAGCGATTCCTCGAGGTGCACGACGAGAAGGCGCTGGCCGCGGTCGAAGGTCTGGGCGACCTCGGTCGGGCGATCGTGGAGGTCGCGTACGGCGACGTCTACACGCGCCCGGGCCTCGCGCTCCGGGACCGCGAGATCGCGGCGGTGGCAGCGCTTGTGGCGACCGGGCGCTCTTCCCAGATCCCCCAACACCTCCGGGCCTCCCTCAAGGCGGGGCTCTCACCCGAGGAGCTGCGCGAGATCATCCTGCAGACGGCGACGATCGCGGGGTTCCCGCCGGCGATGAACGCGATGTCCACGTTGAAGAGCGTCCTGAAGGAGGCCGGCGCGAACGAGGCCGGGGGAGCGCCGAGCGAGTGAAACGGGGATCAGTCCGGTCGGCTCGGGGTCTCGACCCGTACCGGGAGCCGTTCGTACTCCAGCACCCGGTTCCACGGGACGTGGATCTTCGTGAGGTGCACGACCCCGCCCTCGATGTCGAGCGTCCGCTCCACGAGGAAGTCCGCCGTCCACGCGCCCGCGTCGAAACGGTCGGCCCGCACCACGATCCGCTCGCCTTCGTCCGAGCCGTCGTCGAGCCAGGCGCGGATCTCCGCGCGGCTGAGGAAGGCGTCGTCGACGGCCTGAACGACCTCCCGGGTGTACCGGATCACCCGATGCCACGGGACGATCGTGGTCGTCCCGAGCGAGATCCCGCGCTCCATCGAGTCGAAGTGCTCGGTCGGGACGTCGAGCGCGGTGACACGGCCTCCCGGGTCGGCCAGGTGGACGCGGTAGACGGTCTGGTCGGGCGCGCTCATCTCTCGAGAGCGTATCCCCGACCTGATGCCGACACATCCGTCGAAGGGCTAGTTCGAATGGCCGCCCTCACGGCGCGCGCTCGTCGAGGCGGAAGACCGCGTTGGCGATGAAATCCACGGTCCACAGGTCTCCGGCCGCCGGGATGGGTCCGAAGCCGACGAGCTCCAACTCGTCCTCGACCTCGCCGGTCTCGACGTCGAGCCGGTAGAGAGTGTTGTTCCCCGAGACCCAGTAGGAATCGCCGAGGACGATCCCGCCGAACAACGCGTCGTCGACCGGCACGCGGTCTCGCACCTTCATCGTCCGGAGGTCGAACCGCAGCACGCTCTGCTCGAAGGAGCTGGAGACCCAGAGGATGTCGCCGTCCACCGCGAGTCCCTCCGGCTCGAAGGACTCGAGCTCGATCTGGTCGACGACGGCCTGGGTCCGGGGATCGATCCGCACGAGCGTCCCGGCCGCGGCGACCCAGACCTGTTCGCGAGCGAACACGAGGCCTCCGAGCGGTCCGTCCACCTCCACCCTCCCGACGATCTCGCCCGACCCCGGATCGATCTGGACGACCTCCTCGCCCTGGCCGGCGACGCCCCAGATGCCCGATGGCGTCGACGTGAGGCCGAACACCCCTCCGGGAACCCGGAGACGGTCGATCACCTCGCCACGCACAGGGTCGAATCGCACGATCGCCCCCGCGTTCGGCGTCTCGATCCACAGCGTGCCGTCCACGTCGAGCATGCCGCACGGTCCTCCCGGCATCCGTTGCGTCGAGACCACCTCGTTCGTCTCCGGATCGATCTCGGCCAGCTCGTTCCCGTCGAACGCGGTGACCCAGACCCGATCCCCGGCCTCCGCGAGGAAACAGGGGCTCCCGTCCACGGGGATCTCGGCGAGGATGCCGTTGTCGGCTTCGGCGCTCGGTGTGGCCGTGAACGCGGGCGTGGGCGGCGAGGGGAACTCGCCGTAGACGTCTCCGGCGCATCCCGCCAGCGCGACGGACAGGACCGCGCCCACCGGGACCGCAAGGAACCGCAAGGAACCTCGTCGTCCGGTTCGAACCCCGTCCACGTCACACTCATACGTCACCGAGGCGGGGAACGGCTCTCCGGCTCCTGGGGCTATCCTCGGAGGGTGAGCCTTTATCGCCTCGAGGAGCAGATCCCCGTGCTCACGGCGCCGGTCCTGATCGTGGCGTTCGACGGCTGGATCGACGCGGCCGGAGCCGCGACCGCGTGTGCGAACCACGTGGCGGACGGGGGACGGGTCGTCGCCTCCTTCGACGTCGATGCGCTGCACGACTACCGCGCGAGACGGCCGGTCCTGGACGTGGTGGACGGCGTGCTGGCGAGGATGCAGTGGCCCGAGATCATGGTGCGACACGTGGCCTTCGACGGCCGAGATCTCCTCGTCCTCGTGGGCCCTGAGCCCGACTACAAGTGGAAGCAGCTCGGGGACGACCTGCTCGAGCTCGCGTTGCGGCTCGGGGTCGTCGAGTGGATCAGCCTGGGTGCGATCCCGGCGGCGGTCCCCCACACCCGCCCCGTTCCGGTGCTGGCGACGGCGTCCACCGACGCGTCGCTGCGCGACGGTGAGCAGCAGGGCCCGGGCGGCATCCTGCGGGTGCCCGCGGCGGCACTGTCCGCGGTGGAGATGACGGTGGCGGCGGCCGGGATCCCCGCCGTCGGCTACTACGCACAGGTCCCCCACTACATCGGGGCGGCCGCGTACGCGCCCGCCACGGTGGCTCTCCTGCAGCACGTCGAGCGGCGTCTCGGCGTCACGATCCCGGTGGGGGCGCTGGGTGAAGAGGCGCTCTCGCAGCGGGAACGCCTGGACGCGGCGATCGCGGAGGACCCCGACACCAGGGAGTACCTCGCCCGACTGGAGGCGATCGCGAGCGAGGAGCGGATCCCCTCGGGCGACGACCTCGCGACGGAGATCGAGCGCTTCCTGAAGGAACAGTCCTAGCGGGCGCCGTGGCGAGCGACGCCGAACTGTGGACCTGCCCACGGTGCGGCGCCCGGTTCGTGACCCGCAACCTGTGGCACGGCTGCGGCGACTCTTCGATCGATGGGTTCTTCGAGGGCGCGCCGGCTCGTCTCCGCGAGCTCTATGACGCGTGGGTATCGCTGGTGGGCGAGTTCGGCCCGTTCGAGCAGGTTCCGACGAAGTCCAGGATCGCGTTCATGGTGCGGGTGCGCTTCGCGGGCGTGGTGCGGGTCCGGAAAGACGGCCTCCTCTGCGGCTTCTGGCTGAAGCGACGGATCGACTCACCTCGATTCTCGAAGGTGGAGCATCTGGGCCGGACCGATTGGATCTACCAGTTCGTGCTCCGGGACGAGGACGAGCTCGACGACGAGGTCCGCGATTGGATCCGCGAGGCCTACGACGTGGGTCGCCAGACGCACCTCGCGCGGTAGGCCGCCCGGTCAGACGATGGCGAGCGCGGTCAGCAGTGCCACCGTCTCCGAGAGCTCCGCGGTGGCTCCGAGGGTGTCCCCCGTCATGCCGCCCAGCTGTCGGCGCGACCACCGTCTGACGAGCCCGGCCACGGTTGCGACGGCGATCGCCATCGCCCAAAACGCGAGCCCGACGGCGACGAGACCGATCGTCACCCCCACGGCGACCGAGGCGAGGCACCGACCGAGCCCGACACCTCGAGTCCACGCGCCCGTTCCGTCCGACCCGCCGGCGTAGGGCGTGGTGGCGAGCAGGGCGACCGGAGCGGCCCGTCCGAGCGCCCCGGCCGCGATCGCCGCGAAGGGGAACCGCGGTCCGACGACCAGCGCGCTCAGCACCGAGATCCGCAGCGCGAGATCGAGCATGAGCGACACGCCTCCGAACACCCCGAGCCGGGGGTCGTGCATCGCCGCTGAGGGATCCGCGTCCGAGAGCGACGCACCCGCGCCGTCTGCCGTATCGGCGAGCCCATCCAGATGCAGAGCGCCCGTGAGGAGCGCCCCAGCGCCGACCCCCAGAACGGCTGCCGGGAGTGATGGGACGACGAACGCGGCCGCCCATGCGATCGCACCGGTCGTTGCTCCTACCGCGGCCCCCACCGCGGGGAACAGGACCGTCCCGTCGCGCAACCCTTCGCGGTTCGCGAGCGCGGCGGAGCGGCCGACCGGCACCGCGGTCAGGAAGGTCACCGCCGCGACCGCGGATCGGAACATGTCACGCACGGCTCACGCCCGCCGCTTCGAACGTCGCCATGTCGGTGAGGATCGCCACCGCGGCACGAACCAGGGGAAGCGCGAGGGCCGACCCCGACCCCTCACCGAGCCTCAGCCCGAGGTCGAGGAGCGGGTCGAGGCCCAATCGCTCGAGGACCAACCGATGACCCGGCTCCGGTGATCGCGTCGCCGCGATAAGCGATCCGGTCACGTCCGGAGCGAGACCTGCCGCGACGAGCGCCGCCGCACTGGTGACGAAGCCGTCCAAGAGCACCGGGACCCGCCGCGAAGCCGCGCCGAGCATCACGCCCGTGAGGAATGCGATCTCGAGCCCTCCGACCGACGCCAGCGCGTCCAGAGGATCGGACGCGCGTCGTCCCTCGCCCAGGTCGTTCGCCTGGAGCGCGGCGCGAACCACCCCCACCTTCCGCTCGACGCCCGGTCCATCCAGTCCCGTCCCCGGACCGCACACGTCCGACGGATCGGCCGGGAGGAGCGCCGCGCAGACGGCGCTCGCGGCCGTGGTGTTCGCGATCCCCATGTCACCGACCCCGACGATGCCGATCCCGTCGGCCGCGAGCTCCTCCGCCAGCGCGATCCCCCGGTCGATCAGCCGCTCGGCCACCGAGCGCGACATCGCGGGGCCCTGGGCGATGTTGTCGGAGCCCCGGACCCCGTCCCTGACGGCGGACTCCACAGCTTCGGCGCGGGGTGGGGCCACCACTCCGGCATCGACCACCACGAGCCTCGCCCCGGCTTCCCGAGCGAGCACCGACACGGCCGCGCCGCCATCCGCGAAATTCGCCAGCATCTGCCCCGTGACCACCTGCGGATACGGGCTCACCCCTTCGGCCGCCACGCCGTGATCGGCGGCCGCCACCACGATCGCTGGCTGCAGCGATCCACGAGGCACCTCGCCCCGGATCGCCGCGAGACGGCACGCGAGCTCTTCCAGACGGCCGAGGCTGCCGGGCGGCTTGGTCTTGGCGTCGAGGAGAAGGCGGGTCTCGCGCGCCGCCTCGTCCCGTGGCCGAGGGATCCGAACGACGACGGCGTCGAGGGTGGCGGTCACGTGGGCGCCACCTCCTCCAGGGAGAGCGCCCTTCCCGCGACCATGAGGTAGGCACGCTCGGCTTCGCTCACGAACGCGGCGTTCACTCGACCGAGCGTGTCCCGGTAGCGGCGGGCGAGCTCGTGGATCGGAACGATCCCGAGACCCACCTCGTTGCTCACGACCACGGACGACGCATCGCGCTTCGCGAGCGTCGTCGCGATCTCGCGAGCTTCGTCGACGATCTCATCGTCGCTCACCCCCGCCTCAATCAGGTTCGAAACCCAGAGGGTCAGGCAGTCGAGCACGACGAAGGCGTCGCCCTCCAGCTCGCGCACCGCCTCGCCAAGCGCGCGGGGGGCCTCCACGGTCTGCCACGACGAGGGCCGCGCCGCTCGGTGTCGACGGATCCGCTCCGTCATCTCTTCATCGCGAGGCTCTGCGGTGACGATCACCACGACGGGTCGCCCGCTGGCCGACGCGAGCCTCGCCGAGAGATCCGACTTCCCGCTGCGAGCACCGCCGAGCAGCACGGAGAGGCCCATCAGAACTCGATCCCCCGCATCGCGGCCACGCCCTGATCGAACGGATGCTTGACGTTGGTCATCTCGGTCACGGTGTCTGCCACGGCCAGGAGCGATGGCGGCGCATCTCGACCGGTGGCCACGACGTTCACGTGCGAGGGCCGGCGGCGGATCACCTCGACCACGTGGTCCGCATCGATCCATCCCCAGTTCATGGGGTAGGTGATCTCGTCGAGCACGACGAGGTGATGGTGGCCGGCGAGGATCACCTCGCTGGCCGCACGCCAGGCCTCGCCCGCGATCGCCTCCGTGCGGTCGATGTCGTCGGAGTCCCACGTGAACCCGTCGCCGATCGACCACCATTCGACCCCGAGCTTCCGGGCCGAGGTCTCCTCGCCGGTCCGCCATCGACCGTCCTTCACGAACTGCACCACGCACACACGCCATCGCCGCGCGACGGCCCGCATCACGACGCCCATCGCGGCGGAGGTCTTCCCTTTGCCGTCGCCCGTATGGACGAGCACGCGCGAGGGCACGCGCTCGCGCGCACGTGGCGGTGCCACGTCCGGCGGTCGTTCCGTGCCCGTCACGCTTCGCCCTTCTCGGAGATCGGAACGACGGCCCAGCCGATATCCGCGTCCCCGATCACCCGGACGCTCGCCCCGAAGTGCTCGGCGATCACGGCCTCGTTGAGCACGTCGGTGCGAGTCCCCGTCGATACCAGACGGCCCTGGGAGAGGAGGGCGAAGCGGTCGGCGAAGCGTCCCGCGAGCGTGAGGTCGTGCATCGTCGAGAGCACCGTCAGGCCGTGCGTGCGACGGAGCCCGTCGACCAGCTCGAGAGCGCGGATCTGATGACCGAGATCGAGCCCGGTCGTCGGCTCGTCGAGGAGCAGCAGCGGCGCCTCCTGGGCGAGCGCCCGAGCGAGCACTGCCCGCTGCAGCTCACCACCGGAGAGCGAGTCGAGGCGTCGTCCCGCCGCCCATCCGAGCTCGAGCTGCTCGAGCGCGACCGCGACCGCCACCAGATCCGCCTTCCGCTCCGTTCCCAAGACGCCGAGGTGGGGGGTCCTCCCGAGCAGCACGTACTCCTCCACCCGGATCCCCTCGGGGATCACGGGCTTCTGCGGCACGAGAGCGACGAGGCGCGTCCGCTCGCGACGGGAGTAGGTCCGCAGCTCGCGGCCCCACAGATCGACCCGGCCCTCGAACGGGATCAGACCGGCCACCGTATGCACGAGGGTGGTCTTCCCGGCGCCGTTCGGCCCGATCGCGCACACCCACGAGCCCGCCGGTACCTTGAACGCGACGTCGCGGAGGATCTCCTGCCCGCCGAGACGCACGGCCACACCCGCTGCCTCCAGCGCCACCGCGTCCTCGTTCGATCGGAGCTTCACGCCGATCGCCCCCCGGCCCGCCGGAGGGCGAGCACGAAGAACGGAGCACCGACGAACGCCGTGATGACCCCGATCGGGATCTCCGCCGGCGCCACGGCCGTCCGGGCCAGGAGGTCGACGAGGATGAGGAACGAGGCCCCGAAGAGGACCGAGAGTGGCAACACCTGGCGATACGAGGTGCCTGCGAGCAGCCGGATCGCGTGGGGGACGATGATCCCCACGAACCCGATCAACCCCGCAACAGACACGGCGGCGGCGGTCGCGAGCGATGCTGCCACCACCACGACGACCCGGAGCCGTCCCACGTTCAGACCGAGGCTCTCGGCCTCGAGGTCCCCCACTTCGACCACATCGAGGAGGCGACGAACGAGCCAGAGGATCGAGACGGCGACCACGACAGACGGGAGCGCGATCCGCGCGTCGTCCCACCCGGTCGTGCCGAGGCGTCCGAGGATCCACGAATAGACCTGGCGAAGGGTCTCGGCGTTCTGCTGCTGGATGAACGTCTGTACCGCGGTGAGGAACGAAGCCACCGCGATGCCACCGAGGATCAGGCTCGTCGACGATCGACCGCCCAGGCTGGAACGCCCGAGACCGTACGCCATGCCGACCCCCGCCACCGCGCCGATGAACGCCGCCAGGGGGACGGTGAGGGCGAACGCCGTCGCAGGACCGTAGACGACCGCGATCGTGGCCCCCAGCCCGGCACCGGCGGCCGCTCCCAAGAGATACGGGTCGGCCAGCGGATTCCGGAACACCGCCTGATACGCCGCTCCCGATGCGGACAGCGATGCACCGACGAGCGCGGCCACGATCACTCGGGGGAGCCGCAGGTTGCCGAGGATCGCGGCCTGTTGCTCGGACATGCCGGGCGGCGGGTTGCCGAACGACGCGAGCCAGCGGAGCGCATCGCCTGTGGCGATGTGCACCGGCCCCACGAGCAGCCCGGCCACGATCGAGAGGAAGAGCAGCGCGACGCCGAACGCGAGCCAACGGGCGCGTCGGCTCACGGCGCGTTCGCCTCCGGCACGCCCTCGACCGCGGCCGCGATCCGGCGCAGGAAGTCGACGACCCGCGGTCCCCATCGGGACGCGATGTCGTCGTCCAGGGAGATCACGCCACCTCGCTCCACGGCGTCGATCCGGCTCCAGCCGGGGCGCTCCGCGACCGTGGCCGCGGACTGGCCGCAGCACTTCGTGTCGGCGAGGAAGATAAGGTCGGGGTTCGCCTGGATGACGTACTCGGCGGAGAGTTGCGGATACCCGCCCCCCGCCCCTTTCGCCTCGTCCGCGATGTTCACCAACCCCGTGCGCGCGTACAGCTGGCCGATGAACGTCGACGACGTGACGGAGTAATAGGTGTCGTCGAGCTCGTGGTAGAAGCTCAGCGGCGGCTCGGTCGGCTCGATCGAGTCGACGATGGTGTCGATGTCCCCCCGCATCCCGTCGACGAGCTCCGCCGCCTCCGACGCCTTGCCCGTCGCCATCCCAAGCTGGTCGATCTGCGCGTACACGTCGTCGAGGGAGGCCGCTGCATCCTGCTGCAGTGCCGGGATGCCGAGGCCTTCGAGCGACGCACCCAGGTCGCCCGGCTCCGTCGCGTACACGACGAGGTCGGGCTCGTAGGAGGCGATCGCTTCCACGTTCGGCTCGAACCCCGAGAGATCGGTGACCGGCGCGTCGGGCGGGTAGTTCGACTGGTCGTCGACCGCCTCGACCTGATCGCCGGCGCCGATCGCGAACAGCATCTCGGTGGCCGTCGGGGAAAGGGACACGATGCGCTCCGGCCGGTCCTCGAGCGTCACGTCTCCGTTCGTCGCCGTGATCGTGACCGGGAACGCGGCCGCGGTCGAAGGTGTCTCGGGCGGCGCTTGAGGCGTCGTGGACTCCCCGCACGAGCCGAGGAGGAGGAACAGGACGGCGGCGATCCCGCCGATGCGACGGTGGACCATGGCGCGTCTCCCTTCACGCGAAGGCGACGGTCCTCTCGCGCTCGGGCAGGTCTCCTGACTCCCGGATCCTCGCTCCCCGACCCTTCCCGGGCCCTTCCCTATGGTTCGGGCCCAGTGGTTCGTGTCGGTTCGCTCCCCGGTCACAGTGGCGCGACCGTGCCGGATTCTCACCGGCTTCCCTCTTCGGGCTCGGACGGGATACGCCCGCCGAGCCGTCCGGCCGCCGAAGCGGCCACTCGGGCACGTGAACCTATGTGCGCCGAAGTCTAGCGCCGCCGAACAGGATCCGGTGTCGAGACGGGACGAGAGCGACACGCGCCTGGGATGCTCTCCCGCATGCCGGCACCGACCAAGCGCACCCAGGTCCACCGTCATCCCGAGCGGGGCGACTACGACCGCGCCACGATCGACGCGATCCTCGACGAAGGGCTGATCTGCCACGTCGCTTTCAACGACGGCGACGGCGCCCCTCGCTGCCTGCCCACGATCCATGCCCGCGTCGGGGACACGATCTACCTGCACGGCTCCACCGCCGCGCGTGCGTGGAAAGCTCTCCGCGCCGGCGCCGAGGTCTGCATCGCGGTCACCATCGTCGACGGCCTGGTGATGGCGAGGAGCGCCTTCAACCATTCCATGAACTACCGGTCCGTGGTGGTCTTCGGGACGGCGCGAGAGGTCACCGACGAGGACGAGCTCCATACGGCCGCGACGGCGATCACGTCGCATGTCGCCCCCGGCCGCGAGGATGAGGCCCGGATGCCCACCGCCGCCGAGTACAAGCAGACCCTCCTCCTCGCGGTCCCGATCGAGGAAGCATCGGCCAAGGTCCGCACCGGTCCGCCGAAGGACGACGAGGAGGACATGGAGCTGCCGATCTGGGCCGGCGTGCTCCCGCTCCACACGCGACCCGGCGAGCCGGAACCCGATCCTCATCTCAGCGGGGACCTCGACGTTCCTCCCTCCGTCTCCGGGTACCACCGACCCGGCGGGCAGTGAGCTCACCCCTCGAGCGGGGTCCACGGCTCCGCGACAGCTTCCGCGCGATGCCGCGCACCGCGTGGATCCTGTTCGCGGGCACGTTCGTGCTCCGGCTCGGGAGCTTCGTCTTCCCGTTCCTCGCGCTGTACCTGACGAAGAACGGCCTCTCGGTGACCGAGGCCGGTCTGGCGATCACCGGCTACGGGATCGGGGCGATGCTCGCGCAGTTCTCCGGCGGCCTGCTCACGGACCGGATCGGCCGCCGGAACGCGATCGCGATCTCGATGATCACCTCGGCCGCGCTGGTCCTGCTCCTCCTCGAGGCCCGATCGCTTCCCGCGGTGCTCACGATCGTCGTCGTCTACTCGTTCTTCGCCGAGCTCCACCGTCCCGCGTCGGGTGCCCTGATCGCCGACCTCATCCCTCCGGAGCACCGCGTCGCCGCGTACGCGTTCAACCGGCTGTTGTTCAACCTCTCGTTCGCGATCGGCCTCGCGATCGGGGGGCTCCTCGCCGAGGAGCACTTCCGGGAACTGTTCATCGCCGACGCCGGGACCTCGGTCGCCTTCGGCGTGCTCTCACTCGTCGCGCTCCCCCACGGCACCCGCACGACGAAGGCACAGGATCGGGAGATCGGAGGCGCGCGGGCCGCGATGCTCGCCGACAAGGGCTTCTTGCTGGTCCTCGGCGCCATCCTCGCGGGCGGGCTCGTCTACGCGCAGGGCTACTCGACGTTCCCGCTCTGGGTCCGCGACCTCGGCTTCCCCGAGCGTGTCTACGGCTTCCTCCAGGGCGGGAACGGCCTGCTGGTCGCGATCTTCGAGCTCGGCGTGACCGCGATCGCGATGCGGCACCCCCGGATCAGGATGATCGCCCTCGGGGTGCTCCTCACCGGGCTCGGCTACGGGGCGTTCGGCATCCTCGAGACGGGGATCGGACTGGCCGGCGCGGTCGTCGTGTGGACCTTCGGCGAGATGTTCGGGTCTCCGAGCACCGCGGCGTTCATCGCCGACCGGGCGCCGGCGCACCTCCGGGGCCGGTACCAGAGCAGCCTCGGGCTCACGTACTCGCTCGCCTTCACGATCGGACCCATCGGCGGCACGGCGATCTACCGGTGGCAGCCGCGTGGGCTGTGGATCGTCTGCGCGGCACTGGGTCTGATCGGAGCCGCGCTTGCCCTCGCCGGCCAGCGGTACCCGGCACCGACACGCTGAGCCTCAACCAGCCGTCACCAGGGACCGATGTCATCGACATGCGACCGATCCGTCATGCTCCTCGTCGCCGTGGTCGTCACTGCGATCATGCCGGCGATCGCAGCGCAGGCCGCGGTACCCCTCGAGCTGCCGCGAACGATCGCGTTCTCGCGAACCAACGGCACGGGGACGCACATCTTCTCGATCGAACCTGATGGGACTGAGCTGACGCAGCTTACGTCTGGGCCCGATGTCGACAGCAAGCCGGCGTGGAACGTCGACGCCTCAGCGATCACGTTCACGCGGAGTCGGCGAGCACCACCGACGTGTGGATCATGAACCCGGACGGCTCCGATCCACACGT
>DASSDW010000127.1:0-6173 GCA_035696925.1 Actinomycetota bacterium
GAGCGTTCCGCCTTCGGCGTCGGCGGCGTCGATCCACTCGAAGCCGAGAGGATCCACGTCGAGCGCATGCAACGCGGGTTCCGACACATGCAGCGCGTTCAGGTCGCGCACCCAACGGACGATGCCCTCGTGCGCGGGATCTTCCCGCAGGTGCCATGCGACGCTCGCATCGTGATCCCACTCGGCCCCCTGGCCGAGCTCGCCGCCCATGAACAGGAGCTTCTTGCCGGGCTGTGCCCACAGGCAACCGAGGAGCAACCGTAGGTTGGCGAACCGTTGCCAGTCGTCCCCGGGCATCTTGCCGAGGAGCGAGCCCTTGCCGTGGACGACCTCGTCGTGCGACAGCGGGAGCACGAAGTTCTCGGAGTAGGCGTAGACCTGCCGGAACGTGAGCTCGCCGTGGTGATAGCGACGGTGGATCGGCTCGCGCCGGAGATGCTGCAGCGTGTCGTGCATCCAGCCCATGTCCCACTTGAACCCGAATCCGAGGCCGCCGACGTCCGTGGGGCGCGACACCATCGGCCACGCGGTGGATTCCTCCGCGAACGTCTGCGCTCCAGGGTGCTCCCGGTAGACGTCCTCGTTCAGCCGCCGGAGGAAGGACACGGCCTCGAGGTTCTCTCGGCCGCCGTGGACGTTGGGGAGCCACTCGCCCGCCTCGCGGGAGTAGTCGAGATAGAGCATCGAGGCGACCGCGTCCACGCGGAGCCCGTCGGCGTGGTAGGCCCGGAGCCAGTGGTCCGCGCTCGAGAGCAGGAAGCTCCGTACCTCGTCGCGGCCGTAGTTGAAGATCAGCGTGTGCCAGTCGGGGTGATAGCCGCGGCGCGGATCGGCGTGCTCGTAGAGGTGCGTGCCGTCGAAGAACGCCAGTCCGTGCTCGTCCGACGGGAAGTGCGATGGCACCCAGTCGAGGATCACGCCGAGCCCGCGCCGGTGGAGGTGATCGACGAGGAACATCAGGTCCTGCGGCGTGCCGAACCGGGACGTCGGCGCGAAGTACCCGGTCGTCTGGTAGCCCCACGAGCCGGAGAAGGGGTGCTCCATCACGGGGAGCAGCTCCACGTGGGTGAAGCCGAGGTCGATCGCGTGATCGGCGAGCTGGTACGCCAGATCCCGGTAGCCCAGCCAGCCCCCGTCCGGCCCTCGACGCCACGAGCCCGCGTGGACCTCGTAGATCGACATCGGCGATGTGAGGGCGCTCTGCTCGGCTCGAGCCGCGAGCCAGTCCGCGTCGCCCCAGTCGTAGGCGAGGTCCCACACGATGGAGCCGGTCCGGGGCGGCAGCTCCGAACGGAACGCGAACGGGTCCGCCTTGTCGACGCGATACCCGCCGTGCCGCGAGCGGATGTGGAACTTGTAGCCGTGACCCGGCAGGGCGCCATCGACGTCGCCGGACCAGATCCCGGAGGATCGGACGGGGGCGAGCGGATCGGCGCCGGCTTCCCAGCCGTTGAAGTCCCCGATCACGGACACCTGTTCCGCGTTCGGCGCCCACACGGCGAACGAGGTGCCGCCGGCGTGGGGGTGGGCGCCGAGCTTGTCGGCCAGGCGGCCGTGTGTCCCCTCGGCGAACAGGTAGAGATCGTCGGCGGTCAGCTCGTGGGGGGTGGTGGTGCGCGTCACGGGGCTCCGCTCCCGCCGGATCCGTCGCCGCGGATCCGGTCGATCCGTTCCAGCAACGGCGTGACCTCCGGTCGGTCCTGCAGTTCCTCGAGCGTCCACGGGTAGCGTCGACGCCAGTTGGGTCGCTCGGGCCCGGTTCCCGGCACGTTCTGGGGATCGTGCTCCAGCAGGAGATCGCCGAGCGATGTCGTGATGATCGCGGCCCTGCTCGCGGCCAGACGTTCCAACGACGCCTCGAGCGAGGCTCGCGGGTTCTCCCCGTCCAGGTCGGTCCGCAGCCCGCTGCCGGGGAGCGAGGCGGGCAGCGCCTCGCGGACGTTCCGTCGCGCGAGGAGGATCTCCTCAGCCTGCGTCCGGTCGATCAGCCCGAGCTCCTCGCGGAGCGGGACGTCGGCTCCACGCCAGAAGCCCGCCCACGTCGGCATGTCGTGGGTGTTCAACGCCGCGACGCTCTCGGCCGGCGGTTCGGGGAGCCCCCCGCTGCCCGCCTCACGCTGCGCCACGTAGGTCCGGAGGATCCCGTGGGCTCGCATCGCCGGGCGAACGGTGCCCGGGACCGTTCCGAGATCCTCGCCGACCACCACCGCCTGCGTCTCGTTCGCCGCGATCGAGAGGAGCGCGTACCACTCCTGGGGCCGATACCGGACGTAGACGCCGTCCTTAGCCCCGGCGCCGCGCGGGACCCAGTAGAGGCGATGCAGCCCGATCACGTGGTCGATCCGTGCGATCGCGGCGTATCGGAACAACGTCCGCAACACCTCGTCGTGGTACCGGTAGCCGGCCTCCCGCGCCCCGTGCGGGTGCGGTGGGGGCGCGCCCCAATCCTGTCCTTGCGACCAGAACGCGTCCGGTGGCGCGCCGGCCGCGACGTCGGGCGCGAACGAGGATCGTTCGCGCCAGACGTCGTAGCCGGCGCCGTTCACGCCGATCGGGAGATCGAGCATGAGGCCGCCGCCCGCGGCTCCGGCCCCGTCGGCCGCCTCGGCAAGCTGCTGCGTCGCCACCCACTGGACGTACAGGTGGTAGCGCGCGCGATCGTCCTCGAGGGCGTCGCCGGGGAGCGAGCCGCTCCGCTCCGCGTCCGGCCAGGCGCCCCACCACGCCCCGCGCCGTTCGACCTCGGCGCGGAACCGCGCGTAGTCGGCGGCGCGCGGGTTCCGCGCGAACTCGGCGAGACCGGCGGGAGGCGTCCCCCCGAACGCCTGCTGCGCGAGGGGGTCGAGGATCGTCCGCTTCGCCGCCGCCGCGGCCGGATGATCCGAGAGGTCGGCCTTGCGCAGCCGCGCGATCCGTTCGCGGAGGGCCGGATCGTCCAGCGCGTCACGTGCGGCGTCGGACGTCTCGAGACCCGGCGCCCGGGTGACATCGATGTAGGTCTCGTTCCAGAACAGGCGGCTCGCGGGCGAGTAGGGGCTCGGCTCGAGCATCGGTTCGTCGAGGAACTGGGCGAACAGCGGGAGGGTCGCCGTCGCCGACCCGCCCAGGCCTTCGACCCAGCGCCGCAGATCGCCGAGATCGGAGAAGCTGCCGACCCCCCAGTCGTCGTCGGCGCGGAGCGCGTAGAGCGGAGCGAAGACCCCCCACCACCGGCCGGACGGCCGGGGGCACTTCCTCGGCGCCGAGAGGACGAGCGCCTGCACCATCGTTCCCTCGGCGTCGAGCCAGAGCGTGTGCCGTCCTGCGGGAAGCCGGCGGCCGATCGCGATGCGCGCGGGGACGGACCCCGACTCCTTGGCACCCGTCACGGTCGGTGTGGCTTCGTCCCATCGTTCGGGCTCCTCGCCTTCGGGTGCGAGCCCGAAGCGGAGGGAGCGCGCGGAGCCCGAGGCCGGGACGCGCACGTCGACCTCGCGCACCCGTCCGCCCCATGCGACGATCACCGGCTCGATCCACCGGCGGGCGAGCTCCTCCCGGCGGGCCCGGAGCGCCGCCGGCGCGTCCCGGAGCGACGCGATCGGGGCGCCCATCGCCCCGAGCACGGCGATCATGCTGTCCACGCTCGCGTGCACGCGCTTCCCGTGCACGTTCCGGTAGCTCTCCTGGACGTCGTAGAGACGAGCGAGCTCCCGCAACACCCCGCGGTCGTCGGTCACGGGCCTTCGTCCAGCAGATCGAGGAGGCCACGCACCGGCACCGGGAGCCAGTCGGGGCGATTGTCGAGCTCGTAGCCGACCTCGTAGACGGCCTTGTCGAGCAATTGCGCGTGCAGCAGCCTCCGGGTCTCCTCCTCGGTCTCCGGCAGGAGCGGACCGTCGCCCACGACGTCGAAGTAGTGATCGAGGTACGTCGCGGAGACCCAGTGCGTCCACGCCTGCGCCCAGTCGGCGAGCGAGGTCTTCTCCTCCGGGGAGAGGTCCTGGACCCACGGCCAGCGCATCGCCGTTCGGGTCGCGTAGTCGAAGGAACGGAGCATCCCGGCCACGTCTCGGAGCGGGGAGCGCTTGATCCGACGTTCGCTGAGCGGTCGGGCGGGCTCGCCCTCGAAGTCGATGATGATGAAGTCGCGTCCGGTCCACAGGACCTGGCCGAGGTGGAAGTCCCCGTGGATCCGGGTGCGCTGTCCGCTGATCCGCTCACCCGTGATCACGGCGTACCGGGAGAGGAGCTCGTCCTCGCGAGCGAGCAGCTCTTCGACCTCGGGCCCGACCTGGTGCTCGCTGAGGCGGCGGAGCGTCGCCACCGCCTGGGAGCGCATCGATTGATACATCGAGCGCTGGTACATCCGCGTGACCGGCTCGGGCGCGAACACGGGATCGTCGGGCCGCGAGCCGAGCGCGAGGTGCAGCTGAGCGGTCCGGCGGCCCAGGAGCCACGCCGATCCGAGGAACGGCCCGATCAGATCGTAGGTGAGCAAGGACGGCAGCTCGCCCACCATGTCCATCACCGAGCGCTCGACGCGGGGGACCGGCTGGTCGGCGGGGAGGGCCAGGGCCCGCTCGAACGACTCCCGGACGGCATCGAGCGCGTAGGCCCACGCATCTCCCTCGTTCTGGACGAAGCCCTGCAGGATCGCGATCGTCGACCCTTTGCCCTCGTCGGGCATCTCGATCGCGCCGGCCGCGGGCGCCGCGTGCCGGAACACCGTGCGGTCGGTCAGGAATCGGCCGACCTCGAGCTCCGGATTGATGCCCTCCTCGAGTCGACGGAACAGCTTCAGCACGAGACGGTCCTCGAACGTCACCGAGGTGTTGCTCTGCTCCCCCCAGCTGACCTGAGGCTCGAGCGAGCCGGTCCCGCGGAGCCGGATGAAGCCCTCGGCGCGGGTTCCGGCGACCCTGCGTCGTTGACCGCGCGCGACGCGCCGGCGCTCGATCATCTCCAGCAGGGCGCCGGCGAACGCCGGATCGCGCAGCCCGTCGACGACGAGCCAGACGCCGTCGGCCGCTTCGACCCGCGCCACCACGTATTCCTGGCCGATGTCGTCACCCTCTCGCATGCCGGCGAGGGGAAGGGCGTAGGTCGCCGGCTCCCCTTCCGTGAACGTCACGTCGACGAGCGCGATCACACCCTGGCCGTCGCTGCGGCTGATGCGGATCGTGTCGGCGATCGTCACGGTGGACACGCGCCTGCCCTTCGCCCCGAACCAGCGCTGCCGGACCAGGAAGCGGGGGAGGGATCGCTCGAGGGCACCCCGCGCGGGGGTATCGAGCACCGCGTCCCACGACGCGGACGAGGTCAGGGTCGGAACGGGCGACGAGAGGATCTCCTCCTCGCGCTCGTCCGCCTGGAGCCGGAACCAGAAGTAGCCGTACGGTCCCAGCGTGATGAAGTAGGGAAGCTGGCCGATCCGTGGGAAGTGGGTCGGGCCGAAGAGCTCGACCGGGATCTGGCCGTCGAAGCGCGACAGGTCCAGCTCCACGAACTGCGCACTCCGCGACAGGTTCGCCACGACCAGCGTGCGGTCCTCGCTGAACGTGCGGAGGAACGAGACCACCTTCCGGTTCTCCGGATAGAGGAACTCGATGTCGCCGCGCGAGAGCGAAGGAGAGCGCCTCGCCGCGCCGATCAGGCGACGCATCCACCACAGGAGCGACGTCGGGTTGTTCTGTTGCGCCTCGACATTGAGGGCCGAGGGGTGATGCTCCGGATCCGCGACGAGGGGGAGGTACAGCCGCTGCGGGTTGGCGGCCGAGAATCCCGCGTTCCGGTCCTGGTTCCATTGCATCGGCGTCCGTACGCCGTTGCGGTCGCCGAGGTAGATGTTGTCGCCCATCCCGATCTCGTCGCCGTAGTAGATGACCGGGGTGCCGGGCAGCGAGAACAGCAGCGCGTTCATCAGCTCGATCCGGCGCCGGTCGTTGCCCAGGAGCGGGGCAAGGCGCCGCCGGATCCCCAGGTTCACCCGCGCCTGCGGGTCGCCGGCGTAGACCCGGTACATGTAGTCGCGCTCCTCGTCGGTGACCATCTCGAGCGTGAGCTCGTCGTGGTTGCGGAGGAACGTCGCCCATTGCCCGCTCTCCGGGATCGGCGGCGTCTGGTTCAGGATGTCGATCAGCGGGAACCGGTCCTCCATCCGGTTCGCCATGAACATCCGCGGCATCAGCGGGAAG
>DASSDW010000128.1:0-5805 GCA_035696925.1 Actinomycetota bacterium
CGGATCGCGATCGGCAGGAAGTGGAACATCAGGTTCGGGTACGCGACGTCCTCGTTGCTCCGCACGAAGCCTCCGGCCTCGAAGTGGTTGGTGGCGCCCAGGCCCGACCGGAAGAACAGCCACTCGGCGCCGATGAACGGCTTCCGCCAGTTCTTCAGCCCCGGCGCCACCGAGACCGGTTGCGTACACGCGTGCTGGACGTAGACCTCGAGGTGGTCCTGGAGGTGCTCTCCCACGCCGGGGAGGTCCTGCACGACCGGGATGCCAAGAGCCTCGAGCTCGCCCGCGCTCCCGACGCCCGACAGCTGCAGCGTCTGGGGAGTATTGAATGCGCCGCCGCAGAGGATCACCTCGCCGGCGCGGACGCGCCGGGTCGGCCCGGGCCCGTGAGCGTAGTCCACACCGACGGCGCGGCTCCCTTCGAACAGGATCCGGTTCACCATGACGCGGGTGCGGATCTCGAGGTTCGGACGGCTCGACACGGGATGGAGGTACGCACGGGCCGCCGACAGTCGCCGCCCCCGATGCACGTTGCGGTCGAACGGGGCGAACCCCTCCTGCCGGTAGCCGTTGACGTCGTCAGTCAGCGGGTAGCCGGCTTGCTGCACCGCCTCGAAGAAGGCTCCGAACAGCGGGTTCCTGGCCGGCCCGCGCTCGAGGATCAGCGGGCCGCTGTGACCTCGGTAGGCGTCGGCGGGGTCGGCGGCGAGACAGTTCTCCATCCGCTTGAAATAGGGGAGACAGTGGGCGTAGTCCCAGGTCTCCATCCCACGGTCGGCGGCCCAGCGCTGGTAGTCGAGCGGGTTGCCGCGCTGGAAGATCATCCCGTTGATGCTGCTCGAGCCGCCCAGCACCTTGCCGCGGGCGTGGGAGATGCGACGGCCGCCCATGTACGGCTCGGGCTCGGACTCGTACTTCCAGTCGTACCAGCGCCACCCGATCGGGTAGGTCAGGGCCGCCGGCATGTGGATGAAGACGTCCCACAGATAGTCGGGACGCCCGGCCTCCAGGACGAGGACTCGCGTGGACGGATCGGTGGTCAACCGGTTCGCGAGCACGCTCCCTGCCGACCCGCCGCCGACGATCACGTAGTCGAATGCCCGCTCCATCGCCGGAACAGTGTGCCGAAAACCTCGGCGACGCGCTCGCCGGGGAACTGGGTTAGCGTGCTCCCTCGTGAACGGGTCTCCTCCCACCGCCGCCGATCCCTTCGAGGTCTCGGTCGGTATCGTTCGGGAGGCGAACGCCCGCGGGATCCCGCTCAAACTCCTCGGCGGACAGGCGGTGCGACTGCTCTGCCCGGAATTCCCCCATCGAGCCCGCGACGATCAAGACATGGACTTCGCCTGCATCTCATCGAAGAAGCGTGACGTGATCGCGTTCTTCACCGAGCAGGGGTTCCTCGGCGACCAGCGATTCAACACCCTCCACGGCGATCGACAGATGTACTTCACCACGCCAGACGGGAAGACCTCGGTGGACGTCGTGATGGACCGCCTCAACATGTGTCACGTGCTCGACTTCCACGACCGGATCGACCGCCTCCCCGACACGCTCGACGTCGCCGACCTCTTGCTGACGAAGCTCCAGGTCTTCGAGCTCAACCGGAAGGACGTGCACGACATCCTCCACCTGTTCTCGGGGTTCCCGGTGGCCGAGGGCGACGAGCCGAGCACGATCGGGACGGACCGGGTGGGAACGCTCGTCGGCGAGGATTGGGGGTGGTGGCGAACCGCCACGATGAACCTCGAGAAGGTGATCCTCTACGCGGAGGGCCGTCCGCCCGACCTCGTCCCCGATGACCCCCCGTTCGACCCGTCCGCCCAGGCCACGACCCTTCTGGACGTTTGCGCCACAACGCCGAAGACGCTGAAATGGAAGCTGCGGGCCAAGGTCGGCGACCGCGTGCAGTGGTACCAGCTCCCCGAGGAGGTCGGGCACTGAGCTCACCGTTGCGTTCGTGGGCACTCCGCCTGGCTTGCGCACCTCGGCGGGCGGGGTCAAGATTCCCTCGGTGAAGATCTTCTTCGTGACCGACCTGCACGGGTCGGAGATCTGCTGGAAGAAGTTCCTGAACGCCGGTTCCTTCTACGGCGCGGACGTCGTCATCCTCGGCGGCGACGTCACCGGCAAGGCGATGGTTCCGATCGTGCAGCGCCCGAACGGGACGTGGGAGGCCTCCCTCCAGGACCACCGGGACACCCTCGAGTCCGAGGACGCGATCGTGGAGTTCGAGAAACGCGTGATGAACCGGGGGTACTACCCCATCCGGGTGTCCGACCAGGAGTACGTCGCGATGCAGGAGGACGAGGACCTCGTCGACAAGCGGTTCAAGGAGGTCATGCTCGACGGCACCGAGCGCTGGATCGCGATGGCCGAGGAGAAGCTCGCCGATACCGGGATCCGCGTGATCGCGTGCCCCGCGAACGACGACATGTTCGAGATCGACGATCTCCTCGCCGGAGCCCGGGTGGTCGAGACGGGCGACGAGGCCCATCCGATCCAGCTCGGCGAGTTCACGATGGTCTCGATGGGATGGACGAACCCCACGCCCTGGCATACGTTCCGGGAGGCCGAGGAGCCGCAGCTCGCGGAACGGATCGACACGGCGCTCGCGGCGGCCTCCGACCCCGAGACCACGATCTTCAACTTCCACGCGCCGCCGTACGGATCGAAGCTCGACAACGCGCCGGCCCTGAACGACGACCTCACCTACGTCTCCGGCGGTCAGGCGATGCGGCCGGTCGGTTCGACGTCGGTCCACGACGCGATCAAACGGTTCCAGCCGATGCTGTCGCTCCACGGCCACATCCACGAGAGCAAGGGAGCCACCAGGATCGGGAAGACGCTCGCGCTGAACCCGGGGAGCTCGTACGAGGAAGGGATCCTGCAAGCGGCGGTGGTGACCATCGACGACAAGAAGCGGAAGGTCAAGAACTACCAACTGGTGAACGGCTAGAGGGCCGTTCCGGACCTCTGGGAGGGGGTTGCAGATGGCAACGGTAGGTGAAGCCCCTACCTTGTTCCTGCGGAAGGCGACCGGTCTGGTCAAGGGGTGGTCGAAGTTCGACGCGTTCCTCTACTCCTTCATGTCGGTCAACTTCGTCACGCTGGGATTGTTCTTCGCGTTCTCGGTGCTGGCGTTCGTGCCGGCCGGTCAGATCCTTCCCGCGTTGCTGATCAGCGGTGTCTTCGTGACGTTCCTCGTGGTCACGTACGCGGGCCTCATCTCGGTGATGCCGCGCGCCGGCGGCGACTACGTCTGGCAGAGCCGAGTGCTCGGGGGCGGCATCGCGTTCGTCCTCGCGGTGACGGGCTGGTGGTTCATCCTGTGGTACTGGGCTCCCATCTACGGGAACATCCTGAACGTCGAGGTCTTCCAGCCGCTCGCGGCGATCTTCAAGCTGGATGACTTCAGTACGTTCCTCGCATCGAACAACGGACTGTTCTTCGTGTGTGTCGTCACGGTCCTGCTGGCGGGGTATCTCGTCTCGCTCGGCATGGAGGGCTATGCGAGGGTCCAGAAGGTCTGCTTCTACATCGGGATGGCGGCGCTGGCCGCGATCTTCCTGGTGATGCTCTTCGGGTCGAAGACCGGATTCCAGAGCGCGTTCAACCAAGAGGCGGCGAACCTGTTCGGCGGCAGCGGCGACGTCTACCGACAGACGATCGAGATGGGGACGGTCAACAACGCTGGTCCGATCGTCCCCAAGCTCGGGTTCAGTCCGTTCTTCGGTGAGACCCTGCTGCTGGTCCCGTTCCTGTGCTTCTGGATCCTGTGGCCGAACTGGGGAGCCACGCTCTACGGAGAGGTCCGGGGCGCGAGCGACTTCAAGCGCGTGATGAGCGGCATGATGTGGGGCCTGTGGGTGACGATCGCCGTCGCGGTCGTGTTCGTCCTCCTCGCCTCGAAGTTCTTCGGGTGGGAGTTCTTTAACGCCGCGAACCTCAACTACTGGGCGGTGGTTTACGGCTTCGGCGATGCGACGATGCCGGTGTGGTCCTATCCGCCGCTCCTCGCGAGCTTCTACTTCCACAGCGAGCTGGTCTCCGCGCTGATCATCCTGGCGTTCGGGGCGTGGTTCCTCGGATGGGCGGGCACCCTGTTCCTGTCCTCCACGCGGGTCATCTTCGCGGCTGCGTTCGACCGGATCCTGCCGGAGAAGGTGGCCGACGTCTCCGAGCGGAAGCACGTGCCGGTCTGGGCACTGATCCTGATGCTCGCGCCCGCACTGGTGGTCAGCGCGTTCTACGCGTACACGTCCGCGTTCAAGACGTGGATCCTGGATGCGACGCTCGTGATCGCGGTGACCTTCTTCGGGACGGCGATCGCCGCCACCGTCTTGCCGTGGGCGAAGAAGCGGCTGTACGAGAGCTCACCGATGGCGCGGTACAAGGTGGCCGGCATCCCGTTGATCACGGTGACTGGGTTCCTCACCGCGGCGTTCCTCGGATTCAACCTGTACCACTGGTTCACGAACGATCTCTATGCGGTGAACAACAGGGACTCCCTCTACTTCATGGGTGGGATGTACCTGCTCGCGCTGGTGATCTACATCGTCGCCAAGGTCGTTCGGAGGAGTCAGGGGATCGACCTCAGTGCGATCCACAAGGAGATCCCGGTCGAGTAGCGATCGGGCTCGGCGCGGCGCGGAGGCGGCCTCTCGGGGCCGCCTCTCGCGTCACGGGTAGTGTCGGATCATGGCGAACGCTCCGACGCGGCTCTTCTTCGCGGCCGACATCCACGGCTCGCAAGTCACGTTCCGGAAGTTCCTCGCGGCGGCAGCGTTCTACGGCGTCGATGCGCTCGTCTTCGGCGGCGACCTCATGGGCAAGGCGCTCGTCCCGATCGTGCGCACGAACGGCGGGTTCCACGCGTCCTTCCAGGGGCGCGAGGAGCAGATCGACGCCGATGCGCTCGGTGCGTTCACGCACACGCTGGAGCAGCCCGGCTTCTACTGGAAGGTCTTCGATCGCGAGGAGTACGAGGCTGTCGAGCGCGACCCGATCGCGAAGCACGGTCTGTTCCACGAGCTGGCCTCCGAGCGCCTGGTCGGATGGATCGAGCGCGCCGAGGAGGCGTTGCGCGGGACGGGCGTGCGCCTCTACCTGACCGGTGGGAACGACGATGAGCCGTCCGTGCTGGAGACGCTCGAGCGGCACGACGGCGATGCTGTGATCGCGAGCGAGGGTCGCCTGGTCGAGCTGGACGACGAGCACACGATGATCACGGTGGGTTTGTCCACCCACACACCATGGGACACGCCGCGGGAGGCCAGCGAGGAGGAGATCGCCCGGGCGATCGAGGAGGCCGTGGCGACCGTGCCCGACATGGGGCGATGCGTCTTCAATCTCCACTGTCCGCCGAAGGACACCCCGATCGACACGTGCCTGAAGCTCGAGGTGAGGCCGGGTGAGCTGCCACGGCCGATCCGGGAGGGCGGCCGGTTCGTCACGACCGGCGGCGGCAGCTCGGCGGTACGAGAGGCGATCGAGCGCTACCAGCCCCTCGTCGGGCTCCACGGGCACATCCATGAATCGGGGGGTCGATTCCGGATCGGTCGGACCCAGACGTTCAACCCCGGCAGCGAGTACGTGCAAGGTGTGCTGCAGGGCGTGATCGTCTCACTCCGAGGTGGACGGCTGGTCTCCTACCAGCACACACAGGGCTGAGACGCGTTCGATACTGTTCGGCTTCGCATGAGGGATCGCGCACAGCTCGTCGTGATCGGCGCCGGGATCGTCGGCGCGAGCGCCGCGTACCACCTGGCGGAGCTCGGGATCACGGACGTGGTGGTCCTCGAC
>DASSDW010000129.1:0-13329 GCA_035696925.1 Actinomycetota bacterium
CCGACGCCGAGGAGGACGGAGCGCCGATCGCCGATCACCTCGCGGAACGACGCACCGAGGACCGACCCGAGCGCGGGGATGCCGACCGCCACCGCCGCCGCAGCCGCATACCCCACGTCCTCGAAACCGTCGAAGAGGATCGGGAAGAACACCCGAAGGACCTGGAGCGAGACGACGCACACCACCGCGAGAAGCGCGACTCCCACCGAGGAACTATGGGGGAACGGGCGAGGGACCGTCACGCGGAGAGCAGGCCTCGAGCCCCGAGACCTGCTCTCCCGCAACCCAGTTCGACGGTTACGCAGGCGGATCCTGGCCGCCCGATCCTCCGCCGCTCTCGTGCTGCCGGCGGTGCCACTCCTCGTATCCCTGCTCCCATCGGCCTTTGCCACCTGGGCCGTGACCACCCGGGCCCTCGTCGTGATCCCAGTGCCGGCGCCACATCGCGCCCTTAAACGCGAAGAGCGCCAGGAAGAACAGCGGGAAGAAGAGGAAGAACGGGCCGAACCCATGGCCGCCGACGTAGCGGACGACCTCGACGCCCTCGCCGGTTCGTTCCAGCCCTTCCGTGACGCCCCAGTTGTAGGCGCCGATCCCGACGCCCACCAACAGCAGGACCGCCAGGATCGCGGCCCCCCATCCGAACCCGCGTCGCATCTCGAACCTCCTTGCCGGATGGGTCCCTCCCATCCCTGGCCTCAGGTTCCCGCCGCGGTGTGAAGGAGCCGTGAATGACGTGTGGAGGGTTCACGTAGGCTCCGCCCATGCTCAAGGGCGACCGGGTCGTGCTGCGTCCGATCCAGGAGAGGGACCGCCAGCGTCTCTACGAGCTCGTGGAGACGATCGAGGTGCGCGCACTCTCCACTCACGATCCTCCGTTGCCGGTCTCCCTGGAGGAGATCGAGGCCCGCGATCGGCGATGGTTCGAGGAGCGTCACGCGGACTCGGCCTGGTTCGCGATCGACGTCGACGAAGAGACGATCGGGATGTGCGGACTGCATTCGATCGAACACTTCCAGCAGCGAGCCGAGATCGGGATCCGGCTCGGAAAGGACTACTGGGGTAGGGGGTACGGGCAGGACGCGGTCCGCACGTTGCTGGACTACGGCTTCCGCCATCTCAACCTCGCGAGGATCTCCCTCCGAGTCCTCGCCGACGACGAGCGAGCGGTGGGTGCCTATCGCAAGGCCAGGTTCGTAGAGGAGGGCCGGCTCCGTGCCCACGCCTGGTACGACGGCGCCCGGCACGACGAGCTCGTGATGAGCGTGCTCCGCGAGGAGTGGGAGCCACGCCGACCGTAGCGATGCGGGACCTTTCCGCGCCGTTCTGGGTACTGCGCCGATTACCTGAGCAGCTCGTCGATCTCGGCGAGCTCGTCGTCGCTGAGCCGCCACGCCTCGATCGCCTCGGCGTTCTGCCGTACCTGCTCGGCGCTGGTCGCTCCGGCGATCACGGTGGCGATCTCGGGCTGGACCGCCAGCCAGGACATCGCGAGCTCGAGGATCGTGTGCCCGTGCTCCTCCGCGAACCACGTCAGGCGCTCGACGACGTCGAAGCGCTCGTCGGTGAGGAACTCCTCCCAGCCGCCGCGGCCGGCCATCCGGGTACCCGGCGGCGGCGGCTGACCACGGCGGTACTTCCCGGTCAGCAGTCCCGACGCGAGCGGGAAGTACGGCATGAAGCTCAGGCCGAGCCGCCGGCAGGCGGGGAGTACTTCATCCCGAGGCTCACGCTCCACGAGGCTGTACTCGTTCTGCACGGTGACGAAGGAGCGAACCTCGAGCTCGCGCGAGGCCTCGGTCGCCTCGTCGAGCTGCTTGCCCGAAAAGTTGGAGCACCCGATCTCCCGCACCTTCCCCTCGTCGACCAGGCGTGACATCGCCGTGAGCGTGTCGCCGATCGGCGTCGCATCGTCGGGCGTGTGGAGCAGGTAGACGTCGATCCGGTCGGTCCCGAGGCGGCGGAGGCTCTCCTCACACGCCCGGACCACCCATCGGGGGTCACCGCCGCTCATCCCCTCGGGCGGCGTCCGCATCCCGAACTTCGAGACGATCACAGCGCGGTCTCGCCGGGAGCCGAGGGCTCGCCCGAGGATCTCCTCAGAGTGCGTGTCTCCGTAGAGATCGGCGGTGTCGAAGAGGGTCGCGTCGGCCTCGAAGGCGGCGTCGACGACCTCGCGCGAACGTTCCTCGTCGATCCGCCGCGCGAAGTTGTTGCAGCCGATGCCCGCCAGCGGCACGGGGATCGCCCCGATCGTTCGCAGCTCCATCAGGCCATGTTCCCAGTCCTCGTGCGATGGAGTCCACGCACCGTGGTCAGGGCTCGGCGATCTCCCGAGGATGCAGCAGACCGAACAGGTAGGCGTCCGTGAGGGCTTCCCAAGACGCCTCGATGATGTTCTCGCTGACCCCCACCGTGGTCCAGGACTGCTCGCCGTTGGACGAATCGATCAGCACGCGGACCACCGCCCCCGTCCCGTGCGTCTCGGCGAGCACCCGCACGCGGTAGTCCTCGAGCTCGATGTGCCGGAGCTCCGGGTAGTCGTTCGTCAGCGCTTTGCGGAGCGCGTCGTCCAGCGCGCCGACCGGCCCGTGGCCCTCGGCGGACTCGATGTGACGCGAGCCCTTCGTGCGGACCTTCACGGTGGCCTCCGCGAGCGGCGCATCGCCGTCGCCGACGCGCTCCTCCACGTGTACGCGGTAGCTGTCGATCTCGAAGAACGGCTGCGTCCATCCGGACGCCCGCCGCATCAGGAGCTCGAGGGACGCGTCCGCGAGCTCGAACGTGTAGCCGCGCGCCTCGCGTTCCTTCAGCTGCTCGAGTACGAGCGGCACCGCCTCGTCCTCGATCCCGAAGTCGAACTCGGCCGCCTTCATCTTCAGCGTGGCGGCGCCCCCGAGGTCCGACGCGACCACGCCGCGCCTGTTGCCCACGGCATCCGGAGAGACGTGCTCGTACGCCTCGCTGAACCGGGCGACGCCGCTCGCGTGCAGGCCCGCCTTGTGCGTGAACGCGAAGCGGCCCGCGTAGGGCTGCCGTGAATCGGGCGCGACGTTCGCGACCTCCGCGACGTAGTGCGCGACCTCGGTCAACCGCTCGACCGCGCCGGGTGGCAGGCAGTCGGCATCCATCTTCAGCACGAGGTTCGCAGCGATCGGCACGATGTCGGCGTTGCCCGTGCGCTCGCCGTAGCCGTTCACGACGCCCTGGACCTGGAGGACGCCGGCCTCGACGCCGGCGAGGGCGGACGCCACGGCGCACCCGGCGTCGTTGTGCGTGTGGATCCCGAGCGGGACGCCGTCCACGCGGGCGCGGACCTCCCCCACGATGCGCGCGACGTCCGACGGCAGCGTGCCACCGTTCGTGTCGCAGAGCACCAGGCGCTCGGCGCCCTCCTCGGCCGCCGCCTCGAGCACACGGATCGCGAAGTCCGCGTTCCCGACGTAGCCGTCGAAGAAGTGCTCGGCGTCGAAGAAGACGTGGCGGCCCTGGGCCCGGAGATGCCGGACGGTGTCGCGGACCATCGCCACGCCCTCGTCGAGGTCGGTACGGAGCGCCTTCTCGACGTGGACGTCCCAGCTCTTGCCGACGAACGTGACCGTCTCGGTCCCCGCGTCGAGGAGATCGCGAAGGGTCGCGCTCTCCTCCGCCTTCTCGCCTGCCCGCCTGGTCATCCCGAACGCGACGAGCTCCGCGTGGTCGAGCGTCTCCTTCGTGGCGAGGCGGAAGAACTCCGTGTCGCGCGGGTTCGCGCCCGGCCATCCGCCCTCGATGTAGGGCAGGCCGAGCTGGTCGAGCTTGTGAAGGATCCGCATGCGGTCCTCCACCGAGTAGGACAGGCCGGGCGCCTGCGCGCCGTCACGGAGCGTCGTGTCGTACAGCTCGACGCGCGGGCCCGTCACGTCGCCGTTCCTTCGACGACGAGATCGCCGACCTCGGAGGTGGAGAAGCCCATCTCGCCCGCGCGCATCGAGGTCATCTTCGAGACCGCGAACCGGATGCCGCGGTCGACGCGGTCGGCGGCGGCATGCTCGCCGAGTTCGTGGAGCAGGAGCATCAGCGCACCGATCGCGGCGAGCGGGTTGATCGTGTGCTTGCCGGTCTCGGAGGGCGCGGTGCCGCCGATCGGCTCGAACATCGAGACGCCGGTCGGGTTGATGTTCCCCCCGGCCGCGATCCCGAGCCCGCCTTGGATCACCGCCCCGAGGTCGGTGATGATGTCGCCGAACATGTTGTCGGTGACGATCACGTCGAATCGGGAGGGATCCTCGATCAGGTAGAGGCATGCGGCGTCGACGTGCGCGTAGTCGGCCTGGACGTCCGGGAACGCGGTCGCCATCTCCTCCACCACCCGGCGGTAGAGGTCGCCGGCATACGTGAGGACGTTCGTCTTGTGGACGAGGGTGACCTTGCGGCGCCGGGTCGGGCGCATCGCCAGGTCGAAGGCGTACCAGACGACCCGCTCCACGCCGTGGCGGGTGTTGATCGACTCCTGGACGGCGACCTCGTGCGGCGTACCCTTCCGGTGGAAGCCGCCGCCACCCGTGTAGAGCCCCTCGGAGTTCTCTCGGACGACCACCATGTCGACATCGGCGTCGGCGTGGTGCGGGATCAGCGTCCGCACACCGGGATAGCGCACGATCGGACGGAGGTTCACGTACTGGTCGAGCTCGAAACGGATCCGCAGCAGCAGCTCGCGCTCCAGGATGCCCGGCGGCACGCGCGGATCGCCGACCGCGCCGAGCAGGAGCGCGTGACAGCCCGCGAGCCGCACGAGCTCTTCATCCGGGAGGACCTCTCCCGTCCGGAGGTACCGCTCGGCGCCGAGGTCGAAGTGCTCGAGCTCCACCTCGAACCCCTCGCGGACGACCTCGAGGATCCGCAACGCCTCGCCGACGACCTCGGGCCCGGTCCCGTCGCCCGCGATCACGCCGATCCGGTAGGGCTGGCGATCGATGCCCAGGCGCCGCGGCCGGGCCTCGGTCGCGACCGCCGCGCTCACGGCGTGACCTCGGTGGAGCCCTCGTTCCCCGCCGCCTCGTTCTCCGCGGCCGCCACCCACGCCGCCCGGTTGATCGCCGCGAGGTAGGCGCGCGCGCTCGCCTCCACGACGTCCGTGGCCACGCCGCGGCCGGTCACCCGGCGGCCGTCGATCTCGAGCTGGACGACGACATCTCCTAACGCGTCCGAACCACCCGTCACCGATGACACGTTGAACGTGATCAGCTTCGCCTCCACGCCCGCCGCGCGCTGGATCGCGCCGCAGGCGGCGTCGATCATCCCGTCGCCCATCGCGGATTCCTCGATCACCTCGTCGCCGCGGCGGAGCCTCACGGTCGCCGTCGGCGCCAGGTGCGTGCCGCCTCCCGAGGCCAGGGACTCGAGGACGAGAAGATCCTCCTTCCCGGTGCCGACCTCCTCGGACACGATCGCGGCGAGATCCTGGTCCGTGATCTGGATCTTGCGGTCGGCGAGCTCCTTGAAGCGCGCGAACGCGCGATGAATGTGGTCGTCGTCGATCGAGATCCCCACCTTGTCGAGCGCGTCGGCGAACGCGTGGCGCCCGGAGTGCTTCCCCAGGACGATCTGGCTGCCCTCGAGCCCGATCTCGACCGGATCCATGATCTCGTACGTGGCACGGTTGGCGAGCACGCCGTGCTGGTGGATGCCGCTCTCGTGCGCGAACGCGCTCGCCCCCACGACAGCTTTGTTCGGCTGCACCGAGTACCCGGTGAGCGCCGAGACGAGCCGCGACGTCCGCACGATCTCCTTCAGGTGCAGCCCGTGCCGCACGCCGAGCGCTTCGCGGCGCGTGCGAAGGATCATCGCCATCTCCTCGAGCGAGCAGTTCCCCGCGCGCTCGCCGATCCCGTTCACCGCGACCTCCACCTGGCGCGCGCCGCTCTCCACGCCGGCCAGCGAGTTCGCGACCGCGAGCCCCAGGTCGTTGTGGCAGTGGGTGGAGATGGTCACGTGATCCGGGGTCCGTTCCCGGACGATCCGGACGAGCTCGCCGAACTCCGCGGGCGTGGCGTACCCGACCGTGTCGGGCACGTTGATGGTCGTCGCTCCGGCCTTCACCGCGACGTCGAAGCACTCGAGCAGGAAGTCCAGCTCCGTCCGGGTGGCGTCCTGGGCACTGAACTCCACGTCGTCCGTGTAGCCGGCCGCGAGCTTCACCCCTTCCGCGATCCCGTCGAGGACCTGCCGGTGGGACATCCGGAGCATGTCCTCCATGTGGATCTGCGACGTCGAGATGAAGACATGGATCCGGAACCGGTCGGCGCCCTTCAGCGCCTCGGCGGCGCGCTCGATGTCGCCGGGGACCACGCGAGCGAGCGACGCGATCACCGGGCCCTCCACGCTCGTCGCGATCTCGCGAACGGCGTCGAACTCTCCGTCGGAGGAGATCGCGAAGCCCGCCTCCAGGATGTCGACCTGCAGCCGGGCGAGCTGCTCCGCGATCTCGACCTTCTCGTCCTTGGACAGCGCGATGCCGGGGGCCTGCTCCCCGTCGCGCAGGGTGGTGTCGAAGAACCGGACTACGTCGGGGTCACTCACGACGGCGGCACCTTGTCCTCGCTGTGCAACCACGGCATCATCGTCCGCAGCTGCCGGCCGACGTCCTCGAGCTGGGACGCTCGTGCCTCGCGCCGCTTGGCCAGGAACTCCGGGAACCCGCCGTCGGCCTCAGCGATCCAGCGCTTCGCGAAGGATCCGTCCTGGATCTCCTCGAGGAGCTGCCGCATCGTCTCGCGCGTCCCGTCGTCGATCACGCGCGCGCCGGAGACGTAATCACCCCACTCGGCGGTGTCGGAGATGGAGTGGCGCATCCAGGAGAGACCGCCCTCGTAGATCAGGTCGACGATCAGCTTCACCTCGTGGAGACACTCGAAGTACGCGATCTCCGGCTGATAGCCGGCCGCCACGAGCGTGTCGAAGCCGGAGCGGATCAGCTCGGACAGCCCGCCGCACAGCACCGTCTGCTCGCCGAACAGGTCGGTCTCGGTCTCTTCCTCGAACGTCGTCTCGATGATGCCCGCGCGGGCGGCGCCGATCCCGTGGCCGTACGCGAGCGCGCGCTGGCGGGCCTTCCCGGTGGCGTCCTGGTGGACCGCGACGAGCGCGGGCGTCCCGATGCCCTCTTCGTAGGTGCGCCGCACGAGATGACCGGGCCCCTTCGGCGCGATCATCGTGACGTCGACGTCGGGCGGCGGGGTGACCGTCCCGAAGTGGATCGAGAAGCCGTGCGCGAACATCAGCATGTCGCCGGCGTTCAGGTGGGGGGCGATCTCCTCCTCGTACACCTTCCCGTGCGAGGTGTCGGGGAGCAGGACCATCACGGCGTCGGCCTCCTCGACCGCCTCAGCGGTGTCGACCACCCGCAGACCGGCCTCCTCCGCCTTGGTGCGGCTCGAGGAGCCGGGTCGCAGGCCCACACGCACGTCGTGTCCCGAGTCCTTCAGGTTCTGCGCGTGCGCGTGGCCCTGCGACCCGAACCCGAGGATCGCGATCTTCTGCCCCGCCAGCGCGGATACGTCCGTGTCCTGCTCGTGGTAGATCGTCGCCATCGTTCCCCCTAGACCCCGCCGCCGGTCCACTCCGGCGCGTCCTCCGCGCCCACGGCCTTCGCGACCCGAAGACCGCTCTTCTCCCTGATCCCCCGATCGCCGCGCGCCAGCGCGATCCGTCCGGTCCGCGAGAGCTCCACGATCCCGAACTCGGACAGCAGCTCGCGGAGCGCCTCGAGCTTCTCCGGCTTGCCGGAGGCCTCGACCGTGAGCGTCGTCTTCGTCACGTCGACGATGCTCACGCGGAACACCTCGGCGATCTCCATGATCCTCGCTCGCGCGTCACCCTTCGCCCGCACCTTGGCGAGCATCAGCTCCCGCTCGACGGCGGTGCCCGGCTCGTGCTCGAGGATCTTGATCACGTTGATCAGCTTGTTCAGCTGCTTCGTGACCTGCTCGAGCGACTTCGTCTCGACGTGCACGACGATCGTCATCCGCGAGAGGCCCTCGGCCTCCGTCGGCCCGACCGCAAGCGAGTCGATGTTGAAGCCGCGTGCCGAGAAGAGACCTGCCACGCGCGTCAGCACGCCGGGTTTGTCCTCCACGAGGACCGAGATCGTGTGCAGGCTCATGCGATCGGTGCCTCCGCGGGGTCGTCCTGCGGCTGCAGGCCCTCGGGCCCCGTGATGATGTCGTCGTTCGAAGCGCCCGCCGGGACCATCGGGAAGCACATCTCCTTCGAGTCGCAGCGGAAGTCGATCACGACGCTCCGATCGTCGACGGCAAGCGCCTTCTCGATCACGGCGTCCACCTCGTCCGCTCGCTCGGCCCGCAAGCCGACCGCCCCGTACGCCTCGGCGAGTTTCACGTAATCGGGCACGTCGTAGCCGAGGTGGACCTGCGAGTAACGCTCCTCGTAGAAGAGCTCCTGCCACTGCCGAACCATCCCCAGGTAGGCGTTGTTGATGATCGCCGTGATGAACGGGATCTTCTCCGTCGTCGAGGTGGCGAGCTCCTGCGACGTCATCTGGAAGCAGCCGTCGCCGTCGATCGCGATCACGCGCCGGTCCGGCTGTCCGGCCGCCGCGCCCAGCGCCGCCGGCACCGCGAAGCCCATCGTGCCGAGCCCGCCCGAGTTGATCCACGTGCGCGGCTTCTCGAAGGACCAGAACTGCGAGGCCCACATCTGATGCTGACCCACGCCGGCCACGACGATCGTGTCGCCGTCGCTGTGCGCGCGGAGCCGCTCGATCGCGTACTGCGGCTTCAGCGGTCCGTCCGGCTCCTGGTCGTATCGGAGCGGCTGCTCCGCCTTCCACGCGGCGAGCTGCTCGAGCCACGGGCTGCGGTCCGGGATGCCGGCCTCGTCCTGACGACGCGTGAGCTCCGCGACGAGCTTCGCCGTCACGTCCTTGCAGTCCCCCACGATCGGGACGTCGGCCTTCCGGTTCTTGCCGATCTCCGCGGGATCGATGTCGATGTGCACGATCTTCGCGTCGGGCGCGAACGTGGCGAGCTTGCCGGTCACACGGTCGTCGAAGCGAGCCCCGACCGCGACGAGCAGATCGGCCTTCTGCATCGCGGTCACCGCCGTGTACACGCCGTGCATCCCCGGCATCCCGAGGCACAGCTCGTGGGCGTCCGGGAACGCGCCGCGCGCCATCAGCGTCGTGACGACCGGTAGGTGTCCGACCGTCGCGAGCTCGTACAGGTCCTCGGTGGCCTCCGCCTTGATCACGCCGCCGCCGACGTAGAGGACGGGTCGCTTCGCCTCGAGGATCAGCTTCGCGGCCTCCACCACCTGGCGCATGTTGCCCTTGGTCGTGGGCCGGTAGCCCGGGAGATCGACTTGATCCGGCCAGCTCCAGGTCGTCTCGTTCACCAGCACGTCCTTCGGGAGGTCGACGAGAACCGGTCCGGGTCGGCCGGTGCGCGCGATGTGGAACGCCTCGCGGATCGTCTCGGCCACCTCGCCGGGATCGGTGACGAGGAAGTTGTGCTTCGTGACCGGCATCGTGATGCCGGTGATGTCCGCCTCCTGGAAGGCGTCGTTGCCGACGGCCGGCGTGGGAACCTGTCCGGTGATCGCGACGATCGGGACTGAGTCCATCTTCGCATCGGCGAGCGCCGTCACGAGGTTGCAGCCGCCCGGGCCCGACGTGGCGATCGCGACGCCGACCTTCCCGGTGGCCCAGGCGTAGCCCTCCGCGGCGTGCCCGGCCCCTTGCTCGTGCCGGCACAGCACGTGGCGGACCCCGGACTCGATCAGCGGGTCGTAGGCCGGCAGGATCGCGCCGCCCGGGATCCCGAAGACGATGTCGACGCCTTCGCCCTCGAGGGCCTTGAACAGCGCCTGGGCGCCGCTGACCTTCATCCCGCGACCGCCTGCCGCTCCTCGACGGGGCCGGTCTCGACCCGCTTCACGGTGGCCCCCAGACGGCGGGCTAGGTTGCGACAGGCACGCTCGAACTCCCACGGGGTCCAGTCGCGACGCCTGCTCTGCAGCTCCTCGCCGCCGAAGCCGCTCAGGTACGTGACCTCGGAGGACAGGTAGCGCTCGACTGTCGTCCTCGTGCTCGGATCATCGGTCTCGACGCTCACCTGGCCGGGTCCTTCCCACAGCACGCTGGCAACGGTGGCGCCGTCCTTCTCGAACTCGTAGCGCATCTGATGCTCCTTTCTGGGTCCTTGGCTCGGCTCTTGGCCTCTCGATCGCTCTTCTTGCTTCGGCTGGTCTGGGGCAGAAAAAAACCCCCGCGGGGCGAGGGTGTCGGCGCGGGACGCGGGCCTCTCGGGCCCGGCCGCGCCTAGTGAATAAGTACGAGGACGGTGCTCGACGTGGTCCTCGCGCTCTTCATGGTCGAGCCAGTCTGGGCGGTGCCCTTCTGAGTGTCAACCCCCCGACCGGCCGACCCGTTCGCTGCGTGCTGGGGATACGATGACGCCATGGACACCCGCCCCGATGGGCGATCCCCGGTTCCGCGGATCCACCCCCTCGAGATCCCGTTCGTCTGGTTCGGGATCCAGTTCATCGAATTCGCGATCGTCTGGCTGCTCATCCAGAGGGTCGTGCCTGACGACGTGCCCACCGTGGTCGGCGTCACGATCTTGCTCGTGCTCATCGGTGGCCTCGTCGTCCTGAACTACTGGATCCGCCGCAAGTTCATCCCTCGCTAGGAACGATCACACCGAGGCATGTGATCCGGTGCGGTCCGGCTCGACCTCGGTCTCCTCAACGACGCGATCGACGACCTCTCCGGCGAGGTCCTCCTGCTCCCGCTTCTCGGCCTCCTTTGCCTGCTCCACCTCCACCCGTGCGGCCTGCCAGGCGGACCAGTGGCCGGAGACCAAGGCCCAGAGCGAGAGGGCCGCGACGTAGGTCACGCTGCTGATCCAGCCGGTCAGGATCGACACCGGGATCATCACGATCCAGAACACCGTGAGCCAGCCGTTCACACGGCGCATGAAAAGCGGATCACCTTGGACACTTGCCCACAGAGACTTCACGACGCTCATCCCGGGTGTTCGTTCCCAGGTGAGCCACCCTGGAAACCGTTCCCTGGCACTTGACCTGAAGCTATACACTGGGGGTATAGTCGAACCGTGTCTACCGGTCACGCCCTCCTCGGGCTCCTGGAAGAGCGTCCCCGGCACGGCTACGAGCTGAAGCACCTCTACGACCGGCTGTTCCCCAACGGTAGGGAGTTGCGCTTCGGTCAGGTCTATGCCTCACTCTCACGACTCCTTCGTGACGGCTTCGTGGTGGTGGATGCCGTCGAGCGTGAGGAAGGGCCCGATCGGAAGCGCTACGCCATCACCTCCGATGGAGTCGCCCGGCTCGAGGAGTGGCTGCTCGAACCTGTCGACCCCAGGAGCTCCCTCCAGAGCACGCAGTTCACGAAGGTCGTGTTGGCGCTCCTCTCGGGGAGACCTGCCGAGGAGATCCTCGACGCACAGCGGTCAGCACACCTGAAGACCATGAGGGAGCTGACGCGGAAGAAGACCTCGGGGGACGTCGGGGACGCGCTTGCCTCTGACTTCGCCCTGTTCCATCTGGAGGCCGATTTGCGCTGGATCGAACTGACGGGAGCCCGGCTCGACATGCTGCGGAAGGAGCTGGAGGCCGATGGATGAGGCGATGTTGAGCGGGACCTCGCTCAGGAAGCGGTTCGGCAAGACGACAGCTCTCGACGGGGTATCGGTATCTATCCGGTCGGGCGAGATCGTCGCCGTGATGGGGCCGAGCGGTTCGGGCAAGTCCACGCTCCTCCATTGCCTGGCCGGGATCATCCGCCCCGATGAAGGGGAGGTCCGGTTCGACGGCGAGCGGATCGATGCGCTGGGTGAGGGTCCGCGGACGAAACTTCGCCGTTCATCGTTCGGCTTCGTCTTCCAGCTCGGCCAGCTCGTGTCAGAGCTCGATCTGGTCGAGAACGTCGCCCTGCCTCTGTTGCTGGCCAGGCGCCCAAGGAAGGAGGCGCTCGAAGGATCGGCCAGGTGGCTGGAGCGACTAGGGGTCGACGACGTGGCCCGTCACCGGCCAGGTGAGGTGTCCGCCGGGCAGTCGCAGCGCGCGGCGGTCGCGCGAGCGCTGATCCACGAGCCACGCGTCGTGTTCGCGGACGAGCCGACGGGCGCACTGGACTCCCTCGCCGGCGAGCGAGTGATGGAGCTGCTTGTGTCAACGTCGAAGGAGCAAGGGGCCGCCGTGGTCCTCGTCACGCACGACGTCCGCGTCGCGGCGTATGCCGATCGCGAACTGATCGTCCGGGACGGCCGGGTCGCGAACGCACCGGTGCCGGTGTGACACGTAGATCCGATCTGGGCCTTGGACTCCGACTCGCGGTCGGTGCGGGGCGACAGGGTCTTGCTCGCCTCCTCCTGATCGCGAGCGGGATCGCGCTCGCCGTCGGGCTCCTGCTTTGCGCTCTCGGCATCTTCTGGGCTGAGGGAGCGGTCGACGAACGACAGCGTGCCCGCAATTTCCTTTTCGCTGAAGGAGGGCAACGCCCGCCTGCGGATCACCTTCTCGTCGAGTTCGCGGATACCGCCTTCGGCGACCAGCCGATCACGGTTTACTTCCTCGCGGAGGTGGGGGATCCTGCTCCGCCCCCGTGGCTCGAACGGCTCCCCGCGCCGGGCGAGATCGTCGCATCTCACGCACTGACCGAACTGCTGTCGTCCGACGCGGGATCACTTCTCCGTCCTCGGTTGCCCGGGGTCGTCGTGCGCACTTTGGGCGAGCGGTGGACCCTCCATCCCGGCGAGTTGGTGGCGTACGTGGGGATCGAACCGAGCGAGCTACAGCGGCGACGAGCACTGGAAGTGGTGGGGTTCGGGCCGGAGACCGCGGACACGGGGGGCATCCCTTCGGGATTCGCTGTCGAGCAGCCCTTGACGCAGGTCCTGTTCCTCGTCTCGGTCGGCTTGCTCATCCCGATCGTGGTCTTCGTGGCTACCGGGGCGAGGCTTTCCGCATCGGCTCGTGAATCGCGGCTCGCGGCGATCCGACTCGTGGGCGCCACGCCCGCCCAGGTCAGCGTGGTCGCGACCGCTGAGAGCCTGCTCGCGGCCGCGCTCGGCTGCGCGCTCGGTGGCGTGCTGTTCCTGGCTGCGAGGCCGATCATCGCCGCCGAAGCTCCGCCGGGAGATCGCTGGTTCGCCAGCGACATCGCTCCTCCCGCGGCTGTGGTCGCGGTCGTGGTCATCGGCGTGATGGCGCTCTCGGTGGCGGTCTCGCTCTTCTCCCTTCGTCGAGTCGTGGTGACGCCTCTCGGGGTGGTCCGGAAGGAGGGAAGACCCATCAGGCACGCGTGGC
>DASSDW010000130.1:0-2904 GCA_035696925.1 Actinomycetota bacterium
GGACGCGGTGCAGGAGGCACTGGTGCGAGCGTGGATCCGGTCGGAGCGAGGAGATCGGCTTGAGTCGCTGCCGGCGTGGGTGGCCGCCGTGGCCCTGAACAAGACACGGAGCGGCTGGCGGCGCGCGATGGCCGAGCGGCGCGCGCGACATCGGCTGCCCGGAGCGCCCGGGAACGCCTCCGAGCCAAGCGGAGATCACGTGGATGTGGCGAGGGCGCTCGCGGCACTACCCCGCCGCCAGCGTGAGGTGGCCGTCCTGCGGTACCTGCTCGAGATGAGCACCGCCGAGGTCGCGGCCGTGCTCGGGATCGGGGAAGGCACCGTGAAGAGCTCGCTGGCGCGGGCGCGGACGCACCTGGTGGAGGCGCTAGCGATTCACGACGACGAGGTGGCGAACGATGTCGAAGGTCGATGACGAGCTGACACGACAGCTCCAACGGGCCGAGCGCACGTTGGACGGCGAGCAGCTGTTCGATGAGCTCGTCGCTCGGCGATCGCAGCGCGAACGCCTCCGTCGGATCCAGGCCGGGTTGGTCGCGTTCGCGGTGCTCGCCGCGACGGCCGGCGGATTCGTGGCCCTGCGCGAAGCCTTCGAGCCTGATAGCCGAGGCCCAGCCGTCAGCCCCTCGCCCGTCGTGCTGCCCTCGAACGGCGAGATCGTCTTCGCTCGCGACATCTTCCCCGACTCGTCGCGGCACCTGTTCGCGGTCCGTCTGGGGGTCAAAGGGGAGCGGCGGATCACGTCGGGAGCGGACCTCTGGTACGAAGATCCGTCGATCTCGCCGGACGGGACCACGATCGTCGCCACGTACTGGGAGCCGTCGTTCCTCGCGAACACGCCTCAGGACGCGATCGTCACCGTCCCGATCGAGGGCGGAGGGCCCACCCAGCTGACGGACCCGATCAAGTCAGCGAGCGACCCGGAGTGGTCACCCGACGGAACGATGATCGCGTTCGCCGGGATGCCATCCGGTGCCGAGCGAACAGGCATCTACGTGATGAGCGCCGACGGCTCCGGCCTACGACTCGTCGCGGAGATCGAAGGCTTCGACGTCCGCCAGCCGGACTGGTCGGCGGACGGGCGCATCCTCGTGTTCGTCGGGCTCACGCGCGGCGCGAACCACGACGAACTGTCCGACCTGTACACGGTCCGGCTGGACGGATCAGGACTCACCAACCTCACGCAGACGCCCGAGCTCGGCGAGTGGAGCCCTTCCTGGGCGCCGGACGGCTCCATCGCATACGCCGTCGGCCCGCGACGGGGCCCTGTCTCCGCGATCCGACTGATCGACCCCTCCGGCGAGCCCGCGGGTGATGTCGCGGTCCCTGAGGACTCCGACATCGGTGACGTCGTGTGGTCGCCGGACGGGCAGCTGATCGCGTTCACGAGCTCGCTCGCACTCACCGATAGCGACGACGAAGGTGACTTCGACGTCTGGACGATCCGTCGTGACGGGGCCGATTTGACGAACCACACCACCGAAGGCGCATACGGTCTCGCCTGGCAGCCCGTCCCGGCGGGGTCCTCGCCGACGAGCCCGCATCCGACCACCGCCCCGATCCCAGAGGGCGAGGACGTCGGCCTCGGCTTCAACCTCTGCCACTCGGACCGACTCAGGGGGATCGACTTCCTTGGCCGAGGCCAGGATGGGTTCGCCTGGGTCGGCGTTCCCACGAAGGATGACGGCACGTGCCCGGCGAACGCCCGTGTCGGCGCGTACGTCGTGGTGGCCGACCTCGAGGGTGACGGCCGTGCGGACATGTGGAGCGACCTGCCATGGCGCTGTTACACCCTCTGCATGCCGTATGACGCGACGGACCTCGACGGCGACGGCGCAGAGGAGCTCGTGGTCGCGGACTACTTCTCGATCATGGATTACTACGTGGTGCGGGTCGAGGAGTATCCCAGCGGCGGGATGGATATCCGTGCCGTCGTGGTCGCCGAACCGGGACATGCACCCGCGGATCTAGAGGCCGGCGAGCCGCTCCACATCAGCGCCGGAGGCGACGCGGGCTACGGAAGCAGCATCACGTGTGAGGGCTTCCCCGATTCGCCGGTGATCGTGTGGTCATGGGCGTGGTCACCGGTTGAGAGCGAGCAACCGAAGGAGGTGCACATCACCCGACTCCAGCTGCAAGCGGACGGCCTCTTCCACGTGATCGGGACCAACGACTACACCGTGCCGTGGGACGAGTCGACTGGGATCGGCGACCAAACGGCCCCCGCATGCGGCGTCGACTGGCATCCCAACGCATGACCGCTAGCTGGTGAGACCGAGGACGAGCTCGTTCAGGAGCAGCATCCCGCGTTCCGTGGGGACGAGCTGGTCCTCGTCGCGGAACAGGAGCCCGGTCTCCAGGAACGGAGCCGCGCGGCCGTCGTCCACCCAGCTCGCGGGGATGCCCTGCAGGATCCGGAGCCGGAGGAACACTTCCTCGAGGTAAGCGTCGGCGGGCTCGAGCTCCTCGGACCCACCGACCGGCAGCTCCCCGCGCTCGACCATCGAGAGGTACTCCTCGGGCGGGCGGACGTTCCACGATCGGCGGCCGTCGCGATACGCGTGCGCGCCCGCGCCGAGCCCGACGTATGGCCGGCGCTCCCAGTACCCGAGGTTGTGGCGGCACTCGTATCCGGGTCGCGCCCAGTTCGAGACCTCGTAGTGGCCGTACCCGGCGTCGCCGAGCAGGCCACAGGCGACCTCGAACATGTCCGCCTGGAGATCGGGATCCGGCGCCGGAACGTCGCCCCGCGCCACCTGTCGGCCGAGCGCCGTCGCCGGCTCGATCGTGAGTCCGTACGCGCTGATGTGCGACGGCTCGAGCGCGATCGTCTCCCGGAGCGTCCGCTCCCAGGACTCGAGCGTCTCCCCCGCCGCGCCGTAGATCAGGTCGAGGTTCACGCTG
>DASSDW010000131.1:0-2423 GCA_035696925.1 Actinomycetota bacterium
GGCGGATGGCACGCCTTCCGGCCGTCCGAGTCGAGCACGATCGCCACCGCGCTGGACCGGGTCGGCTACCGGACAGCCTTGTTCGGCAAGTACATGAACGGCTACGGAGGCAACGACATCCCTGCCCCACCCGGTTGGGACCAGTGGTTGACATTCACTGGTGTCAACGGCGACTACTACGACTACGACATGTTCGACGGCCTCGGGCGGCATCAGTTCGGTTCTCGACCCGAGGACTATTCGACCGACGTGATCGCGAGCCGCGCCGTCTCGTTCATCCGTGGCACTTCAGTCCAGACGCCGCTCTTCATGGTGGTCGCACCGTACGCACCCCACAACCCCGCGACTCCGGCACCGCGTCATGCCGGAACCCTCTCCGGGGCTCCCGTCCCCTTGGGGCCTTCAGTCAACGAGCGCGACCTGTCGGACAAGCCTCGATTCGTGCGCCGGCAGGGCTTGTTGGACCTTGGGACGCTGGCGCAGCGGCAGCGGAAGCGCTGGGAGAGCTTGCTCGCGGTCGATGACATGGTCTCGCGGATCGTGACGGCGCTCCAGGACAAGGATCGTGCTGGTAATACCTTGATCATCTACGTCTCCGACAACGGGAACAGCGTCGGCGAGCATCGGCTCAACCAGAAGATGGTCCCGTACGAGGAGTCGATCCGCGTACCGATGGTGGTCCGCCTCCCTGGCCGTGTGCCAGCCGGAGCGGTGTCGAGCGCCCTCGTCTCCAACGTCGACATCGCTCCGACGATCGTCGACTTCGCCGGCGCCTCGCTGCCGACGGACGGCATCTCCATGCGGAGACTGATCACGGGCACGTCGTCTTCCATCCGCCGGTCGGTGGTTCTGGAGCACCTACGGGCCAGATCGGATGTTCCGACATACTGCGGGGTCCGAACGAGGAGCTACACGTTCGTCCGATACGGGACCGGCGAAGAGGAACTCTATGACCTCGTCCGAGATCCGCATCAGCTCCGGAACGTCGCTCGGTTGAGGCGGGAGAGGGCAGTGAACCTTCGCAGCCTGACTCGCTCTCTGTGTCGGCCACCGCCTCCCGGCTTCTCGTGGTCAAAGCGCCGAGGCCCCGTGACAGATGGCGTTCATGGAGCTCCGCCGGTGGGTATTCCGACGAGGAAGACATGAACGTGGAGATGCTGAAGATCGCTATCGACGCGGTGGCCGCGTCGCACACCGAGGGGCACGACTGCGACGTGTGCAGAGCGGCACGCGGGGACCAGAACGCCTTCGGAAGGATCGCGCTGGAGGCCTTCGCCGAGGAGGAGGAGAGATGAGGTTCCCCGTGCTCGCGAACGAGGATGTTCCGCACGATGCTCGAGGACGATCGACGCCGAATGGGCTGATCGGCGACGTTCCTCCGTGTTGCGGGAAGCACCGACACGGTCGCTGACTCTGGCAACATCGCGTGTCATGCGTAGAGGCGTGCCTCGGAGGGTGTTCCTGAGCGCGTTGGCTGTAGGGGCGGCCTACCTGGCGCTGCGTCGATGGGGCGAGCCGGACCGGCCTCCTGGGCCGAGCCAGACGCCCACTGCGAGCTTGACCCCGAGCCCGACGCCGCCCGCGCCGACTCCCAGCCCGTCGCCGATCTCCGGTGAAGGGTTGTACAGCATCGACAACTGGCCCGGACTCGACTGGCACCTGTTCTCCGACACGAGCGTGTGGAACACGCCGCTGGACACGTCGAAGGTGGATCCGAACTCCGACGTCATGATCCGGACGCTCATGTCCGATGGGCCTCCCAGGGACATCACGGCGGACGTGCGATCGAAGTGGGGATTCCCGTTCTACTTCGCCCGGGAGCAGGACCCCGTGTACGAGATCGTCATATCGGGGACGAACGCGCCGTTCGCGCTGGAGATCGACGGGCTCTTCGTGCACTGCCCGGTCGGGGTCCAGACCTCGAGCGGATCCGACGGCGTGTTCCGGCTGGTCGAGCAGACCGATGGCTACACGTACCACTTCCAACGGGCGTTCGTGGACGACACCGCTCGGGTGATCCATGCGTGGCGTTCGTACCGGCTCGAAACGGACGGGCCGGGATTCCACAACGACGAGGAGCCCCCGACCGGCCTGGAGCCGATCCGGCCGGAGGAACTCGCCGCGGGATTCGTCCGGCACACGGTGGGATTGCACGCGAGGTGCCTGTCGGGTCACAACGTCGCTCCGTACGACCTCTCGGGCACGAAGGGTGTCCCGTGCGATCCGATCAACGACCCGACGACGCGGCTATCCATGGGCAACGTCGTGTTCGTGGACATGAAGGTGGCCGAGGTCGAGGCGCTGGACATCCCGACATACCAGAAGGCGATCCTGAAAGGGCTGGCGGTCCACGGTGCCCTCGTGGGCTTCAACGGCTCGCACAACTGGACGCTGACCTACGAAGCCCCGCAGGACCGGACCGC
>DASSDW010000132.1:0-2883 GCA_035696925.1 Actinomycetota bacterium
GGTTCGCGATCTCGTCGATCATCCGGGCCGCTTCGTCGGCACCTTCACCTTCGTGCGAGCCGATGAACACCGTGCCGTCGTCCTGGATGTCGATGTCGGCACCGGTCTGGGCGATGATCTCGTTGATCCGTTTGCCCTTGGGCCCGATCACCTCGCCGATCTTGTCGACCGGGATCGTGATCGTGATGATCCGCGGCGCGATCGGGTTCACGGCGTCCCGCGGAGCCGGGATCGCCGCCTCCATCACGTCGAGGATCGTGAAGCGCGCTTCACGGGCCTGCTGCAGCGCACCCGCGAGCACGTCCGCGGGCATCCCGCTGACCTTCATGTCGAGCTGGATCGCGGTGACGAACTCCCGCGTGCCGGCGACCTTGAAGTCCATGTCACCCAGGGCGTCCTCCGCACCGAGGATGTCCGTCAGCGTCACGAACGTGTCGCCTTCGGCGATCATCCCCATCGCGATCCCACCGACCGGCGCCTTGATCGGCACGCCGGCATCCATCAGCGAGAGCGTCGACGCGCACACGCTGGCCATCGACGTCGAGCCGTTGGAGGACAGCACGTCGGAGACAAGTCGCAGCGTGTACGGGAACTCCTCCTCCGAGGGGACCACGGGGATCAGCGCCCGCTCCGCGAGCGCTCCGTGACCGATCTCCCGGCGGCGAGGCGAGCCCACGCGGCCCGTTTCCCCGGTGGAGTACGGCGGGAAGTTGTAGTGGTGGATGTACCGCTTGGAGTCCTCGGGATCGAGGGTGTCGATCATCTGGTTCATCCGGAGCATCCCGAGCGACGTGACGTTGAGCACCTGCGTGTCACCGCGCTCGAACAGCGACGACCCGTGGGCGCGGGGCAGGAGCCCCACGTGGGCTGCGAGCGGCCGGATGTCTTTCGGGCCGCGACCGTCGAGCCGGACGCCGTCCGAGATCACCCGTGCGCGCATGACCTTCTTCTCGAGTGACTTCCACGCCGGCGAGAACTCGCTCGCGCGAGCGGCGAAGACGTCCTCTCCCAACGTCTGGGCGACGTGGGCCTTCGCCTCGTCCTTGACGGCCGACATGTTCGCCTCGCGCTCTTTCCGGTCGGGCACGAGGGCGGAGAGCACCTTGTCCTTCGCGAACGACTCGAGCGCGTCCCAGAGGTCCTGCTGGTACAGCGGGTGCGGCTCGACATCCGAGGGCTTCACGCCCACGTCGGCAAGGAACTCCTCCTGGAGCTCGATGATCTCGGTGATGACCTCCTTCGCCCGCTCGAGGCCCTGCGCGACGACCTCCTCGGTGGGCGCGGTTGCGCCCTCGCCTGCGGCGAGGAGCGGCCAGGTCTCGTCGGGAGCCTCCCCCTCGATCATCAGGATGTCGATCCCGCCCTGCTCGTTCTTCGACCCGGCGACGACGATGTCGAACGTGGCCTCCTCGAGCTCCTGGAACGTGGGGTTCACGACCCAGGCCGAGCCGATCAGCCCGAGTCGGACCGACCCGACGGGACCGTCGAACGGCAGGCCCGCGATCCCGACCGCGAGCGAGGCCGCGTTCATCGCCGGGATGTCGTACTGGTTCTCCATGTCGACGGACAGGACCGTGACGACGACCTGCACCTCGTCGCGGTAGCCCTCGCGGAACGAAGGCCGCAGGGGACGGTCGATCAACCGCGCGGTGAGGATCGCCGTCTCCGACGGACGCCCCTCACGGCGGAAGAAGCTGCCGGGGATCTTCCCCCGCGCGTACATCCGCTCTTCGACGTCGATCGTGAGCGGGAAGAAATCGATCCCCTCCCGGGGTGCGGAACTCACGCACGTGGCGAGCACCATCGTGTCGCCATAGCGAACGACGGCCGCGCCGTCTGCGAGCTTCGCGAACGTACCGGACTCGAGGAGCAGATCCTTGCTCCCGATCTGCTTCGACTTGCTGGTGGCCATAGGCCTCGTACCTCCTGTTGTGGGCGGCGCCTCGTGGCGCCGCAGCTGCGGGAGGCGGCTGGGCCGGTTGTCAGTGGTGGGCCTCCGGTTTCGCTGTTCGGCGCGCGCGCGGGTTCTGGGCGCTGCGCGCGGTCCCGGGGGTCCGCGACTGAGAACCGACCTGTGTGGGGCCTCCGCCTCCGGTCGGGTCAGTGGGTCGTGGGCATCACTCCTCTTCTTGCGCCCCCGGCGCGCTGCTGCGGATGATGGCGGCCGCTCGAGATCAACGCCGCAGACCGAGCTTGGCGATGAGCGCTCGGTAGCGTTCGATGTCCTCGCGCTTGATGTACTCGAGCAGGCGCCGACGGCGACCCACCATCTTCAGCAGACCCCGCCGCGAGGCGTGGTCCGATTTGTGGGTTTTCAGGTGCTCGGTCAGCTCCGCGATGCGGGTCGTCAGTACCGCCACCTGCACATCGGCGGAGCCGGTATCGCCGCTGGAGAGGGCGTGCTCCTGGATGATCTGCTGCCTGGCCTCTTTGGTCAATGTCATGCGAACATCAAGGCTACCAGCAGGAACGCGCGGCGAGCCCCGGGGCGCCTGCTCTCAGATCAGCCGGGTTCGAGCCGAGACATCGTGCTGGCCTGTCCGTCGGTCGGTGTGGGAGCGTGCGAACCTCGGGATCCCAAGTGTTCATGTCAACCGTCCGGCACCGGGTTCTTTGAGATCGCCGGTGTCGCAGCCCAGACCGCCTCGACGAGGCGACCCCGGCGGACGCGGAGGTCGTCGAGCGACGGTGCGTGGGGGGAGCGATCCGGGCGCGGCGGGCGCGGATCGGGCTGCCAGGCCGCAGGCCGGACCCGCCGCGAGCGTGAGGAGCCACGGGTGGGCCATGTCGGCGAACACCCACCAGCGGAGCGCTGCCCAGCTCGCCGCGAACGCGACGATCGCCGTGAGGAACTTCGCGGTCGCGTGGGTCACGGGAGGCATC
>DASSDW010000133.1:0-8905 GCA_035696925.1 Actinomycetota bacterium
CGATCGTTCCGGTCCGCCGGCTTCCTGCTCCTCATCGCGGCGGTGATCGCCGTGAGCTGGATCCGCCTCCCGTTCTACTCGTTCGGAGCCGGCCCCGCCCGGGAGATCGCGCCGCTGATCCACGTGGAGGGCGTGCCGACCTACGGATCCGCCGGGCACCTCGTGATGACCACGATCCGATTCGACAAGTTGACCGCGCTGGGGATGATCGCGACGTGGATCGATCCCGATCGCTCGGTCGAAGGGGAGGACGTCGTCTATCCCCCCGGCCTGACCGCCGAGGAGGAGACCCGGCGAGCGATCTCCCAGATGGATCAGAGCAAGATCGACGCCGCGGTGGTCGTCCTCTCGTTGCTCACCGATTATCCGAAGGAGCACGGGCCCGGGGCCCTCGTGGAGGCCGTCGGTCCCGACTGCCCGGCGGACGAGCGGCTGTTCCCAGGCGACCTGATCATCCGGATCGAGGGCGAGCCCGTGGATTCACGACGAGAGGCATCGCGGCTCATCGACGCCGTCCCGATCGACGATCCCATCGAGTTCCGGGTCGACGCGGACGGCGAGATGCACAACGTCAACGTCGCCCGCGGGAGCTGCCCCGGCATCGACGAGCCGCTGATCGGCATCGTGCTCGTCGAGCCGTTCCCGTTCGAGATCACGATCGAGAGCTCCGAGATCGGCGGCCCCTCGGCCGGTCTGATGTGGGCGCTCGGGCTCTACGATCTCCTCACCCCCGGTGACCTCACGCGTGGGCGGACGATCGCCGGGACGGGCGCGATCGACGTCGAGGGCAACATCGGGCCGATCGGTGGGATCGCCGACAAGGTGGGAGCCGCGCAGAGCGTCGACGCGGACATCCTCCTGGTACCCCAGGACAACTTCAGCGAGCTCCGGGACGTCGACACCGGAGACCTCGAGCTGATCCCCGTGTCCACGCTGGAGGAGGCCGTGGCGGCGCTCGACCCATCGGCAACGACGGCCTGAGCTAGGCTGCTCACGATGTCGACCACCACCGTCCGGATCCCGTACCCGAGGCGTCGCTGGCCGTTGGTCGCCGTCGGCATCCTGGTCGTGGGCTTCCTGATCCTCACGTTCCTCTCGAACTTCTACATCGACGTCCTGTGGTACCGGGAGGTCGACCTCTCCCAGGTCTTCTGGACCCGGATCTGGGCCCAGGCCGGTCTGGCGTCGGCGTTCTTCGTCACGTTCTTCGTCCTGCTCCTCGCCAACCTCATCGTGACCCGCCGTCTCGCCCCGACGATCGTGGCCCTGACGCCCGAGCAGGAGATCGTCGAGCGATTCAAGGAGAACATCGAGCCGTACCTCCGGTGGGCGGTCCCGCTCGGCGCGGCGGTCCTGTCGATCTTCGTCGGCCTCGCGGCCGCCGGGCACTGGCAAGAGTTCCTGCTGTGGCGGTCATCGAGCGGGATCGAGTTCGGGAACCCCGACCAGGTGTTCGGCCGCGATCCCGCCTTCTACGTCTTCACGCTCCCGTGGCTGAAGTACCTCCAGAGCTGGTTGTTCGCCTCGCTCGTCGGCATCACGGTGATCGTCGGTATCGGCCACTTCCTCCAGGGCGGGATCCGTCCGCAGGCGGTCGGCCTCCGCGACAAGGTCGACCCGCAGGTGCGGGCGCATCTGTCGGTGCTCCTCGGGCTGATCCTGCTCGCGAAGGCGTGGGGCTACTACCTCGGTCGCTTCGACCTGCTGACGTCCGAGCGCGGCGTGGTCCAGGGTGCCTCCTACACGGACGTCACGGCGCAGCTGCCCGCGCTCACCTTCCTGGCGATCGTCGCGGTGCTGTGCGCCGTGATGTTCTTCGTGAACGCTCGCTACCGCGTCTGGAGCCTCCCGATCATCGCCGTCGGGCTCCTGCTCATCGTGTCGATCCTGCTGGGCACGGCCTACCCGGCGTTCATCCAGCAGTTCCGCGTCAGACCCAACGAGCAGCAGTACGAACGCGAGTACATCGGGCGGAACATCGCGGGGACCCAGCGAGCCTTCGGTCTCACCGACATCCGGCTGGAGGAACGTCCGACGTTCCAGCCGGTCGTGACCGCCGACGACGTGGAATCGAACGCGGCCACGATCGCGAACATCCGTCTGTGGCGCCCCTCCGTCCTGAAGGAGAACTTCGAGTCGGTCCAGCGGATCCGCCAGTACTACGACTTCAACGACGTGGACGTGGACCGCTACGAGATCGAGGGCGTGCGACGGGTGCTGATGGTGTCGGGCCGCGAGGTGACCCAGAGCGGCATCAGTCAGCAGGCCCGCACCTGGCAGAACGAGCACCTCGTCTACACGCACGGGTTCGGGACCGTCGCCGCGCAGGTGAACTCGACCACGTCGGACGGGGGGCCGCTGCTCACGCTCGAAGACATCCCGCCCGACGGAGAGCCGAGCACGGATCAGCCACGGATCTACTACGGGGAGATCGACGACGTCGACTTCGTCGTCGTCAACTCCGCGACCGAGGAGCTCGACTACGAGGGCGCGTCCGGAGAGACCCCGTTCACGTACACCGGCGAGGGCGGGATCGAGCTGGGCGGGTACCTCCGTCGCGCCCTGTTCGCGTGGCGCTTCCAGGATGCGAACCTGCTGATCTCCGGGCAGGTCGACAGCGAGAGCCGGGTCCTCTTCCGGCGCGACATCGAGGACAGGGCGGAGGCGACGCTGCCGTTCCTCACGTTCGACGCCGATCCCTACCTGGCCGTGACCCAGGAGGGGTACGTCTGGATCATGGATGCGTACACGACGTCGAACGCGTACCCCTACTCCCAGTCCGTCGACCTGTCGGAGGTCACCGCCAACCTCCTTCCCCGGCAGGACGTGAACTACATCCGCAACTCGGTGAAGGCCGTCGTCGATGCGTACGACGGGTCCGTCACGTACTACGCGGATCTCGACGAGCCGATCATGCAGGCGTGGAGCACGGCGTTCCCCGGGGTGTTCACCCCGATCGAGGAAGCGCCCGAGGAGATCGCGGCCCACTTCCGGTACCCGGAGAACCTCTTCCAAGCCCAGGCGTTCCAGTACGCGAACTACCACGTGGAGGAACCGGACGCGTTCTACCGGAAGCAGGACTTCTGGGAGGTGCCGGGCGACCCCACGTTGCAGAGCGACGTGATCGGCCCGGACGGCTCCCCGTCGCCCGCTCCGAACGCGAGCGCGCGCAAGCTCCTGCCGAACTACCAATTGCTCCGGCTGCCGGGAGACACGGAGGAGCGGTTCCATCTCGTGATCCCGTTCCAGCCGGAGAACCGCTTGAACATGGTGGGCTGGATGGCCGCGAACTCCGACCAGGAGGGCTACGGTGAGCTCGTTGCGTTCACCCTGCCGTCCGGACGTGACGTGGACGGCCCCGGGTTGGTCTTCGCCCGCGTGAACTCCGACCAGGAGTTCTCCGAGGCGCGGACGCTCCTCGGGACCGGCGGGTCGCGGGTCCTCTTCGGGGACCTGCTGACGATCCCCATCGAGGAATCGATCCTCTACGTGCTGCCGGTCTACGTGCGGGCGGCCGGGACGTCGGCGGTGCCGGAGCTCGAGCTGGTGTTGGTGGTCAACGGATCGACCGTCACCCTGGGGCGCACCCTGACCGAAGCGATCGAGGACTCGACCGGTGCCGTCACGGGCGAGGAACCGCCGCCGCCCGACGGTGGAGAAGGAACCGTCGAGCAGCAGATCGAACGACTGTTGTCGCAGGCCGTGACGCACTTCGCCGCCGCCGAGGAGGCGCTCCGAGCCGGCGACCTGGCCACGTACCAGTCGGAGCAGGAGCAGGCGCGGGCGCTCGTCGAGCAGGCCAACGAGCTCCTCGCGGCCGGGACGGGCGGGGAGCCGTCCCCGTCGCCTTCGCCCTAGCCGGCGGGGAGGCGGAACCCGAGGTCTGCGTCCAGCTCGGCCGTGTCCATCTGCGCCTTCTGGAGATGCCCCGAGTAGTCCCAGTTCATCGCCTGCCACCGGGTGAACTGATCGAGCACCCACAGGCCGGATTGCCGGCTCCCGTTCCCGGAGCGTCCGTTTCCGCCGAACGGCAGGTGGGCCTCCGCGCCCGACGTGGAGTTGTTCACACTCACCATCCCCGCCGAGATCCGGTCGCGGAAACGGAAGACGTGCAGGGGGTCGTTCGTGTAGATGCTGCTCGACAACCCGTATCCGTGCCCGTTCGCGAGGTCCATCGCCTGGTCGAACGTGTCGAACGCGGCGACGCCCACGATCGGACCGAACGTTTCGGTGCGGTACAGATCGTCCTCGATCGTCACGCCGTCGACGATCACCGGGTGGTAGTAGAGCCCGGTCTCCGGATCGCCGACGAAGCCGGTCCGTGGGTTGCCGGCCGTGATGCGGCCGATGCCGTCGGAGCCTGAGGCGGCGTGATGCGGGCGGATCAGCTGGAGCCACCGCTCGTAGCGCTCGCCGAAGCGGGCCGAGATCATCGGCCCGTACAGGACGTCCTCGGAGGGATCGCCGATCGGAGCGTCCGTCGTGGCTTTCGTGAACCGCGCCATGAAGTCGTCGTGGACGTCGCGATGCACGATCGCCGTGCCGAGCGACGTGCAGCGCTGGCCGGCGGTCCCGAAACCGCTGAACAGCGCGCCTTCCACGGCGAGGTCCAGGTCGGCATCGGGCATCACGACGAGCGGATTCTTGCCGCCGAGCTCGAGGCACGGCGACTGGAGGTGACGGCCGCACAGCTCACCGATCCGGCTCCCCACCTCGGTCGAGCCGGTGAACCCGACCTTGTCGAGCACGCCGTCGTCCAGGGCGCGTTCGATCCCCTCGAACGTCTGCGGTCCGTCTGCAAGCACGAGCTGGAAGGCTCCTCGCGGGAACCCGGCGTGGAGGATCAGCTGGGCGAACGCCTCGGCGGTGGCGGGCGTGTACTCGGCGGGCTTCCAGACCAACGCGTTGCCGCACAGCAGGGCGGGCACGATGTACCACGAGGGGACGGCGACGGGGAAGTTGCCTGCGGTGACGATTCCCGCGACTCCCACGGGGACGCGGAACGTGAAGAGCTGTTTGTCCGGCATCTCGGACGGGACCGTCTGGCCGTGGAGGCGGCGGCCCTCGCCGAGGAAGAAGGTGCAGGTATCGATGACCTCCTGCACCTCGCCGCGCGACTCGCGGATCGGCTTCCCGATCTCACGGGTGATCAGCCGAGACAGCGACTCGATGTTTTCTTCCACGAGCCGGCCGAGTTGCTGGATCGCCCTGCCTCGGACCGGAGCGGGGACCGCGGCCCAGGTCGGTTGCGCCGCCTTCGCCCGCCGGCAGGCGTCGAGGAAGGTGGCCGCGTCGCCGAGCTGTGCCTCGACGACCGTCTCCTCCAGGCGGGCGGGGTTCACGATCGTGAGGGTTCCGCCCGGGGAGTCCCCTGCGGCGCTGCCGTCGAGCAGGGAGGTCACGGTGCGGGCGGCGGTCATCCTGCAGCGATGCTACCGAACCCCGTCTGGTCGTAGGGTTCCAACGCAGCATCCGAGGGTACGGCCCGATCGAAAGGGTGATGAGGACATGGCGTACGTGATCGCGGAACCCTGCATCGACGTGAAGGACAAGGCGTGCGTGGACGAGTGCCCGGTCGACTGCATCTACGAGGGGCCGCGGATGCTCTACATCCATCCGGACGAATGCGTGGACTGCGACGCGTGCGTGCCCGTGTGCCCCGTCACCGCGATCTTCCCCGAGGACGACCTGCCGTCCGAATGGAAGCAGTTCACCGCGGTCAACGCCGAATGGTTCGAGACGACCGGTCTCGGCTCTCCCGGTGGGGCCGCGCAGGCCGGTCCACAGCCCAAGGACCACGCGGTCGTCGAGGGCTGGGAAGCTGTCTAGGACTCCTCTCGGACGCGGGTCGGCAGCAGGGTCAGCAGTGCGATCGGCGCTCCGAGGAGGAGCCACATCGCCGAGTGCAGTCCCCACCGTTCCGCGACGGAGGCGATCGCGAGTGGAAGGAGGACTCCGACGAGGTCGGCCGGGGCCCCGACCGCGATGGCGGTGCCTCCTCGGGCCGGGAGCTCGGAGTACAGACGGGCCTGCACGATCGCGTACCACCCCGCCCTGACCAGCCCGAGCGGAAGCAACAGGATCAGTTTCCCGGCCAAAGACCCGACCACGAGGAACGCCGGATAGACCACGAGCGCGCCCACGGCCGACCACCGCAGCCACGCGAGGCCGTCCATCCGCCGAAGGATCCGGATGATGAGCGCGTCACCCAGAAGCGAGGCCACGGACAGGATCCCGACACCCGCCGCGGCGACGCTGGGTGAGGCACCCCCCTCGTCGACCAGATACAGCGCCGCGAACCCCACGAAGACGTCGCCCAAGAGGTCCGTGAGCTGTACCAGTGTGAGCCACCTCAGCACCCGGCGCTCCCGCAGCGCGGCGATCGCGCCGCGGACCGCCGCGCGGAGATCCGTGGAGTCAGGGTGGGGCGGCGGGAACCGGAGATGTCGCGCGGACAGCAGGACGGGAACCGTCATCAGCGCAGCGACCACCGTCGCCACGCGCCAGCCGGATCCGAGTCCGACGACGCCGACGAGGAGGAGCGGACCCAGGATGCCGCCGACGGACCCGGCGACCACCCATCTCGCCATGTTCCGCTCCGTCGATGCCGGCTCGAGGTCCATCCAGGTCGCCTGGGCGAGGCTCACGAATGCGCCGGACGCGGGGAACAGGACGCAGGTCGCGGCCAACAGGAGACCGAAGCCGGATGCCGCCGCCGTTCCGAACAGCGCCAGGATGAACGTGACACCACCGCCGAGCACCACCCAGCGGCGCCACCCGATGTCGGAGAGGAGGGCGGGGCCAGGCTCGACGAGCGTGCTGAGGATCCCGGGGATCGACAGCAGGAGCCCGATCTGGAAGTAGGAGAGCGAGAGCTCTCGACGGATGAGCGGCCACGCAGCTTCCCGAAGGCCGAACACCAGCTCGTCCATGAACTCGATCGCGAGGAAGATCGCGACCGAGGCGAGGGCTGGGCGAGGTCAGCCGAAGGGGCTGGGCACGCGCATGATCCGAAGGCTACCGCACCCTCCCACGAGGTGCGGCAGGATGGCGGCGCATGGATCAGCCGAAGGATGACGAGATCGCCCTCGCGCGGCGGCTGCTCCTGGTCGTTGGGCTGGCGTTCCTCGTCCTCCAGCTCTTCGCGTTCTCGCTCGACCGCCCGCCGAGCTGGGACGAGGCGATCTACCTGTCCCAGGTGGCTCCCGGGGCCGACGCGCTCCCGTTCGTCCCCTCGCGGGCGCGCGGCATCACGTTCCTGGCGGCCCCCGTGCTGCAGCTCGGGGGCTCCCTCGTCCACGTGCGGCTGTTCCTCGCCGTCGCCTCCGCGGTGGCGATGACGGCGGCGTTCCGCTCGTGGGCGAAGGTGATCGGACTGGGCGCGGTCGCGGCGGCCGTGTTGTTCGCCGGCGCCTGGCCGGCGCTCTTCTACGGATCCGAGCTGATGCCGAACCTGTGGGTCGCCCTCACCGCCGTCGCGGCGACTGCCATCCTCGCCCGCCGGCTGATGACCGGCGAGGGTCGATACGACGAACTCCTGGCAGGAGGGCTCGTCGCCGTCACCGCCCTGCTGCGACCCCTCGACGCGGTCGTCCTCGCCGCGGCGCTCATCCTCCTGCCGATCGCGGTGCGACGAGCGACGATCGCGTGGACCGTGCACGTCGTGCTCGGACTCGTGGCGGGGTGGCTGCCCTGGCTCGTCGAGATGATCGGTCGTTTCGGCTCGCCGGCCAAGGCCTTCACGGCCGCAGCACGGCTCGGCCACACCGGTCGGTGGGCCCTGCTCGAGAACGTCCATCAGTACCTCGCCCTGAGCGACGGTCCCTCGATCGGCCCGGTCGCCGAGCCGCACGTCCCCGCGTCCGGGATCCTCTGGCTCCTGGGGATGACGGCGCTCGTGATCGTTGGGGTCCGGGCGGCCGCGGGCGCCCGTCTCCTCCCGTCGCTGGTCGTGCCGACCGCGACTGGTGCCGCGCTCGCGGCCGAGTACATCGTGTTCACCGACGCACAGGCGCCCCGGTTCCTGCTTCCGGCTCTGGCGCTGCTGGCGATCCCCGCCGGACTGGGGTTCAGGTGGATCGTGGATCAGGCTCGAGACCGACGCCAGGCTCGGACGGGCCGGTGGCTCGCCATCGTGGCAGCCTCGGCTCTCGTCGTCGGGTCGGTGTTCTTCCAGGTGGGGATCGCCACGAGGCTGGAGGCGAGCGTCACGCAGCAGCGAGCCTCCGCCCAGCGGGCAGGGTCCCGGGTCCGTGTGTTCGCGGGGCGGGGGCCGTGTCTCGTGTACAGCGAGGTCAGCTTCCCGATTGTCGGGTACGCGGCCGGCTGCCGTGCGGCCCCGATCGACAACGTCGTCCGAGCGTGGCCGGAGCGAGCGGCTCGGCTCGAGCGGGACGGCGTCCGACCGTTCCTCGTCCTTCACCGGACGGAGCAGCCGACGGTGCCGGAGGGGGCATCGCCCCTCGCGAAGATCCCCTCGGACGGTCAGGCGTCGTGGTTCATCTACGGCATCGGATGATCCGCCGGATCCACATCGCCGGTGTGGACCGTGCGCCGGCCGGGCGTCGACCGCATCACGACGAGCCACGCCAACTCGCTCGCGACGATCGCCGGCACGACGAGCCAGGGTGATGCGAGCCAGGCGAGCGCCGCGACCACGATCCAGCCCAACGCCCGGAGGGGCCAGGCGAGCTCGATCCGATAGCCGGCGGGCACCACTCGATGCCGGAGGCGACCGATCCGGCCGTAACTCTTGTAGACCCCGAGAGATCCATGCGATTCCTTCATCCGCTGAGCGCGAGTGCCGGCCGGACTGATCACGAACGACGGGCCCTCGGGGACATTCCGGCGATCGAGTTCTTCGCCGATCGAGCGGAAGACCGGGTTCGTGCGCCTCCCGAACGCC
>DASSDW010000134.1:0-5411 GCA_035696925.1 Actinomycetota bacterium
ATATCGTCCGGGCGAAGCAACGAGGCGTGGCGGTCGTCTTCATCACCCACAACCCACATCACGCCTATCCCGTCGGCGACCACTTCGTGATCCTCAGGCGAGGTCAGGTCTACGGGGACTTCGCGAAGGCGGACCTGGGGCTCGAGCAGCTCGTGCAGATGATGGCGGGGGGCGCGGAGCTCGAGAACCTCGCGCACGAGCTCCAGCGAGAGGCCGGCGACGACGCCGAGCTGCGGGAAGCCGTGGCCGTGTTGGAACAAGAGGTGAAGGCCGTCGCTGCCGAGCCGCTCGTCGTGGAGCGCCAGACCGACGTCGTCTCGGACGAGGAGGGCACGCCCGAGGGCTGACGTGGACACCGACGGCCCCTACGACCTCGTGACGATGGGCCGCGTAGGCGTCGACCTGTATCCGGGGCAGAGCGGCGTCCCGCTCGCGGACGTGCGCACGTTCGCGAAGTCGCTCGGCGGGAGCCCGACGAACGTCGCCGTCGGCGCGGCCCGCTACGGCCACCGGACTGCCGTGATCACCAAGGTCGGCGCCGACGGCTTCGGCGACTACGTCCGCTCCGCCCTGCGGGGGTTCGGGGTCGACGACCGGTTCGTGGGGACCGACGCCGAGCTGCACACGCCGATCGTGTTCTGCGAGCTGCTCCCTCCGGAATCGCCCTCGATCCTGTTCTACCGGGAGCCGTCGGCGCCCGACATGCAGCTCGCTCCCGATGAGCTGGACCTCGACGCGATCCGAGACGCCCGCGTCTTCTGGACGACCGGGACCGGTCTGTCCGACGAGCCGAGTCGGTCGGCGACGATCGCCGCGCTCGAGGCGCGGGTTCGCTCGGGCATCACGGTGCACGACCTGGACTATCGCCCGGCGTTCTGGTCATCGCCCGACGAGGCGGGCGAGCAACAGCGACGGGCCCTCGAGCATGCCACGGTCGCGGTGGGCAACGTCGAGGAATGCCGGGTGGCCGTGGGCGACGGGGATGCCGAGACGCTCGCCGGCAAGCTCCGTGACCTCGGCGTGGACCTCGCGATCGTGAAGCTGGGCGGGGAGGGGGTGCTGGCGTCGTGGGCGGAGACCGTGGACCGGTTCCCTCCGGTGCCGGTCCGCGTCGTCAACGGTCTCGGCGCCGGTGACGCATTCGGCGCGGCCGTGTGTCACGGCTTGTTGGAGGGATGGGACGTGCCGAGAACGATCCGTTTCGCGAACGCGGCGGGAGCCCACGTCGCCGCCCGTCTGGCGTGTGCGGATGAGATGCCCGACGAAGCCCAGGTGGAAGCGCTGCTCGTCGATGTGTGATCCGAGCTCAGTCGCCGGCCGCCCACGAGGCCACCGCGCGGACCTCGTCAGCGTTGACCCTGATCAGGATGTGCGGTGGTGGCTCGCCGAGCACGTGCCGGACCGCGGCTTCTGCGAATCGCTCGGAGGGGATCCCCTCCCAGGCGTCGTCGCCGAACCACGCGGTCCCCGCGGGCAGACCCGCGGCGCTCAGGAATCGACGGCGGAACGCGGCGCTCGGCGGACAGCGGTGCTCCGCGTGGTGCGCGAACTCGTGGAGGAGCGTCGCCTCGAGGTTGCCCGCCGTCCCGGGCGCGCGGATCAGGACCAGCCCGGCATCGGGCTCGTACCTCGCGCGGTCCGAGAGCTGCCACGCCACGCCCACCGTCACGTCGCCCAGGCATCCCCTCCGCCCGGGGAAGGCCGCAGTGAACCGTTCCCAGGCTCGCGTCGTTACCTCGCGGAGGTCGCGCGGCGTCTCGTCCGTGAACCGCACGGTGGGTTCGATCGGGCGCGCGGAGGCGACGACCGTCACCGCGGCGACGGCCGCCAGCACCACCAGCACGATGCGGGACCTGCGCACGCCTCGAACGGTACCCGCGGAGCGCGCGGTGCGGGCTGACCTGTTCCGCCCCGCGGGGTCCGCCGTGGTCGAGGGGGAACCGGTGCACCTCGCGCCCGCCGACGCCGGGTGGTCCTTCAGCGGCCTCCGCGTCCTCGCGCTCCGGCCGCGCGACCGCCGCCGGATCGTGCTCGACGGCATCGAGGCGGTGGCCCTCCCGCTCTCCGGATCATGCGCGATCGAGGTCGGCAGCGCGACGTTCGAGCTCGAGGGCCGCCGGGACGTGTTCTCACGCGTCTCGGACTTCGTCTACCTCCCGTCGGGAACGGAGATGGTCGTTCGGAGCGAAGGCGGCTGCGAGCTCGCGCTTCCGAACGCATCGGCGACCCGGGCGCTCACGCCCACATACGTGCCCGCAGGCGCCGTCGGGGTCGAGATCCGCGGCGGGGGCGTCGCGACCCGTCAGATCAACAACTTCTTGGCCGCCGACGCGTTCGAAGCGGAGCGACTGATCGCCGTCGAGGTCCTCACACCCGACGGGAACTGGTCGTCGTTCCCGCCCCACAAGCACGACGAGCACACCGAGGACGAGGTTCCGCTCGAAGAGATCTACTACTTCCGGATCCGGGGTGAGCACGGATTCGGTCTGCATCGGACGTACACCACGGACGGCGAGATCGACGAGACGGTGACCGTTCGCGACGGCGACGTCTTCCTGATCCCGCGCGGCTACCACGGCCCGTGCGTCGCGGCGCCAGGGCATACGATGTACTACTTGAACGTGATGGCCGGCCCGGCCGAGCGCGCCTGGCGGGTCTGTCTGGACCCCGCGCACGAGCGGCTCGGCGAGCTCTTGGGCTCGCTCGCGCCGGATCCCAGGTGCCCCCTGGTCACGGCCGAGGGGCCGCGGGAGGTCGAGGGGTCGGGGGCTGAAGGAGCGAGCTCGCGAGCGTAGCCCCCGGGAGGAAGGAGCTAGCGATGGAACGGATCAGTCACTGGATCGGCGGAAAGGTCGTCCCCGGAGAGTCAGGTCGCACCGGGCCCGTCTTCAACCCCGCGAGCGGCGAGCAGACGCATGAGGTCGACTTCGCGACCTCAGACGAGGTCGGGCAGGCGGTCGCGGCCGCGGCCGAGGCGTTCCCGGCGTGGCGCGCGACGTCGCTCTCGAAGCGGTCCGACGTGATGTTCCAGATCCGCGAGCTGCTCGAGGATAGGAAGGCCGCGATCGCGGCGGCGATCACGGCGCAGCACGGCAAGGTGCTCTCGGACGCGATGGGCGAGGTGCAGCGCGGGCTGGAGAACGTCGAGTTCGCGTGCGGGATCCCGAACCTGCTGAAGGGCGGTTTCACCGAGCAGGCCTCCACGGGCGTCGACGTCTACTCGATCCGCCAGCCGCTCGGTGTGGTCGCGGGCATCACGCCGTTCAACTTCCCGGCGATGGTGCCGCTCTGGATGCTCACGAACGCGATCGCGTGCGGCAACACGTTCGTCCTGAAGCCCTCGGAGAAGGATCCGGGCGCCTCGCTCGTGCTCGCGGAGCTGCTTCGGGACGCGGGCGTCCCCGACGGCGTCTTCAACGTGGTGCATGGCGACAAGGTCGCCGTCGACGCGATCCTCGACGACCCAACGATCCAGGCCGTGTCGTTCGTCGGCTCGACCCCGATCGCGAAGTACATCTACGAGCACGGCACGAAGGCCGGCAAGCGGGTCCAGGCGCTCGGCGGCGCGAAGAACCACATGATCGTCCTCCCCGACGCCGACCTCGACATGGCGGCCGACGCGGCCGTCTCGGCCGGCTACGGGAGCGCGGGTGAGCGCTGCATGGCGATCTCCGCGATCGTGGCCGTCGGTGGGATCGCCGACGATCTCGTCGCGAAGATCGCCGACCGCTTGCCGAAGGTGAAGGTCGGACCGGGGACCGATCCCGAAGCCGAGATGGGTCCGCTCGTCACCCGCGAGCACCGCGACAAGGTCGCGGGATACCTCGACTCGAGCGCCGAGCAGGGGGCCACGGTCGTCCGCGACGGTCGCGAGGACTCGCGGTTCGGCGGCGACGGGTTCTTCCTCGGCGTGTCGCTCATCGACCACGTCACCGAGGAGATGGACGCGTATCGCGACGAGATCTTCGGCCCGGTCCTTTCCGTGGTGCGTGTGGACACCTACGACGAGGCGCTGAAGATGGTCAACGACAATCCGTACGGGAACGGCGTCGCGATCTTCACCCGCGACGGCGGCGCGGTCCGGCAGTTCCAGTTCGACGTGAACGTCGGGATGGTCGGTGTGAACGTCCCGATCCCGGTCCCGGTCGCGTACTACTCCTTCGGCGGGTGGAAGTCGTCGCTGTTCGGCGACAACCACATGTACGGGCCCGAGGGGATCCAGTTCTACACGCGCGGCAAGGTCGTCACGGCACGGTGGCCAGACCCCGCGACGTCCGCCGTCGACCTCGGCTTCCCGAGGACACGCTGATGCCGTCGGCTGAGGAGCTGCTGCAGGCGGAAGAGGCCGCGTGGGCCGAATTCGTCGCGGAGGTGAACCGCGTGCCGGAGCACCGTCGCGGGGAGGAAGGGGTCGTTCCCAATTGGTCCGTGAACGACCTCGTCTTCCACAATGGGAGGTGGGCCGGTGTCGCCGCCGAGAAGCTGGCGCTGATCCGCGATACCGGCAGCGCCGGCGAGGATGACCCCGACGAGGTCTGGCAGGGCAAGAACGAGCTGTGGGCCGCGGAGTCGAAGTCCATGCTCTATCAGGAGGCGATGTCGCGCGCCCTCGCCGATCGCGAGGCTGCGCGGGACGCGTTGCAGGCGCTCCCCGAGGTCACCGACGAAGCGGCTTCCTGGTTCAAGGAGGAGACGTTCGACCACTACCAAGAGCACACAGAGGAGGTCAGCCGTTTCGCCGACAGCCTCGGCGTTCCGCAGAGGTAACCCCTCGCTCAGCGGCGGTCGCGTTCCTGGGCCACGACGTAGTCCCTTCAGTTCGGGCTCTCCGAGCCGGTGGGACTCCTTCTCACGAGTGAGGTGGACGCAGCTCTGCGTCTTCCGGCCGAGGAAGCATAGACACTCGCGCGCGAGATATCAGAGCTGCACCTCTGGACGTTGAGCCACATGCCGTTGGGGCGAGCGAAGGAAAACCACCGCCAAAGATCAATCCCGTCTCGGTACATTCCGCGAACACTCGGGCATCCCGTCGGCACTACCCTTGAGGCATGCGCTCGGTCTCCCTCAGCGTGGATTCCCGCCCGCCGACGCGACACGATCCCGGCCGATGCGCTGACCGCACCTCGCCCAACGCCCTGCCCTTGTTCCGGGCTACTGCTGCCGTCGTCGCTGAAGAGCCGGATGCGTTCCCGATTCGGGGTGGCGTCCGCATCGTCGTTACTTCCTCCGAACCGCTTCCGGAGCCCTCAGGCTACGGCCCCGCCGACGCGATGATCGAGGTACTTATCGATGCGGGCCTATTGGCCGACGAGCGCCTCGTCGAGCGGGAGCGCTACAACGTCCGGCCCGAGACGACCGGCTACTCCATCTCTGTGGAGCCCGCGAACCTCTAGGGACATCCGCGAACACTG
>DASSDW010000135.1:0-3586 GCA_035696925.1 Actinomycetota bacterium
CGCCGCTCGGCCATCGCGCGCCGCCAGCCGCTCCGTGTCTTGTTCAGGGCCACGGCGGCCACCCACGCCGGCAGCGACTCAAGCCGATCTCCTCGCTCCGACCGGATCCACGCTCGCACCAGTGCCTCCTGCACCGCGTCCTCCGCAGCGGGGTAGCTCCCGGACGCAAGGGCCACGGCGTTCACCACGCGCGGGTAGTCGCGCGCCAGGAACCCGCGGATCTCGGCGTCGTCCAGTCGCGCTTCCCTTCTCGTCGATCGTTGACCGTCACCGATCGTAGGACGCCTTGGAGCCTCGATCGGTTGTCATGGCTCCGGAGTTTCTCGGTCACGCACCGGGACGGGGTACGCTCCGCCCGCGATGCCGCCCGCTCGTTCTTCCTCTCTTCTTGGCCCGCTCAGGCGCGCTTCGAGGACGTCCCGCCTCGCGTCCGCCTGTCTCGCTGCAGTCGTCGCCACCCTCTGCCTGACCACCCCCGCGGTGGCCCAGGAGCAGGAACCGCCCTCGATCCTCCTCATCATCACGGACGACCAGCGATGGGACACCCTCTGGGCGATGCCGGAGGTCGAGCGCTCGCTCGTCGAGCGCGGGGTCACGTTCTCCGAGGCCTTCACGACGAGCTCGCTCTGCTGCCCGAGCAGAGCGTCGATCCTGACCGGGAAGTATCCGCACTCGACCGGCGTGTACCGGCAGGGCCTCCCGCACGGCGGCTTCAAGTCGTTCGATGACACGACCACGATCGCGACCGCGCTCCGCGCCGGCGGGTACCGCACCGGGCTCTTCGGGAAGTACCTGGACTCGTACCAATCCGACGCGCTCGCCGGCTACGTGCCGCCGGGATGGGACCGCTGGGTCGCGTTCGTGCACTCGCAGTACTTCGGGTACACGCTGACCGTCGACGGCACGATCGAGCGGTTCGGCGCCGCGGTCGAGGACTACTCGACCGATCTGCTGGCCACTCGGGCCGAAGACTTCATCCGATCCACCGACGGACCCGTGTTCGCGGTCTACGCACCGCCGGCGCCGCACGCCCCCGCGACCCCGTCACCGGACGACGGGGGGCTCTTCGCCGACCTCCCTCCGTGGCGACCGCCGTCGTTCGACGAGCCGGACGTCTCGGACAAGCCGGCGCACATGCGCGCGATGACGCGGTTCGGTCCGGATCGCACCGAGCATCTCGACATCCTGAGGATCAACCAATACCGGACGCTGCAGGCGATGGACCGCGCCGTGGGAAGGTTGCTCAGCGCGCTCGAGGACACCGGACGGCTCGAGGACGCACTCATGATCTTCACGTCGGACAACGGCCTGCTGTGGGGCGAGCATCGCTGGGTCAAGAAGGAGGTTCCCTACGAGGAGGCGATCCGGGTCCCCCTCGTGATCCGCGCCGATCGGATCACCGGATCGGCTCCCGGACGCATCGACCCCCACCTCGTCGCGAACATCGATCTCGCCCCGACGATCGCGGCGGCGGCAGGGGTGCCGTTCCCGGGAGCGGATGGGACGAGCCTGCTCCCGCTGCTCGAGGGACGGCCGGACGGCTGGCGCCACGCCCTCCTGATCGAGCACATGCGCGGAACGAATCCCATCCCCACCTACTGCGCGGTGCGGACGTCCCGATACCTCTACGCCGTCTACGAGACGGGCGAGCGGGAGCTCTACGACCTCGCCGAGGACCCGTATCAGCTCCGGAACCTGTCGATGGCGGCGCCCCAGCTCCGAGGGCGACTCCAAGGGGTTCTGGATCGCCTCTGCGACCCCCCGCCGCCCGGATTCCGAGAAGAGATCGGTTTCGTGGCGGGCCTCCTCACGATCGCCGCCGTGGTCGCGCTGGCGGCCGCGGCTCGCACACTCTCCGCGAGGTCGCCACGGGTAGCATGAGCCGCCGATGGCCCAGGTCACGTGTCCCCAGTGTCAGACCCGCCAGGAGATCGATGCGGACGCCGAGGGCTATCGGTGCCTCGTGTGCGCCGGTACGTGGCACTTCGTGCGGTGCACCGTGTGCGGCGAGCGCTATCACACCCGCCCGGGCGTGCGCGCGTGGACGTGTCCCAACTGCGGCACACCGCATGGGCGCAACCGCCGTGGTGTCTCGCGCGTGGGAACCCCGCTTCCGGTCCTGATCGGCGCGGTCCTCGTGCTCGGCGTCGCCGGGTACCTCCTCACGACCTCGCTGGGATCCGACGACGCCGCCTCACCCACCGCGACGCCCTCATCACCGTCCCCGATCGACGATCCCGCGAACCAGGTGTGCCGCGACCTCGTGGACGTCCAGGTCCTCCGGGTCGGCGCCCTGGGAGACGCGGCGGACGCGCTGACGGCGGACGCCGATGCGCTGCGCGCCGCCGGGGAGCCGGAGCGTGCCGACCTCGTGGATGACGTCGTCGCGGCGATCGGCAGCTACGTCGAGGTGGCCGAGGGCGGTGGCGACGCGCAGGCCGCGACGAACCAGCTCCTGGACGCCCTGGGGGCCATCGACTGGTGCACCTAGCACTCGAGGCCCGAGAGTGCCAGTAGCATGGGTCCCATGGTGGAGCAGCGCCGCGAGCTCGGTCTGCGGAAGGCCGCCGTCCTGAACGCGGTGGTCGAGGAGTACGTCCGCTCCGGGGAACCCGTCGGTTCCGAGACGATCGCGGACAGCTCGGGTCTCGGTGTGTCGAGCGCGACGATCCGCAACGAGATGGCCGCGCTCGAGGAGCTCGGGTTCCTCACGCATCCGCACACGAGCGCAGGACGCATCCCCACGGATCTCGGCTACCGCCACTACGTGGACACGCAGCCCCACGGCGCTCGCCTGCGCGACGCGCACCGCCGCGCGATCGCCGGCTACTTCGCGGAGGCGATCACGGATATCGAGGAGGTGCTGAAGGGATCCGTGCAGCTGCTCAGCCGGCTCACGCAGTACGCGGGCCTCGCCGTCCCCCCGGGTGCCGCCGAGGAGCCGCTCGTCCGTCTCGAGCTGATCGACATGGGTCCGACCGTGATGATCCTCGCGATCGGCCAGCACGGACGCGTCGACAAGCGTGTGATCGATCGCCCCGATGACATCGACGTCGACCTCTTGCGGTCGCTGGAGGATCGGCTGCAGCCCCTCCGGGGGCTGACCTACGTGGAAGCGCAGGCCCGCCTGCTGAAACTCGCTGCCGAGGCATCCACCGTGGATCACGATCTCCTCCTGCACGTCGCGGAGACGCTGCGGACCGCGACGCAGGGGGAGGGCGCCGCGCACGTCGTCGTCGGCGGCGTGTCCAACCTGACCGACGAGACGCAGACGTGGCGGCATCAGACGCTCCGCCGGCTGTTCGAGACCCTCGAGCGCGAGCAGGAGATGCTCCAGGTCCTCCAGGACGTGGCCGCAGATCACGAGGACGTGTGGGTGACGATCGGCGCGGAGCACCCGACGACGGGGGAGTGGGAGGCGTCGATCGTGACGGCGCCGTTCAAAGCGGGTGAGGCGACGGTCGGAACGATCGGCGTGGTCGGTCCCACACGGATGGACTATCTCTCGGCGATGGCATCCGTACGAGCCGTGGCGAGGCGCCTGTCGGAGATCGCCATCGAGCACGAGGCCTAGGCGATGGCGGCC
>DASSDW010000136.1:0-4086 GCA_035696925.1 Actinomycetota bacterium
GCGGACAACCAACCCGCCAGGGTCGAGCCGTCCGAGACCAACGTGTCGTCGATCATCACGTCGTCGACCCAAAAGCCGTCGCCGTGGGTGTTCGAGTCCGAGAAATACCGGAACGCGAGCCCCACGGTCTGGCCTTGCCACTGCGTGAGGTCACAGGTCTGCGGCGCGAACGTCGGAGCGTCGTTGAAGCCGTTGAACCCGTGACCGAACCCGGGTCCGACATTCCCCCCCGTCGTGTCGTCCACGGTGTCCGTGCACTCGAGACTGGTGTAGGTCTCACCTCCGTCGTCCGTGATCTGGGCGTACCCGAAGTCGAAGGTCGTCTCCAGGTCCCAGGCCGCGTCGAAGGTCAACGATGGCGTGCCCGCGGGAACGTCGACCTCTTTCAGGATCACCGAGTTCCGACTGTCAGCGTCCGTCGAGTGCAGGGCCGGATCACCGGGCTGCCCCGGCGGGTCCGGATCGACGACCCAATCGATCGGGAGCGGCGGCAACGCGTTCACCCCGTCGAACGAGACCCGATCGATCTCGGAGGCTGAGAGGTACGCCCCCGCGCCGTCGCGCAGTCGGACGTAGTCCGACCCGTTCGGCGGCGCGCCGGCGGTGCTGAATGTCTGGATCGTGTCCCAGTTGATCGAAGCGTCGAGCGTCGACACCTGGAAGTCGGCCTTGGCGCCGCCCTTCAGGTTCGCCCCGTCGTCCAGGACGCCGTCCAAGGCCGCCATCGCCGCCCATTGGTCGACGAGCTCGCGAGCGGACATGGCGCCGTCCATCAGCGACTCCACGCTGGCCAGGCCGGTCAGCTGGTCCCGATGGAGCTCACCCATGAAGCCGTCCCCGAACCGGTCGGCGAGGAGCTCCATCATCGTGTAGGCCGCCCCGTAGTCGCAGAGGATCTCCCACTCGAAGTCGGTCTGGTCTCCCCACAGGTTGAGTGAATTCTCGGGACCACCGTCCCGTGGGATCGGATTCACGTCCGTTTCGACGCCCAGCCATCCCAGGAAGCACTGGACGTGGCTGTCGTAGCCGAGCTCCGTGATCGGCGTGGTCGGGTCCACGTAGCCGGTCAGCGTCTGCGCCCAGTCGGAGAGGCCCTCGTTCACCCAGGTCGTCTCCGCCGGGTCCACGTAGGACAAGAGGAGATGCTGGTACTCGTGCGCGAATACGCCCTCGTACAGGAACGGTCGAGCCGGCGCGCTCGTGCACAGGTCGTCCGTCGGCTCATGCGGCGGGTTCGCGCCGGTCCGGTGGAGCCAGTCGAACGCGTCGATCGTCATCACGTTGCGATCGAAGAGCTGTCCGAACGACGACGAGAAGAATCCGGCGACGTACGAGAACCCCTGGGAGTTGTTCGTGTCGTAGAAGTTGTCGTCACGAACGTTGTCCACGAGCACGACCGTGTCGTCACCGTCGCCCGTGAAGTCACCGGGAAGGGCGGCGTTCGTCCCGTCCCGATCCGGCGCGACGCTGAACGCCTCCGACTCCTTCGGCAGGATGTTGTTGTCGAACTGATCGACGAGGTACGCCACCTGCTCGTCGGTGATCGTGGTCCGAACGCCGTTGCGGCAATCGCCGGCAGGGAAGTCGGTCCCGATCGAGACCGCGTCCTCGTCGCTCGCGACCCACACCTCGATGTTGCTCCCGATCGCCCGGAGCGTGTAGTCCTTGAGGTACAAGCGACCGGTGAAGAAGTCAGCAGCCACCCATTCCTTCTCCTCGCCGACGACGGACTGCGCCGTGGCCGGCGCGGAGGCGGAAGCCGCTTGACGGAGCTCGCGCCTCACCCCTGCGTTCAGCTTCAGCTGAGAGGCCTTGTCCGCCTCGATGTGCTGGATCCCGACGTCGACGGTCCGCTTCGCCCTGTCAGTTGCGGCGTGAGCGCCCGTCCCGGGTGTGAACACGGCCAGTAGCAGGATCACCGCTACGAGGCCTGAGATGCGTCGTCGCATCCGTGCACCCTCCTCTCGTGCCCCGCGGGGAACCGGGGTCGCCGGAGACCGGGGGGCGGTCGACCAAGTGACACCGAGCCTATGGAGCGGTCGCTGAAGACGTCAACGACAGATGCGCTACTCGAAATCGGGGAGGGCGCTCATCCTAGGGAAGCTGGTCCGCGCTGGATACGCCACCGGGTCGGGTTGGTGAGGCGCGACACAACGAGCGCTAGCGCGAGCACGACGACGCCGGCCACGAGGAGACCGATCGCGATGCCGGTCGTGCCCTCCACGTATTGCTGGATCGTCCCGAACGTCGAGAAGAACAGCCCGATCGCGCCGAGCACGAGCATCGCGGTGTGTCGGATCCCGACGCTGACGCCGATCAATCCGGCCGCGGTCAGGACGCTCAACCACGCCCCCACCTCCTCATGCCCTATCGAGAACAGGAGCGCGCCGATCAGCATCAGGAGGGACCCGACGGTGGATGCCGTTTCGGGCTCGACGAGCAGGCGACGCCACCCGAGGAGGATCCACGCCGCCCCGACGGCCCACAACGAGACACCCATCGCCGTCGAGGAATCCTCGGCGAGACCCACCGCCAGAAGGATCAGCCCGCCGACCAGGGCGAGCTGCTGGAGGGTGCTCGGCCTGGCGAGGTACAGCGCTCCCGCGAAGAGCACGGCGGCCGCGCCGCTCCACAGGGGCCATCGCTCGGCTCGGAAGCCGTCCGCCACCACCGAACTCACGGTCCAGGCGAGCGAGGCGACAGAGAGGGCCCACAGAACACGCGCGAGCCGGATCCGTGGCGGAGACGTCGCGCCATGGATGTACCATCCGACGCCGAACAGTACGAGCCAGATCGTTCCAGAGACGGCGATCCGTCCCGCCGTCGAGAGCCCGTCCCACTCGCCGCCCAGGACCGTTGCTCCCGCGGCGATCGCGAGTGCCGCTCCGAGATAGGCGAGCGCCTCGGTGACGGGCGTGACCCCGCGACCTCCGGGAACCGGGGCGCGCCGAGTTTCGAAGGCCGCGATCGCTTCGGCATCCGCGCGGCTGATCACCCGCTCGGCCACCCAGATGTCGAGTCGCTCAGCAAGGTTCGGAGTTCCCGCGGAGGGCGCGGCGGGCATCCCCGGTCCCTCAGGCCTTCCCCTTCGCTGACCACCCATGCTTAGCCTCCTTGGTCGATATCGATGCGACCAATCTGGCTCCCGTGATCAGGGGCGTCTATGGGCAGAACACCCAGAAGGCGTTCCGATTTGACCCAAATCTCGCCTTCGCTACTCACATACCGATGTCGGAACGACCGTTCGATCGCCTTCCTCGCGGCCCAGCCAGCTGGCCAAGTCCGCCCCTGAAGTGCACGTCATCTCGTCGGCCTCGTTTCCGTTAGACCGCGGACTCCGTCCATCCAGAGATCTGGACGATGCGAGCGGGATGCCAGGTCATGGAACGACTTCGCATGACGTTCGAGATTCGACGTTCACGCAAGTGTCGGTCCCCTGGCCCCCTTTACCCGTGTCGGTGGCGGCGCCACCCTTGAGCAAGTCAGAGCCGTTACCCCCACGAATCAGATCCCTGCCACGCCCGCCCGACAATCTGTCGTTGCCGATCCCGCCGAGCAATTCGTCGTCTCCGCCGCCCGCGCAGATGAAGTCACGACCGCCTCTTCCTTCGATGTGATCACTATCTGGACTTCCGATGATGACATCCGACCCAGGCGTACCCACCAGGAACGAGCCACTCGGATCATGCGATCTGTTGATGTCCGGATTCTTTCCGAAGCACTTCGTGATGTGGCCCGCTTCGGCTTGCCGATACCCACTGTTCGCAATCAGGAGCAACGTCATTGCGAGGGCTCCTGGAAGCAGCCGACGTGTTGATGAACGCCCCATCTCCCCTTCGCGGTGGCAACTGGACCGATCGCGGGTTGAGCTTACGCGCGTAACCAGAGGACCGCCACATCGAGACCTGGATTCCCAAGCCTTCCTCCCCAACACCTCGACCGACGCCTAATGCTCCTCAGGGCGTTGGATCCAACACAGGCAGAAGGGGTGGCCCGCCGGATCCGCGTAGACCTGGAAGTTGTCGGCGGAGTCCACTTCCGCCGCGGGCTTGAGCACCTTGGCACCCAGCGACATGACACGGGCGT
>DASSDW010000137.1:0-7034 GCA_035696925.1 Actinomycetota bacterium
CGCCGGAGGGATGCGGACGTCATGGACCCGGCGGCGAGCGGGCGCACCAAGAGGTAGCGCTCGCGTGTGACCCCGATCCGGCGGCCAGTCTCCTTCGACACGAGGAGCTCCGAAGCTCCGACCAGCTCATCCGGCAGGACCGCGGCGATCCGGATCCGCCTCCCTCCGCCGAGTTCCAGCACCGCGCCGGGACCCAGCCGTCGGACGGAGGCGGAGGTCGATCCGAGGATCCCCTCGCCGTTCTCGATCGCCGCGAGGGTCGCCTGGTCCGCCGGGGGGAGGAACGGCGCGAACGTCAGCGGGTCGACGGCAGCGACGTCGAGCGGGATCCGGTACGGACGCACGGGCTGGTCGAGGAGCTCGCCCGCCGCGCTCCACGAGCGGACGAGCCACACGTTGTCCTCGGCGACGACGGTGAGCCTTCCGATCTCCGGTTGCCGTGCCACCCGCGCGGAGAAGCCGTCGGGAAGACCGCGCGGTACCCACGCGAGGAACGTCTCCGGCGGTGCCGGTCGCGTGAGGAGCATCGACGGCCCCCTGGGCGCCACGGGCGCGGTGGGGAGCGACCGCGCCTGGATCGCGAGGGTGAGCACGATGCCGAGTGCGACGCCCGTGAGGCCGCCGGCGACGTATCGGAGCGAGCGCTTCATCCGACCCCCGTGCTCTCCGCGACGATCGCGCCGGCGATCTCGATCAACGATCGGAGATCCACCGATCCCTGGAGCGAGTGATAGACGCCGCGGTCGATCCATTCGAGCTCCGAGCGGCTCGGCGTCCATCGGGCTTCGAGCCCCGCGAACGAGATCAGTCCCTGTTCCGATGACGAGGGCAGCGGCATCCCGGTGTCGCGCTCGACATGCAAGGTCACGGGCTCGCCCGCGGCGTCGGTATCGATCTGGCGGAGGTGGAGCGTGACGCCGTCCAGCGCGGACCCCACCGTGGAGCGCTCGGCGCTCGCGACGATGTAGCCGCCCGGGAGATTGCGCGCCAGGGATGCGGGCAGGCCTGCGACGGCGAGCCCCTCGGCCACGTCGATCCGCTCGATGTCGATACCGGCCGACCCTCCGTCGATCGGGATCGGAGGGAGCGGTCGGCCGACGAGCGGGAGGGACGACGCGATCTCCAGCAAGCGGCCGCGAGGGAGGTTCGTCTCGAGGAAGACATCGGCGCCATCGGCATGGATCGCGAGCCGACGGCCGAACCCCTCTCCCGCGGGTTCGTAGTACGCGACGCTGCCGCCGTCGAGGAGGATCTGTTGCGCGCCCGGGTCCAGAGGTCCGAACGGCTCGGGGCCGACCCGATCCCGTCGCTCGCCGACCTTCAGATAGTCGAGTCCCTCCGCGTACACGAGCATCGAGCTCGGCGCCGCCGGCGCGGACCGCGGGGGGAGGACGATCGAGACGAGCTCCAGGTCACCGCGATCCGTCGGTGTCGCCGGGAGGTACCCGATACGGTCCGGGAGTTCTTCCAGACGACGTGGCGCGGTCGGCTCCGCGGAGACACCGGGGATCCGGAATAGCTCGAAGCCCGGAGGCTCGGTCGAGACGGAGTCGAGCTGCACGTCGAGGATCGGCTCGTCGGGCGACTCCACCCCCAGGCCGTAGCGGAGCTCCCACGCGGTGCGTTCCGGGCTCCGCGAAGGATGCACGAGCATCCGGAGCGGGAGCGAGGAGCGGGCGTCGAGCCACAACAGGACGGGATCACGGGCGAAGAAGGGTCTCCACGTCCCCCCCATCCGGAGGAACGGGAACATCGGGGCGGCCCGCTCGAAGGAGAGGCGGACACGGATCGCGTCCCGGTCGCCGATCCGCTCCGACCCGAGCACCTCGAACCCGCTCGCGGATCCGAACGTGGTGACCGGGAGCACGAGGTCCGCCGGCAAGGGGGCCGCCGCGGAGAACTCGGAGAGGTGTGTCACCGCGGCGCGCGTCCGGGGGCACACGCGGGCGGGGAGGTCGCCGGGGCACCCCGAGGGACCCGACGTGAACGTCGTCGTCACGTCCTGGATGAAGCGGAGGTGGGTGGGGGTCCAGGAACGGGACGGATAGTTCGTCCGGTCGCGGACCTCGAGACGGAACCGTTGCGGGGAACGGAAGGCCACCTCCATCCCGAAGAGACGTTCGGGCACCTCGCGCGACAGGCCGAACTCGTGGATCGTGTAGGCGCCGTGGAAGGCGTCGAGCGTCGGCGCCACGGTTCGCACGTTCCGCACGACGGCTGCCGCTGCGATCGGACGATCCTCGACGCTCTGCCACGGTCCTCCCACGAGCACGCTGCCGAGGACCAGGCCGGCGACCGCCGCGGCGACGGCGGGAGCGAGGGGCGCTGGACGACGGCGGTGGCGCGGTCGCCGGCGTCGAGATCGTCGCTCAACCAGGAGGGGAACCGTCGGTCGAACCCGCTCCCGTGCGACGGCGGCCATGATCGGCTCCACCAGGTCGGGCACCGGCTCGGCGGCGCGGATCCGCACCGCGCTGCGGATCCGCGTTGACCGTTCGCCGAAGGTCCGGCACCGGGTGCACGTCTCCGCGTGCGCGACGGCGGCGGCCGCCTGTCGCGCGGCCACGCGATCACCGTCCATCCGGGCGGACAGGACGAGCTGCACCGCGTCGCAGTTCACGTCGCCTCCTCCTCGTCGTCCGCGATCGCGTGGCAGAGCGCCTGCCGCGCCCGGAACATCCTGCTCTTCACCGTGCCCACGGCGACGCCGAGGACGTCGGCCGTCTCCTGGTACGACAGGCCGAACACCTCGACGAGGAGGAAGGCCTCCCGGTGTTCCCCCGAGACCGAGCGGAGGGCGGCCTCGAGCTCCGCGCGAGCAGTGGGGTCGGCGACGCTCCTCGAGGCCATCTGGTCCTCCCACGGCGCGTCGGACCTCCGACTGCTGCGGAGCGCGTCCATCGCGCAGTTCCGCACGATGCTGAACAGCCACGAGCCGAACTTCCGATCCCCCCGGAAGCCCCCGAGGAACCGGAAGGCGCGGAGGAAGGCCTCCTGGGTGACGTCTTCCGCCATCTGGCGGTCGCGCGTGAGGTGCCAGGCGAAACGGAAGGCGTCGGCCTGGAACTCGCGGACGAGGTCCTCGAACGCGAGGAGGTCGCCGTTGCGCGCACGCTGCACCGTTCGCGGATCCGGATCCCGCACCCGCTTCCTCTCAGCTCGTCCCGACACCGCAGCGAGGGCGCCGCCGGCGCCCCATGCACCGGGTCGGGGGTCCGGCGCTCACGATGCGCCCTCGTCCGCCCATCGGCAAGGAGACGGGCGCCACCTCCCGCGGGTTCCATGGGGCCTACGGCGTCGTGACGTGCAGGATCGACTCGATCCCGCCGAACGCGAGCGTCGTGGTCTCGACACCGGTGTCGGTGTCCACGACGGTGACCCGGCCTCCGAGGGCGGCGTAGAGGCGAGCCCCGTCCTCAGACAACGCGAGCCCGCTCACGTCGTCGGGCAACGGCCAGCGCCCGGTCATCTGGAGCGTCCCGGTGTCGATGCGTGCGAGGGACGACCCCCCGTCGCCGACGAACAGGGTGCTCCCGTCGGCGCTCATGCGGGCCGACGTGCGCCCACCCTCGAGCGGTCCCAGATCGATCCGTTCGGATCGCGTGATCTCGAGGGTCTCCGTGTCCATCACCGCGATCCGCCCTCGCATCGAGTCGACGATGTAGAGGACGCGACCGTCCGGAGACGGCGCCATGGCCTGCGCTCGCGCCGGCTGACCCCACAGCGCTCGTGGGAGACCGGCGCAGTACGCCCAACCCTTCCCGAGGTTCAGGACGTGGACGAAGCTCACCTCGCGCTCGCCGTACGACGCGTCCGCCCAGGAGCCCTGCGTGTACTCGGCGGCGCGATTCGTGTACAGCGTGTAGAGCTGCTCGGTGGCCGGGTCGAACACCTGCGCGAGACGGATGCCGGGCATGCGCTCCGGCGGCGTCTTGAACCGGCCGAACACCGAGCGGACACGGCCGCTCTCGAGGTCGAGGAAGGTGACGCGGTACGCGGTCGGCGCCTCGGCCGGGAGGTACTGGATGAGGAACAGGCGCGTGTCGTCGACGGAGAAGGCCTCCGGCTCGAAGTTCCCGATCAGCCGGTAGCGGCGTGCGAGGTCATCGCCGGCCGGGTCGGCCACGACGATCGAGGTGCGCGCGCGCGGGAGCGCGTACGTGGTGTCGACACCCGGCGGGAGCGGGGCCATCAGGGCGACGGCGCGGCCCGTCAGCGAGGCGACCCGAACATCGAGTCGGCCTCGGAGATCCGTGCGGGAGACGACGTCGCCGGTGGCCGAGTCCCGCGTTTCGAGCGTCGTCGATCCTTCGCTCAGGACGGTCGAGTACAACCGGGAACCGTCCGGCGCGGCCAGCTGGCGCCGACCGGCGGACAGTACGACCCCGGAGGAGGAACCGACGGTGACCGTTCCGTCCTCGGCCCCGAGGACGAGGACGTCTTCGATCAGGGGATCCGCCGGCCCGTCCGTGGGGCCTCGTCGTTCGTCCCGGGTGGTGCACGCGACGGCGGCGAGCAGGAGCACCGTGACGAGGATCGCGCGGGCGCGCATCGCGCCACCTCCTTCCCGTCCGCCCGATGCACGTGGTCTCGGCCGGACGACTCATCCCATGTACCCCGGGCGTCCGCACGAAGTTCCCCGTGACGACGGGAACCTTCGGAGATCCGACCTGGTCTCCCGCGTGGACGTTCGAACGGAGGAGGTCGCACGATGCGTGGCATCCGGACGCTGTTCCTCACGACGATGATCGGCGCGATGGTGCTGGTCTCGCCATCCGGCGCGGCCGCGAACGGCGGCGCCTACCTCGAGTTCGATCGCACGTACTACCTGGCAGGCGATGCGGGACACGGCGCCGCGTACGTGTCGATCCCGAAGGGAAAGGAGCACCTCCTCGAGGAGGGTCCCTTATCCGTCTACGCACTGCCACGGGGAACGACACTCGAGGAGGGGTCTCCCATCCCGTCGGGCGCGGTCGGACTCGGGACCGCGTCCGTGATCGAGGAAGACGGCTCCTACGAGCTCGAGACGGAGTTCACCGTGCCCGACCTCGCGCCGGGCTGGTACGAGATCCGGTTGTGCAACGATCCGTGCACGATCTCGGGGTTCCGCGAGCCCCTCACGGGGTCGCTCGCGATCGTCGAGACGCGTCGGGAGGCCCAGCTCCTGACCGCGAACGATCGGCTCCGCGGTCGGCTGTTCGGAGCACGCAGCGAGGTGCGGCGAGCGGAGCGCCGCCTGGCGAACGTGGAGGGCGAGCTCGAGACTCAGCTCGCGTTCGGGAGCGAGGAGCGGATCGAGCTGGGCGCCGAGATCGAGCGGCTCGAGACCCAGCTGGCCTCCGCCCGTTCGCGTGAAGCGGCGACGGGAAGGACACCGTTCGATCCGTGGCTCGTGGGCGCGATCCTTCTCGTGACCCTCGCCATCGCGGTGCTCGCGTTCCGCCGCCGGCGGATGCTGCCCGCGATGACGGACCTCTAGCGCGCGCGGCATCATCGGGGGGCCATGGCTGAGGGGTATGCCCTCGTTCCCGGTCTCGATCTCCGGTCGGCGCTCCGTACGTGTGCCCGGCTCGGGCACGCGCGGGTTCCGGCGGGCGTCACCGGCACGTTCCTCGAGGCGCTCGAGGAAGAGGTCGGTGCCGGTCCATTCGAGCCGTTCGGGGAGTCCTTCGGCCCGGTCCGGCAGCAGATCGACGGCTACGACGTCGACCTCCCGGCCCCGGACTTCCCGCTGCTCACGAGCCTGTGCCGAGGGATCCGAGCACGCGTCCGAGCGGACGGCCGCGGGATCCGTGGGACGGCGACATGGACCCCGAACGAGGTCGGTATCGCCCACTACGTGCCGGGCTCGATCGGCATCACGCCACACATGGACGGGAAGTGGTACCGACGGCTCGTGGTCGTGGCCACCGTCTACGGTCGAGCGGCGTTCGCGATCTGCGGATCCCGTGACGCGGACGACGTCATCGAGCGGTGGGTCGCCGGTCCGGGCGATTTGGTGCTGATGCGCGGGCCGGGCCTGGCGGGCCACCGGGACGGTCGTCCGTTCCATCTCGTGCACGGTCCCGTGGAGGGGGAGCGGCTCTCGCTCGGGATCCGGATGGCGGGGCGACGGGACTGAGGGTCGGCGCTCTCAGGCGAAGAGCATCCAGCCGAACACGAACGCGGTGATGGGGATGAGCGCCAGCATCCCGATCCCGATCAGGCGTTCGATCACGGTGGGCGCCATGCCGCGACGTCGACGCTCGTCCTCGAGCATCCCCATCGTCTCGGGGGGGAGGTCGGCCTCCGCGTACGCCATCACGATCGCGAGCGCCCGGTCGGAAAGGGTCAACGGCGACGGGGGCGGGGTCTCGGTCGCCCGGGCTTCCCAGGCAGCCTCATGGAACTCCAGGGCACTCATGTCTGCTCGAACGAGCACCGACTCAGCGTTCTCGGTCATCGCGAACCCCCCGGTTCGTCGGGACCCTCCGCTTCCCGTGCTACCCCCGATCGAGAGTGTCGGAAACCGTTCCTGAAGGGAAACTGAACGTGGATCGAGCTGGTGTTTCCCCTCGGAGCGCCTTCTCGATTTCAGCCGGCGTTCAGGATGGCATGACCACGATATGGGCATCGGGAGAGGAGTGTGGGATGCGCGTGCTCGTGGTGGAAGACGAGAAGCGGCTCGCCGCCGGGATCAAGCGGGGTCTGGAGGCCGAGGGCTTCGCGACCGATGTTGCGCTCAACGGCACCGACGGGCTCTGGATGGCGCGCGAGAATCCCTACGCCGCGATCGTGCTGGACATCATGCTCCCGGGGATGAACGGCTACCAGGTGTGCGCCGCGCTCCGTGACGAGGAGATCTGGACGCCGATCATGATGCTCACGGCCAAGGACGGAGAGTTCGACGAGGCGGAGGCTCTCGACACCGGGGCGGATGATTACGTGACGAAACCGTTCTCCTACGTCGTCCTCGTCGCTCGTCTCCGGGCGCTGATCAGGCGGGGAGCCGGCGAGCGACCCGCCGTTCTGGAGGCGGGCGACCTCGGGTTCGA
>DASSDW010000138.1:0-3754 GCA_035696925.1 Actinomycetota bacterium
GGCGAGATGTCTCCAATCGTGATCATCGGGCTCGTGGTGGTCGCGCTGATCGTGGTGGCCTATCTCGCCGGCCTCCGACCCGCCCCCGTCAGCGGTCGCCGGCCGACCCCCGGGCTCCTGCGCCGGCGGTCGAAATGGCGGAAGGCCCTTCCCTTCCTGCCGCTCCTCGCGGCCGTCGGCTGCCTGGTCTACGCGTTCAGCGGGTTCCGTCTCGCCGTCGAGGAAGCCTCCCCGGTGATCGTGCTGGTGCTCGACGTCTCCGACTCGATGAACGCCACCGATGTCACCCCGGATCGTCTCACCGCCGCCGAGACCGCAGCGATCGCGTTCCTCGACGAGCTCCCTCCCGAGTTCCGGGTCGGACTGACGACGTTCGCGGCCGGGGCGCGGCTCGCCGTGAGCCCCACGCGGGTTCGTGAGGACGTGAAGGATGCGCTGGCGAACCTCACCACGTCGAAGGGGACGGTGATCGGCGACGGGCTCACGGTGGCGCTGGATACGATCGAAGAGCTCCGGTCCGAGGCTCCGGACACGCCCGCCGCCGCCCTGCTCCTGTCCGACGGCCACGATACCGGGAGCCGGGTCACGCCCGGCCAGGCCGCGGCACGAGCCGCTGCCCTCGAGATCCCGGTGTTCACGGTCGTCGTCGGCCGTGTGACCGAAGGTGAGGGTCCCGGCGCCGACGTGGGTGCGCTCGAGTCGATCGCGAACACCAGCGGAGGTCGCACGTTCACGGCCGAGACGAGCGCCGAGCTCACCTCGATCTATACGGACCTCGGCACCACCCTCTCCGTGGACCTCGAGGTCGCGCCGAGCACCACCCCGTTCGTGCTGGCCGCGATCGCGCTCACCGTGCTGGCCGGACTCCTGCTCATCTACCTGCCGCGCTGATCGGCGGTCGACGGGTCCGTTGCGCGAACGGCACCTGGCGCGTGCTCGGACCGTGTGGACGCCAGTCCGAGCCGGCAGGCGTAGGAACCTCCCCGCTCGGGTATCTCTCCGGCGATGCAGGATCTGACGATCGAACGGACGGTGGATGTGGACGCGGAAGCGCTCCCGTCCGCGCGGGGCCCGTTCAGCGCACGGATGCTCGATCTGGTCACCGACCGGAGCGCGAGGGGGCATCCGGCGCGGATCCCGGACGATCCCCTGGGGGACGACGACCTCCATCTGGCGCTCGGCCTCGCGTACGAGCTCTCGTATCGAGGCCTGCCCGGCGTGCGCGACGACCTCGAATGGGATCTCGCGGTCCTCGGCCTGCGTCGCGACCTCGAGGAGGCGTTCGAGACCGGGCTGCGTCACACGATCGGGAGGGAGTCAGTGGATCCGCGCGACGTCCCCGACCGGCTCCGGAAGATCGCCACGCCTCCGGATGCCGACTCGCTTTCCGCGTTCATCGAGCGGGAGGCGACCCTCGACCAGGCCCGCGAGTTCCTGATGCATCGCTCGGCCTACCAGCTCAAGGAGGCGGATCCGCATTCCTGGGTGATCCCACGTCTGCACGGAGCCTCGAAGACGGCCGTCATGGAGATCCAGTACGACGAGTACGGCAGTGGAGACCCCGCGTGGATGCATTCCGAGCTCTTCCGCGCCACGATGATCGCGGCCGGTCTCGATGGCTCCTACGGGGCCTACCTCGACCGGCTCCCGGGGCCGACCCTCGCGACCGTGAACCTGATCACGCTGTTCGGGATGCACCGCCGATGGCGAGGAGCCCTCGTCGGTCACCTCGCGGCGTTCGAGATGACCTCGAGCCTGCCGAACCGCGGCTACGCGCAAGGCTTCCGACGGCTCGGGTTCGACGACGACGCGGTGCGGTTCTTCGACGAGCACGTCGAAGCCGACTCCGTCCACGAGGTCCTCGCCGGCGATCTTGCCGCCGGCCTCGCTGCGGAGGAGCCCGGGCTCGCGAGCGACGTCGTCTTCGGCGCAGCTGCGATGGCGCTGCTCGAGGGTCGCTTCGCAGACGGTCTGCTGCGAGCGTGGCGGGCGGGCGACTCGACGCTCCTCCCGGTCGGCGTACGGTCGTGGTGAGCGAGGGTCTCTCCTACGTCCTGCCGTACCGGAGCCGTCCCGGGGACGGGGACGAGGATGAGCTCGATCGCTACCTCCGATGGTTGTCCCGGAGGGTCCAGCTGATCGTCGTCGACGGCTCGGACCCCGACCGTGTCCGTGCGCACCGGGAGCGTTGGGCCTCGATCGCAACTCACCTCGTGCCCGATGCCGACCTGTCCTGCCGGAACGGGAAGGTTCGGGGGGTCCTCACCGGGCTGCGCCGAGCCCGGCACGAGCACGTGATCATCGCCGACGACGACGTCCGTTACGACGACGACGCTCTGCTCAGGATGCAGGAGCTCCTGCGGGACGCCGACCTCGTCCGCCCCCAGAACGTCTTCGACCCGCTCCCGTGGCACGCCCGCTGGGACACGGCGCGGATGCTGCTCAACCGGGCGCTCGGGAACGATCATCCGGGAACCCTCGGCGTGCGGCGCTCCTCGCTCGCATCCGTCGGTGGCTACGACGGCGACGTGCTGTTCGAGAACCTCGAGCTGACCAGGACGGTGCTCGCGGCGGGGGGACGGGTCGTCGACGCGCCCGGGATGTACGTGCGCAGGCGTCCGCCCACCCCCGCTCGATTCCTGGAACAACGCCCTCGCCAGGCGTACGACGATCTGGCGCAACCCGCTCGGCTGGCCTTCTTCCTGGCGCTCGGGCCGGCGCTGGGGACGGTGGCCCGGCTGCGACCTCGGGGTCTCCTCGCGGTGGCCGTCGCATCGGTCCTCGTGGCGCAGGTCGGCAGGATCCGTCACGGCGGCGCCAGGGTCTTCGACCGGGCCTCCCCCTTCTTCGCTCCCGTCTGGATGGTTGAGCGCGCGTGCCTGGTCTGGCTCGCGGTGTTCCGGAGGTTCTCGCGAGGAGGCTGCACGTACGCCGGGGCCGTCATCCGGCGAGCGGCGACTCCCCCTCGGGTCCTTCGACGGAGGCTGCGGGGACGGCTCGCGGGCTGAACGGCACGATCTTGTGGGTGCCGTCGCAGAACGGTTGCGTGGCCGATCGGCCGCATCGGCAGATCGCGTTCACGCGGCGCCGGACCGGGACCTCGTCTCCGCGCTCGTCGACGAGGCGGATCGGCCCTCGCACGAGCAACGGACCGTCAGCCGTGACGCGAACGACGCCCACCTCGGATCTGCGGCTCACGAGCTGCGCTTGCGAGCGGTCGCCCGTCCGCCCTTCCTTCCGGCCGCCTTCTTCTGGGCGGTCGTCCCGCCCTGGCTCGTCGTCCGACGGCGCGTTCCCGAGCCGGACTTCTTCCCTCCGCGGGACGATGCTCCGGGGGAGTTCGCGATCCGCGCGGCCCGCTCCTTCGACATCCCCTTGTCCTTCAGGGCCTCGTACTGGTCCTCGTTCTTCACGCTCGGCCTCTTCTTCGGCATGACGTCCTCCTTCGATCGGTGTCCTCGCAGATGCCTTTCCTCGTCCCCCGCCTCTACTCACGCATCCCGCGCCTGCATCTCGCGCTCGACGCCGATCTGATCGTCGATGCAATATCGGGTGGCCGGGCGCGCGGCGAGCCTCTCGGAGCCGATCGCCTTCCCGCACGCCTCGCACGTCCCATAGGTCCCGTTCGAGAGACGGGCCTCCGCATAGTCGATGTCGATCAGCTGTGCGTCGATCTCGCTGATGATCGAGAGATCACGGGAACGTTCGAACATCTCCGACCCGGCGTCGGCCACGTGGCCGCCGGCGGAAGGAT
>DASSDW010000139.1:0-13947 GCA_035696925.1 Actinomycetota bacterium
GTAGACATCGTCGGGGAGCCGTTTGACGATCCACTCGTCGGCGAGGATCGCGAGGAGCCCCCGGACCTGCACCGGCCGGTCGAGCGCAGCGGTCAGGAGGCTCGCGGCTCGGAGCGCTTCAGCCGACGCCTTCGCGAGGAAGCTCGTGCGACGCCCGTCGTGAGCGACGCTCCGCGCGTTCACGCGGATCGCCCCGGACAGGTCCTTCGTGTTGAGGGTGAAGACACCGCCCGGCCCGATCACCAGATGGTCGACGGTCGCGCCTCGCTCCCCCAGGGGGACATCGTGGAACACGAACCATCCCTCGGGCAGACGGCCGAGCCACTCACCGGCACCGTGCTCGGTGCTCGCTCCCCGACGCCACATCCGCGTCGCGCGAAGCACACCGGCGACGTGGGTTCGGACCGTGCGCAGCTCCGGGAGCCTCCGAGCGTTCCCGGTTGCCGTTCGGGGAGAACGGTGATCACCCCCGGATCCCACTGTCTGCTGCGTCCGCGCGTCGATCTGCATGCAGAGTTCCTCGGCACGCGCATCGCCCGGCCTGAGCGTGTGACGACGCGAGCGCCGGTCAGCTCTCGATCTCGTCGCGAAGCGCCGAGAGCCACTCCACCGCGATCCGGTCCTGCGGCCGGTCCGCTGCACGCTTCATGCGGATCAGGTCGTCGAGTGAGGCCACCCGCACGACGAGCCCGTCGAGATCCTCGTCCGTGGCCCCAGTATCGAGATCCGCGAACCCGTCCGTGCCGGCCGGTGTGCCAAGGCAATCGATCGGACCCGCGTCGGTCGCGAAGGTGAAGTGATCGCCTGCCGCGAGGGCCCCCGCGTCCAGCCGGAACGGCACGCCCACCGGGGCACCACGGAGCCGAGCGTGGAGGTCGTCGAGGGCGCGCGCCAACCGCTCGAGGTTCTCGGCGTCGCGTGCGTGACAAACATCCACATCGCCCGTGATCATCGGTGAGCCGCGCAGCGCGGCCGCGTACCCACCGATCAGGACGAACCGCACCTCGTGGTCCGCGAGCGTGCGGAGAGCGGCGAGCGGATCGAAGGGCGGTTCGCTCACCGGCTGGGCCGACGGCGAAGGCGCGCCGTTCGGTTCCACTCCCGCGCGGCGAGCCGGGCGCGCTCGATCGGCGAGAGCCGGAGCCGCTCGCGGATCAACGTCCTGTCCACACCGAGACCGGGCCGCTCGACCAGATCGAGCGCCAGGTCGCATCCGCGGAGCAAGACGTCGAGCGTCTCGAGCCTCGGCGAGACGTGATCGCGCTCGATCCGGGAGACCGCCGGCTGCGGCACTCCTGTCCTCCGAGCGAGCTCGCGCTGCGTGAAGCCCGCCCGCCGTCGGGCTTCCCGGAGGATCGTGCCGGCCGCCATGGGGGGGATGATAACAGAAAAGGTATCAGGCCTCATCGGAGCGGAGCTCGCGCCACCCCTCTCGCTCGAGGAACAGAGAGATCGCGGTGCCGAGGACGAGCGACCAGAAGAAGGAGCCGAGGCCGACGATCGTCATGTCCGAGAGCGCGATCGCGAATGCGAACAGGGGCCCGAGCACGAGCGGACCTGCGCTGATCTCCCGGATCGCGGCCATGAGGGCCGGCACCAGGGCGAGTCCGGCGATCGCGAGCAGCAGCACGGGAGGGATCAGCAGGGCGAGGTCCGCGGCCAGCGCGGCGAACAGGGCGATCACCAGTCCCGCAGCGACGGGCAGGAAGGTCGCCCGGTAGCGGAGGGACCGGTCGCCGGCCGACGGCCCGGCCGTCACGAGGACGGGCGGAAGCGCCAGCGAGACCGCGACGGGCCCGAACAGCGAACCGAGCAAGGTCCCGCCCCCGCTGACCAGGTTGATGATCCGCTCCGGCGGGCGGTAGCCCTGGCCCCGCAGGTAGATCACGGATGGGACGTTCGACTGGACCGTCATCAGAGCGAGGAGCACCGGGGCGACGGTCGCGATCGCCGCGATCGAGAACGCCGGACGGACGACGTCGAAGGCGGGGAGCGAGAACGCCGACGGGAACTCCCCCAACTGTCCCGTCAGGAGGGCGGCGAGACACCCCGCCAGGAACGCTGGCAAGATCGGCGGCAGCAGCGTGCCGGGCACGCGTTGTCCGACGAGGTAGCCCACCACCGCGGCCCCCACCATGATCGCGACACGCCACTCACCATCCGAGGTGCTGAGGGCCGAGAAGACGTCGACCACGAACGGCATCACCGCACCCGCGATCAGACCGTGCACGATCGGCGCGGGGATCCATCGAGCCAGCGTGCCCGTGAGGCCGAGGATCGTCGTGAGGAGCAGGATCGCCCCCGCGAGCATCGACGCGCCGACGAGCTCGGCGAACGTCACCCGGTCCCCGACCGTGACGAAGAAGATGAGCGCGAAGACGTTCCCGGTGAGCAGGAGCGGCATCCGGTACCGGAGCGTGAGGACGAGGCTCGGGATCATCGGAAGCCCGTACACGAGGGCGATCCAGCCGCTCGTCTGCCGATCCGAGAGCCCGAGCCCTCCGGGACCGGCCGCGGTCAGGATGATGCTGAGGACCGCGAGGAAGACGATCGTGACGGTGAGGCCGGCGGCCAGCGCTGGCAGGCTGCGCCGAAGCTCCCATGATCTCGTCGCCATCGGATCCTCCGGTGAACGGGGACGATGCGGCTCGCGCTCGCCGCAATCCTCATGGACGGAGGATCCGCTGTCGACGGCTCCACCGTAGCCTTTGGGCCAACGGGACTCTCCCCCGCGGATCCGCGGGCATCCCCCTCGCGCACCACAGCTGCTGTGGGACGGTCGAGACCGCGACATTCCTCCCTCAGCGCGATACCGCTCCACCGGGTCGGTCGGTCAGAGTGACCTTTCGCCCAGGGTCGCTCTCGGCCCAGCGGGACCAGGAAGGGGATGGGGGTTGACCGAGCGCACGATCAGGAGGTCGCCGTCCGGCGACCCTCCGGGTCGCAGCGCGGCCATCACCCTCTCCATCCTCTGCGCCGTGCTCGGCGCGTCCCTCGTCGCTCCACCTGACGCTCCATCGTCCCGCGTCCATCGCTCGGTGCTGATCCACGAAGCGAACCCCTCCTCCCGCACAGCCGAGGATCGGGTCCTCGCGGTGGGTGGCCGCATCACGCGTCCGCTCCCCCTGATCGGCGGGTTCGCGGCGTCCGTGCCTGACGATGGTCTGCCGCTGCTCGCCGGTGACCCCGCGATCGCCGGGCTCTCCGTCGACGCTCACGTCGAGATGGCATCGTCCGGCACGGATGTCTACGACGTCTTCGACCCCAGCCTCGTGTGGCGGAAGGCGATCCGGCTGAACCAGCTCCCCAGCGGGATCGACGGAAGCGGCGTCACGGTGGCGATGATCGATACGGGCGTCGCCCGTCACGAGGACTTCGGTCACCGCGTCGTGGCGCGTGTGGACTTCACGCCGGGAGGGGCGGGAGACGATCAGTACGGGCACGGCACCCACCTCGCGGGGGTGATCGCGGGCGACGGCGGAGCCTCGGGGGGCAAGTGGCGTGGCGTCGCGCCCGGCGCGGAGCTCGTCTCGGTCAAGGTCGCCGGCGCCAACGGGTCCACCGACGTCTCGGTCGTGATCGCCGCCATCCAGTGGGTCGTCACGCACCGCGTTGAGTACGGGATCCGGGTGCTGAACCTCTCGTTCGGCACCGATTCGATCCAGCCGTACGCGATCGATCCGCTCAACGCAGCGGTCGAGCGCGCCTGGGCCGCGGGCATCACCGTCGTGGTTTCGGCGGGCAACCGCGGGCCCGGCGTCGGGACGATCGCCAAGCCCGGCGACGATCCCTACGTGATCACGGTCGGCGCGGCGGACCTCAACCAGACACCTGAACGTTGGGATGACGAGGTCGCCCCGTTCTCGAGCCGAGGTCCCACCCCGGACGGCTTCGAGAAGCCGGACGTGGTGGCGCCCGGCACGACGATCGTCGCCACGCGCGACGCGGGGAGCGCCGTCGACCAAGCCCATCCCGATGCCGTCGTCGACGAGAACTACTTCAAGGGCACCGGCACATCGCAGAGCGGCGCGGTCGTCTCCGGCATCGCCGCCCTGATGTACGAGACCAACCCGAGCCTCACGCCGAAGCGCGTGAAGGGCATCCTGATGGGGACGGCGCTCAAGAGCGCCGCGTACCGCGTGGGAGGCGGCGACGGACTCGTCGACGCCACCGGGGCCGTGCTCGCCGCCACGAGCGTCGTCGCGAACCCCAACTCCGGCCTCGTGCGGTCCACCGGCTCGGGGTCCCTCGAGAGGAGCCGCGGCCGTTTCCACGTGGAGACGGATCTCGACGGCGACGGCGTGGACGATCTCGTCGAAGGGGAGATCGACGTCCTCGGCGACCCGTGGGACTCCACCTCGTGGTCGTCCACGTCGTGGAGCTCGACCTCCTGGAGCTCGACCTCGTGGTCCTCGTTGATCGCGGAGAACGCCGGCTGGTCCAGCACGTCGTGGAGCTCGACGAGCTGGAGTGGCATGTCCTGGAACTCCACGTCGTGGAGCTCGAACAGCTGGAGCTCGGTCGCCTGGAGCTGAGAGGGAACCCCGACGATGCAGACACTTCCCCGCTCCGTGAAGATCCTGATCGGTACGGCGACCCTGCTCGGTGTCGCCTGTGTCGCGATCCGGGTCCCGGACATCGTCCCGTGGAACACCGCGGACGCGGTCGCTGTCGTCGTGATCGCCGGGCTCACGATCGTCACCGAACGGTGCTCGATCCCCTTGCGCCGCGGATCGGAGACCGTGAACTTCGCGCTCACCGACGGCGTCTGGGCGGGCGCCCTCCTCCTCGTCTCGCCGTCGGTCCTCACGGTGTCCGTCCTGCTCGGGGTCGGCGTGGGCCAGGCGCTGAACCGCTGGAAGCCGTACAAGATCGCCTACAACGTCGCGCAGTTCCTGGTGGGGATCACCCTCGCCGAGGTCGCGTTCACGATCCTCCGCTCGTGGGGGGACGGGCCCACCGATCCGATCCTCTGGGCCGGCGTCCTCGGTGCGATGTACATCACGTTCGCGGTGAACGCCACCGCGATCATGCTCGTGGTGTCCATGGTCGAGGGATCGCGGTTCCTCGACCTCTTCCGGCTCCCGCTCTCCCTCAACGTGGTGCACTGGCTCGGCAACATGGCCCTGGGCATCCTCGGCGCGATCCTGTGGACGGCCGAGCCGGTCGCGCTCGTGCTGATGATCGCGCCGGTCGCGCTCACGTTCACCACCTACCGGCGGTGGATCGAGAGCATCCACGAGCGCGACCAGATGCGTGACCTCTACGAAGCGGGCCGTGCCCTCTCCGCGCCGCTCGCGTCCTCGGAGGACTTCGGGGGGTTCCTCGGTCTCCTCGAGAAGCTCCTGGCCGCCGATCGCGTGGAGCTCGTGGTCGTGGACGGGAGCAGGGTCGCGGTCCACGCGTCCGCGGGCGTGCGCTACCTCACGGTGGACGAGGCGGAGACCGCTCCCCTCGAGGCGTTCGTCGCCGTCCACTCGGGCGTCGCGCCGCAGATCGCGCTCGTCGGGGACGAGGGCGACGTGCGAGGCGTGCTCGCCGTGTACCGACCGCAGGTGCTGTCCGCATCGGAACGGCTCCTCCTCGACGGTCTGGCCAACCAGATCGCGGCCCGGCTGCAGGACCACCGGGTGTTCGGGAAGACGCTCGAGCGTGCGCGCCTGTCGGAGATCGTGTCGCACACGTCCGATGGCGTGTTCACCGTCGACACACTCGGGCGGATCACGACGTGGAACCCGGCGATGAAGGCCCTCACCGGCTACGCGGAGGACGAGGCTCTCGGACGACGGTGCCACGACCTCCTCGGGCTCGATCGCGACACCGTCTTCTCCGACGGTGCCGCCGGGGACGGCGAGGCGCGGGACACGGAGATCCGGACGAGCGAGGGAGCGAAGAAGGACGTGCGCCTGCGGACCAGCGTGATCCGCGACGACGAAGAGGCGCCGCCCGCGCGGATCGTCGTCGTGCGCGACGCGAGCGAGGAGACGCGCGCGGAGCAGATCAAGCGCGACTTCGTCTCGATGGTGTCGCACGAGCTGCGGACGCCGTTGACGCCCTTGAAAGGGTTCCTGATGAGTCTCGTCGAGGGCACGGTCGAGGACTCGCCCGAGCGGCGAGAGGAGTACTACCGGATCATGCTCCGCCAGGCGCAACGTCTGGAACGGACCGTGAGCGACATGCTCGAAGTCTCGCAGATCGAGGCCGGCGGTCTGGTCATCGATCTCCAACCCGTGCCCCTGGACCACGTGTTGGGACGTCTGGTGAAGGAGTTCCAGGAGCAGCACCCGGGCCGCCGCGTCGCCGTCGGTGAGATCGGGCGGCCGGCGATCGTCCTCGCCGACCCGTTCCGGGTGGAGCAGGTCGTGTTGAACTTGCTCTCGAACGCGGACAAGTACACGGCTCCGGACCTGCCGATCACGGTCGGCGCCATCAGGAACGGCCGCCACGTCACGATCTCCGTGTGGGACAGGGGACCGGGCATCGCATCGGAGCACCTCGATCGGATCTTCGACCGCTTCTACCGGGTGAAGGACGGATCGGAGCAGCGGCTTCCCGGCACCGGGCTCGGCCTCTACATCGCTCGGACCCTGGTCGAGGCGATGTCGGGACACATCTGGGTCGAGTCGGAGGTGGGTGTAGGCACGGCGTTCTCGTTCAGCTTGCCGATCGTCGACGTCGCCTCCCTCGGAGAGGCGATCCCGTTCGACGTAGCCGCGGCCGAGGCCGCGGATCCGCCCCTGGTCCGCCGCCGCTGAGGGCGGTCCAGGTCCATCTCCCTACCGATGCCGTAGTAGGCCGACCTGCGCGGTTGCACCCAGGGCCACGGCGGCCAAGGATGGAGGTACCCTTCCCCACTCCAGGAGGCATCATGCGGATCCGGAATCTGGCGCTCACCAGCTTGGCGGCGGCTGCCGTCGCGTACTACTTCGACCCGGTCAAGGGGAGCGCGAGGCGGAGCCGGTTGCGCGGCCAGATCCAGACGCTCACCGGCAGGGCGATGCGCCGTCGTGACCTGGCGCCGCTCCCCGAGAACGTGGCGCCCGCATCGATGCCCGAACCACCGACCGTCGAGAAGGCACCGGACGTGCGACCCGCCGAGAACGTCGCGTCCGCATCCGTGCCCGAACCGCCGATCGTCGAGAAGGCACCGGCGGCGCGTCCCGTCGAGGCCGTTGCGCTCCCCGAGGACGGGGACGACGCGGCGATCGCGCAGACGATCAGGGCGCGGCTCGAGGAGCGCTCCGACCTAGAGACCGGCGGCCTCGTGATCGATGTGGTGCGCGGCGTGGCGTACCTCCGAGGCGAGCTGCACGACCGTGAGAAGTTCAACGAGGTCGTCGACCTCACCGGCTCGGTGCCCGGCATCCGGAGGGTGCAGAGCCTCCTCCACCTGCCGGAGAGCGAGCGGGTCAGCCGCCCCCAGTCCAGGGTGATCAGCACGCCCACCACCCCGCCCCTCGGCGACTCCTGGAACGGCTAGACCTCGACCGACATTCGAAGGTCTCTCGACACGGGCGCTACGCTCACGCCCATGTCGGACGCACCGGAGACCCGGTTCGCGAAGGTCGGCGACGTGCACATCGCCTATCAGGTCGTGGGTGCAGGCCCGATCGACATCCTGTTCGTCGATACCTGGGTGCATCACGTCGAGGCCGTTTGGGACTTCCCGGAGTTCGCGCGCCTGCTCCGCCGGCTCACGGCGATCGGCCGTCTGATCCACTTCGATCGTCGAGGCACGGGGCTCTCCGACCCGGTCCCCCTCGACCGCCTGCCGGACTTCGACACGCAGGTCGAGGACGTGGTCGCGGTCCTCGACGCCGTGGGGTCGGAGCGCCCGGCGATCGTGGGCACCAACGACGGCACCCTCGTCGCGATCCTCCTCGCGGCGGCGCATCCGGAGCGATGCGGACCCCTCGTCCTCTTCGCTCCGACGGCGAAGCACGATCTCGAGGGAACACCGTCGATCCAGTCGATCGACGGTGTCGTGGACCTCATCATGAACGCGGGAGAAGCCGACACCGGCCTCGAGTGGCTGGCCCCGAGCCGCGTGGGCGACGATGCGTTCGACAAGCGATTGCTGAAGCTCCAGCGGAACTCCGTCCGCCGAGGCGCGATGGGCCACTACTACCGGCAGACGATGATGGCGGACGTCCACGAGACGATCCCGAGGATCACGAGTCCGACCCTCGTGCTGAACCGGAGCGGCAACCGCGTCGTGCCGATCGAGCACAGCAGGGACGTGGCGGCACGGCTCGCGGACGCGAGGTTCGTCGAGCTCCCCGGCGAGGATCACCTCCTGTTCGCCCAAGGCATCGACCGCGTCGCGGACGAGATCGAAGAGTTCTTCACCGGATCACGAACGGGCACGGACCCGGACCGCATGCTCACGACGTTGCTGTTCACCGACATCGTGGACTCCACGAAGCGGGCCGCCGAGTGGGGCGACCAGCGCTGGCGTGACCTGCTCGATCAGCACCACGCGTTGGTGCGGGTGCAGCTCGAGCGCTTCGGCGGGCGGGAGGTCGTCACGACCGGGGACGGGTTCTTCGCCTCGTTCCCGTCGCCGACGCAGGCGGTCCGGTGCGCGCTCGCGGCGACGGATGCGGTCGATGCGCTCGGCGTGCAGATCCGGGCGGGCGTCCACGCCGGCGAGGTTGAGGTCCGAGGGGAGGATCTCGGCGGGCTCGCCGTTCACATCGCCGCCCGTGTAAGCGCGGCGGCGGATCCCGGCGAGGTTTTCGTCTCGAGCACGGTGAAGGACCTCTCGGCGGGAACCGATCTCGCGTTCGAGGACCGTGGCGAACACGAGCTGAAGGGCGTCCCCGGGGCTTGGCGCCTCTTCAGGGTCGATCAGGGAAGCGGACCCCTGATGTAGATGTCGGTGGCGTCGTTCGTGTCGCCGGTCAGGAGGTCCGTCGAGTTCGACTCGAAGACCACGAAGCGCCCGTCCCCCGAGATCTCGGGGTCGAAGCTCCCGCCGTCTCCCTCCCCACCCACAGCGCTGAGGCTGACCCTCCTCGTCGTGCGGTTGATCCGGTCCCGGATGAAGATGTCCTGGCTCAGGTTCGTGTCGTCCTCGACGAGGTTCGACGCATCCGAGGAGAACGCCACGTAGCGTCCGTTCGCCGAGATCGACGGGTCGTTGCTGCCGTTGTCGCCCCCCGCCCCCGCCGTGCTCAGGCTGACCCGCTTGGTCGTGCTGACCTGGCGATCGCGGAGGAAGACGTCGGAGACCATGTTCCCGTCGCCTCCGACCAGGTTGGTCGCCTCGGACCGGAAGGCGACGAAGCGACCCTTCGCCGACACCGTCGGGAGGTCGCTGGGCCCGTTCGCCTGTACCTGGGTCGAGTTCAAGCTGAGACGTCGCGTGGTGCCGCCCACCCGATCGCGCACGAAGACGTCGGTCACGCCGTTCGTGTCGCGGGGCACCAGGTTCGAGGCACTCGACAGGAACACGATCGAGACCCCGTCGGCCGAGATCACCGTGTCCTGGCTGTGCTCGTTCCCCTGCGCCTCCCGCGAGCTGAGGCTCACCCGCACGGTGGTGTCCTGCTGGACGTCCCGGAGGAACACATCTCGCCTGTCGTTGGTATCGCTCCGCACGAGGTTCGAGGACTCGGACGTGAAGACGACGAAGCGACCGTTCCCGGAGATCGAGGGGTCGTAGCTCGGCCCGTTGCCCTGGTTGCCATTCGAGCGAACGCTGAGCAGCCGCGTCGTTCCGAGCTGGAGGTCGCGGACGAAGATGTCGATCTGGTTGTTCCCGTCCCCCGCCACGAGATTGGATGCCGACGAGTCGAAGACCACGAACCGGCCGTTCGTGGAGACCTCGGGGTGCTGACTACCGGCGTTGCCCTGCGCCTCGTTCGAACGCACGCTCACGCGCTTCGTGGTCCCGAGCCGCCGATCGCGGACGAAGACGTCCATCGCGTCGTTCGTGTCGCCGGCCACGAGGTTCGAGGCGTCGGAGCTGAACACGACGAATCGACCGTCCCGGGAGACGACCGGCTCGGTGCTGTCGTTGTTCCCCTGGGCCTCGTTCGAGCGGACGCTCACCCGTTTCGTGGTCGCGGCCGCCCGGGCCGGTCCGGCGAGCGCTACCGCCACGACCAGCGAGATCGACAGGAGCGCGACGGCGCGCGGAGCGCCGTGGATCGTCGAGCGAGTGCGAGCGGGCATCCCTGACCTTCCGTTCCGTCGGGTCGGCCGGGCGGCCGCCGTGAGAGGCGAGGCTAGTCGAGAACCCACCGCGACGGAAGAGGGGCCGGGACGCCTACCCTGGCTCCGTGGAAGACGAGCTCGAACCCGGGATCGAACGAGTGGCCGCGTATGTCGCCGCCGCCGGGAGGATCACGGTGCTCACCGGCGCCGGCATCAGCACCGAGTCCGGCATCCCCGACTTCCGGGGGCCGAACGGCGTCTGGACCACGAAGCCCGAGACGATGAAGCTCGTGCACATCGAGGACTACGTGCGCGATCCGCAGGTCCGGATCCGGGCGTGGCGGGAGCGCATGGACCATCCCGCGTGGATCGCCCAGCCGAACGCCGGCCACGCCGCCCTCGCGGAGCTCGAACGCCGCGGCTCGGTGCTCGCGCTGATGACCCAGAACATCGACGGGCTCCACCAGGCCGCCGGCTCCGAGAAGGTGCTCGAGCTCCACGGCACGATCTGGCTCGCGAAGTGCCTTTCCTGTGACCGCCGGACGCGGATGCAGGAGCAGCTCGAACGCGTGCGGGCCGGCGATCCCGACCCCGCGTGCACGGAGTGCGGCGGCATCCAGAAGTCGGCGACGATCGCGTTCGGCGAGCAGCTCGACCCGCTGGTGCTCGAGACGGCCGTGGTGGCATCGAGCGCGTGCGACCTGTTCCTCGCGATCGGGACGTCGCTCAGCGTGCAGCCGGCCGCGTCGCTCGCGGTGGAGGCGCACCGCCGGGGCGCCCGACTCGTGATCGTGAATCAGAGCGAGACGCCGCTCGACGACCGCGCGGACGCGATCATCCGCGACCCGATCGGCGACGTGCTCCCAGCACTGATCGGCTCGAGATAGCCGTCACTTCGGGACCCTGCTCGGATCCGTGCGAGAGCGCACGGCGGCGTGCAGGACGAGGCACACGAACGAGACCACCCGGAGTCCGGCGCTCAGGTCCTGAGTGGACGCGGTGACGATCGCGACGAGCCATGCGAGCGCGCCGACCACCAGGAAGAGTACGGGCAGGATCCCGTCGGCCCGTGAAAGTGGCGGCGGCTTCGTGGCTGCCCATGCCTGTTCGAGCCGTTCGCGGAAGTCGGGGGCTCCAGGCACGATGACGGCGCGGGCCACACCGACCCCGAGCCGTGTCGCGATGGCCTGGATCTCGGGCTCGGATCCGCGGATAGGGATCAACTCGGCGATGCGCGCCCGCTCGGCGCGGTAGCCGAGCTCGTGCTCGACGATCTTTCCCGCCAGCTGGACCCTGCCGAGCACGAACCGCTCGTCTGACCTCGACCCGACCCGGTGGGCATGGCGGCTGGAGGCCCCGAGGAGCATCTCGGGCGTGAGCTGCTTCATCGCGTAGAAGCCGCACGCGCACTCTTCGCCGGGCGCTCGGTGGCGGTCAGGCCACTCGAGCTCGCCCTCGGGCGAGACCCAGAGCTCTGAACCTCCACATGTGGACGAGACCCACCCAGACGTCGCTCCGACCCAGTCGCGGGACTCGAAATTCAAGGGAGAGAGGACGATCTCGCCCCTCTCCTCGATCACCCGCCAGAGGCGGTAGCCGATGAGCGGAGTGATGCCGTCCGGCACCGAAGGGCTCGGGCCGTCCATCGAGCCGCCTCAGGAAGCGGAGCTCGGAAGCGTGGTCGGCTGAGGATCGGCGGGAGCCGGGTCGGGGGCGGGCGATGGTTCCTCGATCGGCCAGGTCTCCGGCTCCTCGATCGGCTCGATGTGGATCGTCCGCCGCTGCTCACCGATGTTCATCGGCTCCTCCCTTCGACCCCCCTACTTTCCGGCCGTTCGCGGCAGCCTGACAACAGAACGGGGAAGGAACGGTCGTGAAGGATGAGCCGCTCGCTGGACTCAGCGGCCGGGAACCGGCGGATCGTCGAGTCCGTAGAGCCGTCGGCTGGCGGCGGACATCCGCGCCGCCTCCGCGGGCGTGATCATCCACGCGGGATCGACCTTCGATCGGTCGCGCTTGCGGCGACGCGGACGCTTCCCGCCGGATACAGGCTCTTCCGCGGGAGGCCTCGGAACCGACGAGTGTCGCGCGTAGGCCGGCCGCACCATCCGCGCTTCGGTCGGGTCGAAGCCGAGGGCGTTGTCCTGCGCACCGGCTTCCACGGGGCCCGACAAGCCGGTCTGGGTCACGGTCGTCGCCTCGGTCGGAGCCGTGTACGGCGTGGTGCCCGTTCGAGCGGCCACCAGCCACCGTTCCTCGAGGTCCCTCCGGAGGAACTCGGCCCGGAAGCGATCGGCGCCCCACTTGGCCGCCTTCTGCTGCGCGTATCGCAGCAACGCGGTCTCGACGAGCTCCTCCTCGGTCAGCACGGGGTATCTATCGGCACCGAGGAGGTCAGAACTTCAGTCCACACCTCCCGAGATCACGTGGAAGTGCCGCCTGTGGAGCCTCAGTCGCAGGCGGTCGCGGAGCCCGGGATGCAGACGGCTACTCCGTGTACCTCCCTCGAACTCCTCCAGATCGTCCTGCATCTCGCGAACGAGCGGAGCCGTGTCCCAGAGGGGTCCGAGTGGAAGCTCGAGACGCCGAGCGAGCGAGAGGGTCGACCCTCCGTCGGTCGTCGTCGGGATGAGTTCGGCGATGCGCGCTCGCTCCGCTCGATAGCCGGTCTCGTGCTCGATCACCTTTCCGGCGAGCTCGACGCGACCGAACACGACGCCGTTCGTCACGTCCGGGTCGTCGGCGTCGGGACGAACGTGGCTCGTCGCCGTGAAGCAGGCGACGGCGTTGGGGGTCTTCATCGCGTAGAACCCGCACGAACACCCTTCATCCGGAGCCAGGTGGGTCCCTTCGTCGCGTCCCGGACAGGATGCCCTCACCCATCCCGACCACGCACCCTCCCACGGGTTCTCTTCTCCGAAGTCGTCTGCGGTGAGAGTGACGGGGAAGAGGTGTACCGCTCGTTCGCTCGCGGTGTATCGCCACGCCCGATAGCCCACGATCGGTTCGATGAGGTCCGGAGCGTTGGCCCACCTGCCGATCGTAGTGATCATGGTCTGGGTTGCGGCTCGAGCGTGCGGACGGGCTCGATCGGGAGAGGCCGTTCCTCGTGTCCCTCCCTAGAGGGCTCTTCGAGAAGCTCCTCGATCGGCTCGACGTAGATCGTCCGACGCTGCTCGCCGATGTTCATCGAACCTCCTCCCGCCGATGTTCGCCAGCAACCGCTGCTGCTCCTCGAGCCACTCCTCGATCCGTTCCCGGTGGAGCTCGAGGAGGCGGCGCACGGCGACCGGATCCTCCGCCGCCAGGACGGCGCGGATCTCCCGTGAGGGCATCCCCTGCCGTCGCAGGATCCGCCGGGCCGCCGCGGCCGTGATCGTCATCGCGATCGGTCCTTCGGGGTCAGCATCCACCCGAGCCCGGCCGCGAACAGCAGGATCCCGAGTGGTGCCCCGATCACCGTCAGCATCAGCATCCCGCCGGTCATGAACAGTATCGAGCCGAACACGACACCGCTGAGGCTGGGGAGATCCGGCCCCACCCACTCCTGATCCGTCTCTCGCTTCGCCTGCATCTCGCATCCCTCCTTCATCACACGAGACGAGAGACCCACCATCCCCGTGACATCGGATCGCTCCGAAGAAAGAGTCGCGGCGATGTCACGGAGGGAGGGCCTCTGTCGTCTCGTGGGAGGATGGAGAGACGATCCGCGCTGGAGGCACGCATGGACGACCCCGTCGCCGAGCTGCGGCCGCTGCTGTTCTCGATCGCCTACCGGATGCTCGG
>DASSDW010000140.1:0-11527 GCA_035696925.1 Actinomycetota bacterium
CCATGCCGCGCTGCCCCTTGCCGATCGGAGCGATCATGTCGATGATCCGCTCGGTCACGGCCGTGGGACCGGACTCGAGCCGGAACCGCTCGTCGGGGAACAGCGGCGTGAGCTTGTCGAAGTTGGTCCGCTCCTTCGACGCCTCCGGGTCCATGTCGTTGACCTTCTCGACCTCGAGGAGGGCCCAGTACTTCTCGTTGTCCCGCGGCTGGCGCACCTTGCCCGTCACAACGTCCCCCTTGCGGAGCTGGTGCTTGCGCACCTGGGACATCGAGACGTAGATGTCGTCGGGGCCCGGCAGGTAGCCCGACGTGCGCATGAAGCCATAGCCGTCGGGGAGCAGGTCGAGGATCCCCGAGGCGGAGGGGGCGGTCTTCAGCGCTTCGATGCGCTCCTGCTCCTCCCGCTCCCGGCGCTCCTCGCGCATCTGCCGACGCTCTTCGCGGGTGGGCCGACGCCGGCGGTTCCGCGGATCGTTCCGATCGCCGGAGTCCCCCCGGTCGTCACGATCGCCGCCTTGCGGCCGCGATCCGCCACGACCCCCCTGCTGCCGGTCGTCCCTGGGCCGGTCCTCACCGCCGGGTCGCCGATCGTCTCGGCGCGGGGACTCGGTCTCGACCGACGCGGCCGAACGGTCGTTCCCGCCGTCCGAGGGCTGGGACTCATCTCCGTCGTCTGCGTCATCGGCGTCGCGCCCGCTCGCGGGAGCGATCGTCGCGACAGAGCTCTCGACGGAGGCAGCGGATCTCGCCTCCCCGTTCCCGGGACGCTCGCCGTTCGACGATGCCTCGACGATCGCGTCGATGAGGCCCGCCTTGCGCAGGCGTTGGGTTCCTTCGATCCCCATCGTCTGTGCGATCTGCTGCAGCTCGGGGAGGAGCTTCCCCTCCAGCGTGCTGCGGTCCATGGTTTCCATCGGTGCCCTGCCTTTCTTTCTCGCGAGGGCTTTGGCTCGCTAGGGCTGTTGGTTCGTGTTCGTGTCGGGCCGGTCGGGTCCGTCCGCCGCGGGCTGTTCGCCCCCGAGCGTTCGCCAGTCGGCGAGGAACCGGTCGAGCCCGGAGTCGGTCAAGGGGTGCTTCACGAGCTTCGTGAAGACGTCGTAGGGCATCGTCGCGATGTCCGCGCCGGCGAGCGCGGCTTCCACGACGTGCATCGGGTGACGGAGCGACGCGGCGAGGACGTTCGAGGTGTAGCCCTGCACCGCGAAGATCTCGCAGATGTCGTGCAGCAACTTCATCCCGTCCGCCCCGACGTCGTCGAGCCGCCCGAGGAACGGTGAGACGCAGTACGCGCCGATCTCGGCGGCGAGGATCGCCTGCGCCGGCGAGAAGACGAGCGTCACGTTCGTGCGGATCCCGTCGCCGCCGAGCCGCTTGCCGGTCTCGAGGCCCGCCGGGGTCATCGGGACCTTGACGACCGCGTTCGGCGCCATGCCGGCCAGCCGCAGTCCCTCCTCGTACATGGGACCGGCCTCGAGTTCGGTCGTCTCGAGAGAGATATCGCCCTCGACCTCCGCGAGGATCTCCTTCCAGACAGCCTCCGGATCGCCGCCTTCCTTCACGACCAGCGTCGGGTTGGTGGTGACTCCGGACAGCACGCCCCAGCGATTGATCTCGCGGATCTCCTCGATGTCGGCCGTGTCCAGGAACAGTCTCACGCCGTCCTCCCCTGTTGTCCGAGCTCCGCGTGCTGGGCGATCCTCGCCGTCGCGCGATCCATCACGAGGTCGAGCACGGCCGAGATCGCCTGGTCGAAGCTGTGGTTCGACACGATCGGCACGCCGTGCGAGAGCGCCTGGCTCTTGATGTAGCGCTGGAGCTTCCTGATGTTGCCGAAGTTGTTCGCGTACCGCTCGGCGGGCCGCACGCCCGTCTCCCTCGCGGCGAAGTGGTGCAGGTGTCGGCTCTCCTCCTCGACCTCGACGACCAACGGCACCGGCACGATGTGATCTCCGTGCGCGGCGGGGTCGAAGAACCCGGGGACGACGTGCACACCTTCGATAACGATGCTCGTGCCGTCGGCGGCCGCCCGCGTGATCAGCGCCTCGATCCCGACCGAGACCGCCGCCGTCTGCTCCCGGAACCCGGCGACGAGCGCGTCGGAACGCCGCGTCGGTTCCCGGACGACCGTGTCCGTCTGGAACGAGGAGACATGGAGGGTCGGCATGAGCTCGGCGGAGAGCATCGCGCGCATCACCTCCCGGATCGAGCCGTCCGTGGCGACGACGCGCACGATCCCCAGCCGGTGGGCCAGGTGCGTGGCGATCGTGGACTTCCCGACGCCGGTCGCTCCGCCGATCAGGATCACGAGCGGCACGTCGAGCCTCTCCACGTCCCGCCACCGGCCGAAGTTGGTGGCGTAGCGATCGCCCGCGAGCTCCTGGATGACCATGAGGGCGAGGTCCGAGAGCTCGGAGCTCGCGACCGACGACCGTCCGGCGTCCAGCAATCGCAGTTCGATCGTCTCCGCCACCTCGTACGAGCGGTAGACCGACAATCCCGTGACCATGACCTGGGAGGCCATCAGTCCCTTCGAATAGGGAAGGCCGTCGCGATCGGAGATCGTGATGTGCGGTGTCTTGTCTCTCGTCATCGGTCTCTCATGAGGTGGGGCGGGTGGTGCCCCGGTCGAGCGCGAGGTCGATCACCCCGCCGAGCGCGGTGTCGAGGTCGACGGATCCCTCCGCAGCCTCTGCGCGATTGTCCACGAACACGACCTCCGCCCCTCGGTCGAGGGCCCTGGCAACCGCGGTGTCGACGGCCGCCGCCTTCAGCTCCGTGAGGAGGACGTTGTATCCCTGGACGGCATCGAGGTCCTCGACCAGGCCGGCGCGATCCGCCAGCCGCGCGCTCCAACCCACGATGCTGCACCCATGATCGGCTTCGAGACGTCTGATCGACTCCTCGACGACCGCAGGAGGTGCAGTCGTAGCGAAGAACGCTTCCTTGCCCCGGATCTCTTCCAGCGGCACCGGAACGAAGTCCGTCACGATGAACGCCGCATCGTTCAGGTAGCGCCGAACAGGAGAACGGAGCGCGGAAAGGTTTTCGGACCCGGATGGGTCGCTCGCCATGGTAACAACCACCAGGTCGGACCGCAAGAGGCGGTAGGGGCCCAGGTAGCCGCGCAGGTATTCCGGGGGGGCCGTGGCGGGGACGATGAGGACCGCCGCGTCCCAGGGGACCGGCGGGATGGCCGACCCGGACCCCTCCAGGATGACGATCCCGGGGTGGAGGGAGGCCGCCAATTCGGCGGCCTCCCGGACGTTGGAGGTGTACGGCGCGCCGGCGAGCCCGCCGCCGGCGCGCCTCGCCCCCACGGTGGTCACGCCCGTGGTCACGGCGTCCTCCAGATAGTCGGAGGCGGCGTGCTCCCCCTCCGCCACGAGGCGGACGAGGTGAGCCAGATCGATGGAGCCGGCGGGCGCGAGGGTCGGCTCCGGCGGTCCGCCGCGGCCCATCGCCACGACGACCGGCTCGAGGTCGCGGCGAGCCGCCAGCCGGGCCACGGACCCGGCGACCGCGGTCTTGCCGGTGCGCTTCCCCGTCCCGATCACCGCGAGGGTGGGAACCGACAGCGGCGGGCCCTGCTCCGGAGGGTCGAGGCGGAAGTCGGCCCCGACGTAGGGGATACGTGCCGCCAGCGCGACCGAGGCGAGCTCCATCCGCTCCCGGTAGCCGAGCACGGGTTCGTCGGACAGGTCCAGGATCACCTCCGGCGCGAGGTCAGCGATCGCCTGTCGCAGCGCGACCATCCGATCCGCGGCGGCCGGCCGAACCGGGACGCCGAGATCCGGGAGCGCTTCCCTCGCTCCGAGCTTCTCGGTCCCGCCCATGAGGAGCGCGGCCACGACCTCGTGCCCGCGCTCCGCCGCGACCGCCAGAGCCGCGCGCGTCACCGGGGGGTAGTGCTCACCGTCCACGAGGGCGAGCGTTCGCATGTGGGTCTCCTGGGTGGATGGGTCGGGTCCTGCGGTCAGTCGGCCGAAGCTGGAGCAGCCTGCGCGGACTCCTGGACGAGGTGTTCGTCCTCGCGCTGCATCTGCGTTCCCGTGGCGATGGCGACCCGCGCCATCTGCTGCCGCTCGCCGAACGGGAACTTCCGGAAGATCGTGACCTCGCCGCGGTCGATCTCCAACACGTTGTAGCAGGGCTTGGTGTGTCCTCGCACCCGGAGGGAGGAACACGTGCCGGCGCTGGCGAGGTACATGTCCTCGAGCCGCCACACGTACGGAACATGTTTGTGTCCCGCGAGGACGACGTTCACCCCCGATCGCACGAGGACCTCGAGCAGGTCGCCGGCGTCCATCACGGTGCTCCGCTCCCGGCCCGTGCCGGGGATCGGGATCAGATGGTGGTGCAGGACGAAGATCTTGAGATCGGCGGGTTGTGCGAACTGCTCCCGGATCCAGGTGTAGTGGCTGCGTCCCACCATCCCTTCGTTCAGGTCCGGTTCGCTCGAGTCAACCCCGACGATCCGGATGCCCTCCACGTCCACGGACCAATTGCGCGCACCGACCAGCTCCTCGAAATGCAGATATCCGACGTTGCGGGAGTCGTGGTTCCCCGGGATCGTGTGCAGGGGCGCTTTGATCCGCTCCGCGTACGACAGCCACGCCTGGTACTCCTGTCGATAGCCGTCGGTCGTGAGGTCGCCGCTGCAGACCACGGCTGCGGGACCCAACTCGTTGATCTCCTCGATCACGCGATGGAGCATGTTCGGCACGAAGTGAGGCGAACCCACATGCGGGTCGGAGATGTGGGCGAGGATGACCACGTCGGCAGTGTAGGGGGCGGAGACGGCGGATGACGCCGCTCGCGATCCGCGCGCCGACGCGTGGGACGATGTCGGGCCGTGACCGTCCTGGACGTGGCCCTATTGCTCTTGCTCGCACTGTCCGCGTGGGGCGGCTACCGACGCGGCGCCGTCCTCCAGGTGGCGGGGCTCGCCGGCCTCGGCATCGGGTTCCTCGTCGGCATCCGGGCGGCGCCGCTCGTCGCCGACCTCGTCCGTTCCGACCTGGCCAAGGCAGGCCTCGAACTCGGCACGGTGCTCGTCTTCGGGGTCGTGGGAGACGCGGTGGGGTCGGTTGTCGGCGCGAAGCTGCACCGACGCGCGATCGGGGCGCGCTTCAAGAAGGCGGACGCGCTCGGGGGCGCCGCCCTGTCCGTGAGCGCCCTCGTCCTGGCGATCTGGTTCCTGGGGATCAACCTCGCCGCGGGTCCGTTCCCCTCGGTCGCGCGGGCACTGCAACGATCCGCCGTCGTTCGAGCGGTCGATGCGGCCCTCCCGCCCCCTCCCGCCCTCGCGGCGCAGCTCGGCGCCGTCCTCGACGTGATCGGGTTCCCGGACATCTTCGCCGGGCTGCCGCCGCCTCCGGCGGAACCGGTCCGCCAGCCGACGGAGGGACTCGCGGCCGAGGCGGCTCGGGACGCTCGCCCCTCGCTCGTGTTGATCTCCGGCCCGGCGTGCGATGAGATCCTGCAAGGAACAGGGTTCGTCGTCGCCGATGATCTGGTGCTGACGAACGCGCACGTGGTCGCCGGTGCGAGCCCGCGGGTCGAGTGGGATGGTCAGACGTTCGACGCCGTCCCGGTGCTCTTCGACGACGATCTCGACGCCGCGATCCTCCGCGTCGACGGTCTGGACGCGCCCGCGCTCACGCTCGAGCCGGACGAGGTTGCGCGAGGGACGGGCGGCGCCGTGCTCGGCTATCCGCATGGCAGGTACACGGAGCTCCGCGCCGCGGCCCGGCGGGCCTTGGAGGCCGTGGGCCGCGACATCTACTCGGAGGACGAGATCCGCCGGCGGGTCTACGAGCTCCAGGTCACGGTGCAACCCGGGAACAGCGGAGGGCCGTTCGCGCTGCCCGGCGGCAGGGTGGCCGGTCTCGTCTTCGGGGCGTCGCTCACGCACGGGGACCTCGGCTACGCGCTCACGTCTCCGCGGTTGATCCCCCTCGTCGAACAGGTTGACGGCCGCGCGGCCGCCGTCAGCACCGGCCGCTGCGCCGCGTGACTCAGCTCTCGACGACGACCTCCACACCCGTGGCGCGCACGCCCGGCCGGATCATGCGCCAGCCGTCGGGTAGCTCCTCCACGACGTGACCGTCTCGCTCGAACGCGAGGATCGACGGCCCGGCCCCGGAGAGGCAGGCGGCGAGCTGGCGATGACGCAGGTCGTCGAGCAGCGCCGCGACCTCGGGGGTCATCGCTCCGCGGACGCTCTCATGGAGACGATCGTGGAGCGCCACGAGCAGGAGATCCAGATCTCCCTCCGTGAGCGCCACGACGGCGAGCGCGGCGTGGCCGATGTTGAACACCGCATCCTGTCGATCGACGGATGACGAGAGCGCGCTCCGAGCCTCACCGGTCGGGAGTCGGAGCCGTTCCGGCACCAGGACGACCGGATCGAGGGAGGGATGCGGATCGAGGCGATGGACGTATCCGGAGCCGGCCGCGAACACCGTCAGGCCCCCGTACGTGGCGGGAGCCGCGTTGTCCGGATGCCCCTCGAGCTCCGAGGCGTACGCGAACGTCGTGAAGGGATCGTCGAACCCGGCCGGACCGAGGAGCGTCCTGGCGAGGACGACACCTGCGACGGCGGCGGCCGACGACGAACCCATGCCCCGCTCCAACGGGATGCGATTCAGCCCGTGCAGACCGAACGTGGGAACGGCGGCGCCGGCATGGATCCGACCCTGCAGCTCGACGGTGTGCGCGATCGCGCGACTGACCATGTCCGTACCGTCGGTCGGCAGCTCGCCGGCACCCTCGCCCTCCCACGACACGCCCATCTCGGCCTCGGTATCGACGATTACCTCGTTGCAGAGGTCGAGTGCGAGCCCGAAGCAATCGAAGCCGGGCCCGAGGTTCGCCGACGTGGCCGGCACCCGAACGGTGATCCGCACTACAGCCCCAGCTCGGCAGCCACCGCCGCGGGGTCGACCGGGACGGTCTGTGGCTGCGCCGCCCCCGCGATCGCCCATTCAGGGTCCTTCAACCCATGACCCGTGAGGACGCACACCACGGTGGCGTCGGCCGTGAGTTCGCCGGCGGCGTGGAAGTGCAGGAGCCCGGCGACGCTCGCGGCCGACGCGGGTTCCGCGAAGAGCCCCTCCCGAGCCACCCGGCGATACGCCGCGAGGATCTCGCGGTCCGTCACGGCGAGGATCGCGCCCTCGGACTCCTTCGCCGCGGCGACGGCCTTGTCCCACGACGCCGGGTTCCCGATCCGGATCGCGGTGGCGATCGTCTGTGGGTCCTTCACCGGCTCCCCGAGCACGATCGGCGCCGCACCCTGCGCCTGGAAGCCGAACAGCCGCGGCGGCTCATGGATCGTGCCGGCCTCGAGGTACGCCGAGTAGCCGAGCCAGTGGCTCGAGATGTTCCCGGCGTTCCCGACGGGGACGAGGTGGAGGTCGGGCGCTCGCTCGAGCGCGTCGCAGATCTCGAAGGCCGCGGTCTTCTGCCCTTCGAGCCGGAACCGGTTCACGCTGTTCACGAGCGTGACCGGATATCGGTCGGCCAGGTCCTTGGCGAGCTCGAGCGCGGCGTCGAAGTTGCCGTCGACCTCGAGGACGCGGGCGCCGTGGACGAGGGTCTGCGCCATCTTGCCGAGCGCGATCTTCCCTTTCGGCACGAGGACCGCGCACGTCAGGCCGGCCTTGGCCGCGTACGCCGCTGCGCTCGCGCTCGTGTTGCCCGTCGACGCGCAGACGACCGCCTTCGCGCCCTCCTCGATCGCCTTCGAGATCGCGAGCGTCATCCCGCGATCCTTGAACGATCCGGTCGGGTTCGCCCCGTCGAACTTCAGCCAGACGTCGCACCCGGTCTCGGCCGACAGCGTCTCGGACCTGACCAAGGGCGTTCCCCCCTCGCGGAGGGTGACCACGGGCGTGTCGGCCGAGACCGGCAGCCACTCGCGGTACTCCTCGATGATGCCGCGCCACTGCGGCGCCCCCGCGGCCGTCACTCCTCGCCTTCCACCCTGAGCACGCTCGCCACGGCGTGGACCGCATCCAGCTCACGCAGCTCACGCATCGTCTTCTGGAACGCGCCCTCCTGGGCCCGGTGCGTGATGAAGGACAGGGTCGCTTCCTCACCCGTGCCTTCCTGCCACACGCGCTCGAGCGAGATCCCGTTGCGGCCGAACCGATCCGCGATCTCGGCCAGCACGCCCGGGCGATCGTCCACGCGGAGCTTCAGGTAGTACTGATCGTGCGTGTCATCCATCGGGCGGACGCGTCGCGCGTTGGTCGAGCCGGAACCCGGTCCGCGCGCGCCCTGGAGCAGGTTCCTCGCGACGCTCACGAGATCGCCGACCACGGCGGTCGCCGTGGGATCGCCACCCGCGCCGGCGCCGTAGAACATCAGCTGCCCGATCTTCGGTCCCTCGACGAAGACCGCGTTCGACGCGCCCCGAACCGAAGCGAGCGGGTGCACGTCGGGGATCATCGCCGGATGCACCCGGACCGCGATCGCCTCGTCGTCGAGCTCCGCGATCGCGAGCAGCTTGATCACGTAGCCGAGTCGTGCCGCGTCCTGGAAGTCCTGCGGGGTGACCGCCGAGATCCCCTCGCGGTAGACGTCGTCCGCCACGACCCGGGAGCCGAACGCGACCGAGGCGAGGATCGCGCACTTCGCCGCCGCGTCGTATCCCTCCACGTCGGCGGTCGGATCCGCCTCCGCGAACCCGAGTCGCTGCGCCTCGGCGACCGCCTCGTCCGCCGTCCATCCGTGTTCGGACATCTGAGTGAGGATGAAGTTCGTCGTCCCGTTCACGATTCCGAGGATCCGATCGACGCGCTCCCCCGCCAGGGACTCCCGGAGCGGCCGGATCAAGGGGATACCGCCCGCCACGGCCGCCTCGAAGTAGAGATCGCCGCCGGCCTCCTCGACGGCGATGAACAGCTCCTCTCCGTGCGACGCGAGGAGCTCCTTGTTCGCCGTGACGACCGATTTCCCGCTCGCGAGCGCGCGCACCAACAGCCCCCGGGCCGGTTCGACGCCGCCCATCAGCTCGCAGATGATGTCGATCGTCGGGTCGTCGACGACCGCGCCGGCGTCGTCGGTGAACCTGTCCGCGGCGAGCGGCAGCCCTCGGTCACGCCCGGGGTCACGCACCGCCACCCGGACGACCTCGAGGTGCACGCCGGCACGCCGCGCGACGTCGTCGCCGTGCTCGTGGAGGAGCCGGATCACGGCGGCGCCCACGGTCCCGCTACCGAGCAGCCCGACGCGCACGGTGCGCCCGTCCCCCGTGTTCGCTTCCCGCGCGCTCACCCGTCGCCCCCGATCCAGGCCGCCATGAGTATCTCGTCCTCGTAACCGTAGGACTTGCGCGAGTGCCTCGCGAGCCGTCCCTCCTCTACGAAGCCGAAGCTCCGGTAGAGACCGATCGCCGCCTCGTTGTGCGGGTAGACCGACAACACGAGCTTCTCGACGCCAGCGCGCGTGGACCAGGCGATCGCCTCATCCATCAGCCGCCGGCCGATCCCGCGCCCCCGGGCGTCGGCCGCGACGGCGATCGAGAGCGACGCGACGTGGTGGGTCACCGGATGCCGCTCTCGCTGGACGGTCACGTGGCCGACCAGTCTGCCGCCGTCGACCGCGACGATGTCCGTCTCGAGCTCGGACCTCCCGCGGAACCGGCGGCGGTAGGCGCGAACGGAGGTGCGCACCTCCTCGGTCCGCACGAACCGCTCTTCGGCGACGATCGCTTTCCAGAACGCGAGGAACGCGCGGGCGTCGGTCGGTCTCGCGCGCCGGATCTCGAGAGCGCCCGGGTCGACCCCCTCAGCCGTCATCGGCCGCACCGCGATCGGACCTCTCGCCATCGTCGAGACGGTCCATGCGTTCGGGGGCCGAGACGCCGACGAGATCGAGGAGGGTGCCGAGCACCTGCTTCGTCGCCGACGAGAGCCAGAGCCGGGCCTGTGTGAGCGGATCGTCCTCGGAGACCACGCGGCACTCGGTGTAGAAGCGATGGAACGTCGCCGCGAGGTCCTGCGCGGCGTGCGTCAGGCGATGTGGCGCCCGGTGCTCGGCCGCGATCGCGATCGTCCCGGGCACATCCGCGAGGGCTCGCATGAGGTCCTTCTCCGGTTCGGAGGCGAGCAGCGTGAGGTCGGCCTCCTCGATCGGGCGGAGTTCGATCCCCTCGTCGGATGCCTTCCGGAGGATCGAGGCGATCCGGGCGTGTCCGTACTGGACGTAGTAGACGGGGTTCTCGAGCGTCTGCCGCGCGACCTCGGCGATGTCGAAATTCATCGGCCGATCGTTGGAGAACAGGAGCAGGTGGAACCGGGCGGCGTCGGCCCCCACCTCGTCGATCAGCTCGTCGAGGGAGACGAACGTGCCGGCGCGCTTGCTCATCTTCACCGGCTCGCCGCCCCGGAGGAACGAGACGAACTGATACAGGACGATCTCCACACGGTCGGGATCGAAGCCGAGCGCCGTGGCCACGCCCCGCACGCGCGCGACGTCGCCGTGGTGGTCCGCACCCCAGACGTAGATCAGATGGTCGAAACCACGGGAGAACTTGTGGAGCACGTAGGCGATGTCGGCGCCGAAGTACGTGTGCGTCCCGTCCGAGCGGATCGCGACTCGATCCTTGTCGTCACCGAACGCGGTCGAGCGGAACCACGTCGCGCCCTCGGCGTCGTAGACGTACCCGGCCTCCCGCAGCCGATCGATCGCGTGCGCGATCTCGCCCCGCTGGACGAGCGACGCCTCGAGGAAGTAGGTATCGAACGTCACGCCGAACCGTGCGAGGGTGGCACGGATCTGCTCCATCGCGATGCCGGCACCTTCCTCGCGGAGCCGGACGAACCGCTCCTCCTCCGGAAGGTCCGCGAGGCCCGGGCCCTCCGACGCCAGAACCTCGCGCGCGAGGTCCGCGACGTACTCCCCGTGATAGCCGTCCTCCGGCAGCTCCGCGTCGCGGCCGAGCGCCTCGAGGTACCGCGCCTCGACGGACGCGCCGAAGCGGTCCATCTGCCCGCCGGCATCGTTGAAGTAGTACTCGCGCTCCACCTCGTGACCGGCGAACGTGAGCAGCCGGGCGAGCGCGTCCCCGATCGCGGCGTTCCTCGCGTGACCGATCGTGAGCGGACCGGTCGGATTCGCGGAGACGAACTCCACCTGGATGCGTCGACCGGTCGGGGCGCCCGCGCCGTAGCGTCCGCCCTCCGCGAGGATGCGGCGCACCACGTCGTGGAGCCAGTCGTCGGTGGTCCACAGGTTGATGAAGCCGGGGCCCGCCACCTCCGCCTTCGCGAGGGACGTCGCGGATGGCATCGCCTCGACGATCGCGGCGGCCGTCGCGCGCGGATCGGCTCCCGCATGGGACGCGATGACCATCGCGACGTTCGTGGTGAAGTCCCCGAACCCCTTCTGGCGAGGGCGCTGCAGCTCCGGCACCGGGAGCGGTGTCGCCGCGCCGAGCGACGGCGCGGTCTTCGCGATCGCCTCCGCGAGCAGCGTCACCAGGCGTTCCTCGATCATCCCCCCTCCCCGATCGCCTG
>DASSDW010000141.1:0-2280 GCA_035696925.1 Actinomycetota bacterium
GCTCTCGCGTCAGGCCCGTTCGCGCCAGCCGGGACACGGCTCCCCTCCGAGCGGTCCCGTGACGACGTCGAGTCCCTCGAGCGACGTCCGGACGTCGTCGAAGTCCTCGTAGGCGAGGAAGGGGATCGACGCGCGTCGGCAGTGTTCGGCGAGCTCGCCCTTCGCGAACGTGACGTCGGCGTACCGAGCGCCGAACCGGTCGCTCACGCCGTCGCCCACGAAGGCCACCGCTCCGTGCGTCTCACGTCCGCGCTCGACGGCCTGCTTCTTGCACGTGCCGCAGCCCACGCAGACCGGGTGGGCTGCATCGAACGCCAGCGTGCCTCGATCCCAGGTGTTGGTCACCACCGGGAGGTGGTCGAGCCCAGAGGCCGCGAGCAGCGGGCGGACGTGGAGCCCGAACCCGTCCGACACGACCGTGATCGGCACGTCCTCGTTCTCGGCCCACGCGACGAACGGCGCGAACGTCGGGTCGAGCGGGCAGTGCGCCAGCGCGAAGGCGATCAGCTCGTCCTCGTCCGTGCGGAGGGTGGCGGCCTCCGCGGTCAGCACGTCGCGGAGGCCGATCCGCCCGGCATCGAAGGCCTCGTCGATCCCCGCGAGCTCTCCGGTCCGCGAGGCGTCGGTCCCGAAGCGATCGAGCAGATCGACCCCCACGTCGTGGAGACACGCGGTCCCGTCGAAGTCGACGATCACGGCACGGATCGGCAGCATCCGCGCAGGCTAGCGGCGTGGGAGCATGCGGGGATGGAGCTCACCGATCGGATCGCGGCCGCGAGCTTGGAGGGCGAACGGGTGCGCGCCGAGGTCGTGGAAGGTGGAGAGACCCTGGAGGTCGATGGCCTCCTCGTCTCCCTCTCGAACCTCCCGGCGTCGGAGCTGAACGGGACCCGGGTGATCCGGGAGCCGGACGACGCGCCGACGGCGCTGGAGGCCGCACGCGCCGTGTTCCGGGGGCGAGGACATCCCTTCTTCGGGATCGAGGTCGAGGTCGGCCGGCATCCGGCGGTCGAGGAGGCGATCCGGGCGGCGGGGCTCAGGCGTGTGGACGGGTGGCCCACGATGGCGGCACCGATCGGCGGGCTCGCATCGGAACCCGTCCTTCGGGGCATCGAGATCCGTGAGGCGCGCGAGCACCACGATCTCGAGGCGGTCCGAGCCGTCGAGGTCGCCACGTTCGGAACGCCCCGGGACATCGCGGAGCGCTTCGTCGGCCCTCGGATGCTCGAGGACGACCGGGTGCGGATGTTCACGGCGTGGATCGACGGGGAGCCGGTCGGCGAGGCGTCGGCCTACCTCCTGCACGACACGGTGGGGATCTTCGGCGTCGGTGTCGTCGAGGCCGCGAGGCGGCGCGGGATCGGTGCCGCGCTCACGCTCCGCGCGAGCCGCGCGTTCGAGGACCGGGCGGACCTGGCGTGGCTGCAGCCGTCCGCGATGGCTCGGCGGATGTACGCGGCCCTCGGGTTCCGCCCGGTCTCGGACTGGGAGGTCTGGATCGCGCGGTAGGGCTAGGCGGCGCCGTCGACGATGCGGCGGTCTCCGAGCGGCGCTTCGAGCTGGACCACGACCTTCTTGAGGAGCGCGATGTCGATGCACGCCACGTCGCCGGCACTCGAATCGTGTCCTTCGAACAGCGTGATCGTCACGGCGTCGGGTCCCTCGTCGACGTCCACGCGATCGAGGACGTAGCAGGGCTCGACACCGCTCCAGAAGAAGACCGTGACGCTCGTTCCGTCATCGTTCACGGAGGCGTGATCGAAGATGTGTGATAGCACGTCCGCCATTCCCGGGGTCGGCTCGACGAGCTTGGCGCCCTGATCGGGGTCCGTGACCACCGGCCGCTCGTCGCCGGGACACGGGGTGTAGCTCACCGCGGCGTCCGGACCGGTGCCGATGACCTTCTCGCCACACTCGTCGGGATCGACGACCACAGGATCGTCGATCATGTCGTCGCAGTCCGTGTCCGTCGACGAACCGCTCGCCCCGTCAGGTGCGACGCAGATACCTGCCACGTCGTCGAAGCCGCCGCCGGATCCCGGTTCGGATCCGTCGAGCGGCGTTCCAGGGGAACCGGCGCTTGCGCCCTGGGAGCCCAGGATGCCGGCGACCACGAGCGTGGCGATCGCGAGGAACAGGGAGAGCCGGGAACGGGTCGACATCGTCATCAGATCCTCCGTGGGGCGGGAGCGGGCGGGAGGCCTGCTCGTCCGGCTGAACGGGGGTTGGACGCCACACCCTCGTGCGTGGTTCCCGTCCCGGATGCATGATGCGCAGGGC
>DASSDW010000142.1:0-22741 GCA_035696925.1 Actinomycetota bacterium
ACCCCACCGCCCACACCGTGAGCGCGAGCGACGGCTCGTTCGACTCGGGCACCCTCGGGTCGGACGCGCGATTCGAGACCGCGTTCGAGCGACCCGGGACGTTCGCCTACCTCTGCCAGATCCATCCGACGATGCGCGGCACCGTCCGCGTGGAGGAACCGGGGTGAGTCGTGTCGAAGCGGCTCCGATCAGGGCAGTTGGATGGCCACAGGCCAGATCGATCCTCATACGGAAAGGAGACAGCGATGAAGACCATGAAACTGTTCACGTCGATCGCGTCGGCCGGCTTGATCCTCCTGGCGGCGTGCGGGGGCGGCGGTGAGGACGGAGGCTCCGCCGATGGTGGTGCGGCATCGTCCACGGTCACGCTCCGCGACAACGCGTTCGCGCCGGCCGATCCGGTGATCGGGGCCGGCGACGTCGAGCTGGTGAACGAAGGGGAGTCACCCCACACGTTCACGATCGAGGGCGAGGACGTCGACGTGGAGGTCGACGCCGGGCAAACGACGACCGTGAACGTGGACCTCCCAGCGGGGACGTACACCCTCTTCTGCAGCTTCCATCGAGGACAAGGGATGGAGGGCACCCTCACCGTCGAAGCGTGAGCGGGAGCCTCCTCGAGGGCCGACCTGCGCCCGTATGCTCGCGGGCGCGGGTCGGTCGGATCGAGGAGGGTATCGGGTGGGCAGAACCGTGTTCCACGGGGGACGGGTGTTCGACGGCACGGGGGGCGCGCTCGCCGATGCCGACGTCCTGATCGAGGGCGGACGGATCGTCGACGTGGGGCCCGGTCTCGACGGCGACGAGGGGATCGACTGCTCGGGCAAGGCGATCCTGCCCGGCCTGTTCGACACCCACGTGCACCTGGTCTCGCGCTACGAGGACTTCGACGAGGTCCGCGTGCTGCACGAGCCGTTCAGCGCGCCCTTCTACCGTGTCGCGGAGAACATGCGCCGCACCCTCGCGTGCGGGATCACGACGGTGCGTGACGCTGCCGGAGCGGATGCCGGGATGCGGCTCGCCGTGGAGGAAGGCTCGCTCGTCGGTCCGCGGATGCAGATCAGCGTCTCGATGCTCTCGATGACCGGAGGGCACAACGACCCCTGGCTCCCGAGCGGCGCGACCGGCCCCTGGGGGCAGCCGTATCCGGGGATGCCGAGCGGTGTCTGCGACGGCATCGACGGCGTGGCCGCGAAGGTGCGGGAGGTGATCCGTGCCGGCGCCGACGTGATCAAGATCGCGTCGTCCGGAGGCTTCCTCTCACCCACCGACGATCCATCGCAGCCGAACTTCTCGGAGGCCGAGGTCGAGACGATCGTGCGGACCGCGGCGGATCTCGGACGATGGGTGATGTCGCATGCGCACGGAGCCGAGGGGATCAAGCGCGCCGTCCGCGCCGGCGTGCGCTCGATCGATCACGGCACGTACCTCGACGACGAGGGGATCGAGCTGATGCTCGAGCGCGGAACGTGGCTGGTCCCCACGCTGACCGCGGGGGACACGACCGACGAGATCGCGGCGAATCCTCAGGTGGCCGAGGCGGTCCGGGAGAAGCTCCGCGAGCTCGGGAGACCGGAGCTGGACGCGTTCCGGCGGGCCGCCGATGCGGGCGTGAGGGTGGCGATGGGCACCGACTGTCCGGTCGCCCCGCACGGGACGAACCTTCGCGAGCTGGAGCTGATGGCTGCCAACGGTTTCACGCCCGAGCAGGCGCTCGTCGCCTCGACGTCGAGCGCCGCGGAGCTGATGGGCCTGGAGGAGTCCCTCGGGACCCTCGAGCCCGAAAAGATCGCCGATGTGGTGATCGTCGACGGCGACCCGTTCGAGTTCGCGACGCTCGCGGATCGCATCGAGGAGGTCTGGAAGGCGGGACTGCGTCTCGTGTGATCGGCCGCACCTGTTGCCTTGACGGGCGAGGTGACACTTCGAAGGATGGAGGGGGTCGAGTCCCCGAGAGGGGAGGAAGGAGGCGTCATGCGTTCCAGGTCTATCCGCCTCGTCGTGGTCGCGCTCGCCGGAGCGGCGGTGCTCGCGACGGGGCTCCTGGCCCACGCGAGCTCGCCGGCCGACGCCGGCGGGCCGGCCGTCCGGCTCGCGCGGTTGACCGGAGCCAAGGAGGTGCCCGGGCCGGGCGCGGAAGGCGGGACGGGCGTGGCCACGGTGATCGTGCATCCGAGCCAGGGCAGGCTGTGCTTCTCGATCGCGGTGGAGGGGATCGAGTTGCCTGCGGCCGCGGCCCACGTGCACGTGGGAGGTCCCGATGTCGCCGGACCCGTCGTGGTGGGACTGACCCCACCGGACGCAGCGGGCAGCTCGGCAGGCTGCGTCACCGCCGATCCGGCGCTTCTGAGGGCGATCAAGCGGACCCCGTGGGCGTACTACGTGAACGTCCACACCGCCTCGTTCCCGGATGGCGCCGTCAGAGGTCAGCTCCGCAGGCCCTGAGTGGTGACGGAGAGCCGGCCGCGGAGCGGCCGGCTCTCCGTCGCTCCGGGGGGATCAGGAGAGGGTTATCGAGACGTCGTCGGCGTAGAAGCAGGTCCCCGGTGGCGCCTGCGCCTTCGGGATGAACACCTGCAGGTCGAGGGTCGATCCCGGCGAGGCCGTGGTCTCCGTGACGGCGATCAGGTTCCACGTGGTCTCGAGCGCGGCGCTGAAGATGCGGGATCGCACCTGCGTTCCCCCGTTCATCTCCTTCAGCGTGATCTTGATCGTCGCGCCCGCCACATCGCCCCGCACCCAGAGGCCGGCCGTGTAGGTGCCCGGCTGGGTCGTCGCCACCCAGTTCGGCGTGTCGTTCAGTACGCACTTGCGTGTCCCGGTGCTTCCGTTCACGACGTGTGCCGATGAGCTTCCCGTGTGACCCGATGCGGCGCGGGTCAGCGTGACGCCCGTCCCCGAGCCGTCCGTGCTCCAGCCGGCGAGGTCCGTCTCGAAGCCGGGGTTCCCGACGAGGTTCCCCGTCGGCGGCGGCGGGCCGCCCCCGTCGAGCACCTTGAAGACGTAGACCGCGTGCCGGAGCGGGTCGCCGCTGGACCTCGTGTCGCCCCCGTCGAGGACGTAGTAGCGGTCATCGGAGGCGGAGGACCCGAGGATCACGCTGACGCCGCGACTGTCACGCACGCCGGCGGGAGCGAGATCGAACGACCAGCCCGGAACGATCGTCCGGCTGGCCCAGTCGACCCGGATCAACCGCTCGGCGCTCGTGACCACGAACAGGTCACCGTCTCGAGTCGAGAAGTCGAGTCCGAGGATCCCGGAGAGGCCGGTGACCCGGAAGGTCGGTCCGAGGGTGTTCGTCGCGTAGTCGTAGGTCCGCAGGATGCTGCCCTGACCGACGTAGATCTCGTGATCTCCCGGATTCCATGCCGATGCCGTGTGGTTGCTCCCGGAGGCCAGCGGCTGGTACGACTCCACTTGGAGATCCCCGCTCCCGTCCCGGGTCAGTCGGAACGCGGTCGGGAGGTTCGACGACGTGCAGCACGGCCCGGAGAAGATGAAGAGCTCGTCGGCGACCGCGTCGTACGCCGCGCTCTCGAGGTCACCGGACCGGTTCGGCCCCGCGACAGTCCCACCCCCGAACCGTGGCGCCGCCTCGAAGTCCGCCCGGCCGATCGTCCGCTTCAGGGCGCCCGTGGAAGGATCCACCTCGTGGATCGCCCGCCCGTTGTCGTCGACGAGCCACAGGGAGTGGTCGCGGACGATGTCGGCGGTGCCCTCGCCGTCCTTGATCGAGACGGACGACCCCACGAACGGCGAGGTGCGGATCGTCCGCTCCAGCTGCAGCGACGGGCTCGCCAGAGCGGTCCCCGCCGACGCGAGGGTGCCCACGATCGCCACCGTCACCGAGATCGCGAGGTGCCTCCCTCCGGGACGGCGAGAACGGCGCGAAGGACCGTTGAGTCGAGCGGTTGCGCTCACGGGGCCAACCTACGAGACGTTCCGCGGCGGCGAATCATCCATCTGACGCACCGCGTCTACGGAGTCGGGGGCATCCGGCGAACCGCCTGCGAGCGCGCCTCGAGACGCCGGAGGGCCGGCTCCGTACCCTGGCGTCATGCGTCGGGGTGATCTGGGTGGGGTGCGGTGGATCCACGGCGCCCCCGATTGCGACGACGCCGTCGACCCGCCGCTTCAGGTCGTGGCGGTCGACGACGACACGTTCGTCATCCGGCAGAGCAAGTGCGTGCACTTCGAGGCGCCCTTCCTCTGTCTCCTGATCGGCACCGAGCGGGCGCTCCTCCACGACACGGGGGCGACGGAGGATGCCGAGCTGTTCCCGCTCCGGCGGACCGTCGGCGATCTCATCGGTGCGAGGGAGCTCGAGCTCACCGTCACCCACTCGCACGGCCACGGCGACCATCGCGCGGGAGATGCGCAGTTCACCGACCTTCCCTCCGGATCGATCGCCCCGATCGGGGCGGACGGCGTCGCTGGGTTCTTCGGGATCGAGGGCTGGCCGGAGGGTGCGGCGGTCCTCGATCTGGGTGACCGGGCCGTGGACGTCATCCCGGCCCCGGGTCACCTCGACGATCACGTCGTCCTGTTCGATCGGACGCGTGGGCTGCTCCTGAGCGGCGACACGCTGCTCCCGGGGACGCTCACCGTCCGGGACTGGAACGCCTACCGCGAGAGCATCCGCCGTCTCGCGCGCTTCGCGCGCGAGACGGCGTCGCGGGGCCATCCGGTCCGGCAGATCGTGGGCGGGCACATCGAGATGAGCGCGACGGGCGAGCTGTACGAGCTGGGGACGACGTACCAGCCCGACGAGGCACCCCTGCCCCTGTCCGTCGAAGACCTCTTCTCGCTCGAGGCAGCCCTCGAGGACGCCGGCCAGGCGCCGCTGCGGATGGCGGGCGACCGCTTCGTGGTGGAGCCGGTCGTCGACGCCGAGGAGTGACCTCCCGGGAGTCGCGGACGCGCAGGGTGATCCGCCGACCGGTCAGGAGCCCGGGTGGATCAGTGACCGTGTCTCTCCGTTCGAGGATCCGTTCCCGGCGCCTTCGCTGACGGCTGCGCCACAGAACTCGTCGACGATCCCGAGCAGGCGCTCGACGTCGAACGGCTTCGGGACGAAGTCACGAGCTCCGGCCTCGATCAGCCTCGCGTGCTGTCCCGCGGTCACGTCGGCCGAGATCACCACGACCGGGAGGTCCGCGGTCCTCGGATCTGCCTTCAGTCGCCCGAGGAGCTCCTGGCCACCCATGTCCGGCAGGTTGAGGTCCAAGAAGATCAGGTCCGGCTGGTGGTCACGCGCGAGCGTGACACCCAGGCTTCCCTGCATCGCCGAGATGAGCTGGACTCCCGGCCGCCGCTCCAGGATCCGCTCCATCAGCTTGACGTTCGCAACGTTGTCCTCGACGTAGAGGATCGTCCGGGTCCGAGGAGCGACCGAGGCCACCAGGTGATGGTCGTCCGACCCGATGCTCTCCGCGACCGCGGTGTCATCGGCGGAGGCGAGCTCCAGGCTGAACCTGCTCCCGCGACCGAGCTCGCTCGAGACCTCGATCGTGCCACCCATCGCCTCCACGAGCGGCTTCGAGAGGGCGAGACCGAGCCCGGTTCCCTGGATCCCCGTGCCCTCGATCCCCAGGCGCTCGAACGGAGAGAAGAGGCGATCGAGGCGCTCCGGCGGCATCCCTCGACCGGTGTCCGCGACGTCGATCCTGATCCGGCGCCCCTCGGCCGGGCGCTCGATCGAGACCGTGACGCTGCCGTGCTCCCGGTTGTACTTGATGCCGTTGGAGAGCAGGTTCAGGAGCACCTGTTTGAGTCGCTGGCGATCGGCGATCACGTACGACGAACCGATCTCGGCCGCGGGACCGCCCATCGCCACGTGGACGCCTTCCTGGGCTGCCTGCGGCCCGAGGAGGGAGATGCACTCGTCGATCACGAGGACCGCATCCACCGGCTCGAGGGACAGGCGAAGCTTCCCCGCTTCGATCCGTGCGATGTCGAGCACCTCATCGATCAGTTCGACGAGGTGCGTGCCCGCCTTCAGGATCTCGCGCGTCGCGTCCTCCTGCTTCGGCGCCATCGGCTCCATCTGCATCAGCTGGGCGAAGCCCAGGACGGAGTTCAGGGGCGTCCGCAGCTCGTGGCTCATCCGCGAGAGGAACTCGCTCTTGGCGTGGTTCGCTCGATCGGCCTCCTCGTGCGCGGCTGCGCGCTCCTCGTCCAGTCGGCGACGCTCGCTCACGTCTCGTGCGACCACGGACACGCCGGAGATCGTGCCGTCGGCTTCCTTGACCGGAGAGATCGTGAGTGAGACGTGGATCGACTTGCCCTCTTTCGTCCGTCGCTCCGTCTCGTAGTGATCGGTGCTTTCGCCGCGAAGGATCCTCTCCATGATCTCCACGTCGTCGTACCCATGTGGGTCGAGCATCGACATGGATCTGCCGACCGCCTCACCCGCCTCGTACCCGTAGATCTTCTCTGCCCCGCGGTTCCAGCTCGTGATGGTGCCATCCAGGGTCCGGGAGATGATCGCGTCGTCCGACGACTGGACGATCGCGGCGAGCGTCCGCTGGGAATCGAGGAGCTCGTTCCGCGCGAACGCGAGGTCGGCCAGGGCCGCGAGCTCCTGCAGCTCGGACAGCTCCTCGTCTCCGAAGAACGGAGTCAGCGGGCTCGAGTGCACGACGAGCTGACCCTTCCGCATCGGGACCCGAACGATCGGACGCTCGGGTCCGTCCGGCGACGTCCGGTCAGCCGCGGGATCGGTGCCCGGCGCGGAGTCTCCGTTCACATCCACGCTCGCGACGATCTCCCCGTCCTCGTTCTCGAGCCTGGCGACCTCGGCGCCGAGGAGGATCCGAGCATGGGGAAGGAGGATGCGGGCGACCTCCTGCGTCGTGACCGCCTCCATCAATGAATGCCCGGCCTCGCGCAGCTCGGCTTCCTCGCGCCTGCGCCACAGGATCCGGAGCGCCCGCGGGGGAGCGAAGCCGATCAGCATCAGCGGAGCCGCGCCGAGGACGAGCAGTCCGAAGAAGACGTCGGCGATCCCCTCCCCTCCGGAGAACTGGCCCGCGACCACCAGCGCGAGGGCGAGTCCGGTGGCCCCGAGGGCCATCGTCCGCATCCTCCGGCGAGCCACGGTCGGTTGTCCCTTCCCGGCCCTCCAGAGGCGGATCGCCACCACGGCGGAGAGGAAGACCCATTGGGTGAGGAGCGCGATGATGAAGATGCCGACCCAGCCCGGCTGCGGGGCGTTCTCATCGGGGAACGAAGGGAGCAGGAACACGATGACCGCGATGGATGCGGTGAGGACCGTCCCCATCACGTTCACCCACGGGATCGGTGGGAGCAACGTGGTCGTGAACCGGTAGAGGAAGTAGGGGAACAGGACCAGGACGGCGATCAGCCCGCGGCCGACCCACTCCATCGCGGGGTCCGAGGAGTCCTCGGGCAGGATCACACCCGCGAGCACGACGGCTGCGAGCACGCCGAAGGTCGCGACGAGCCAGAGGCTCGATCTCCCTGGCCGACGGCGCCACTGGACCAGCGCGACGAGGAACAAGCCTCCGTAGACGTAGGGCTGCAGCGCTTCGAGCGCGTTCGCCACACTCGACGATCCCATGACCGACTCCTCGCGAGGGTGGTTTCCCCTCTCCTCGGCGCTCGAGCGGTGTTCCTGTAGGCGGAGGCCACATGCAGGATCGATGGATCGAGCACGAGACACGATCACTGAGCAGCGCCCAGGGATCAGGCTGGACGCGGACCGTCGCGGAGGCTACGGAGAGGCAGCCCTGTCGTCCGAGAGCGCGGCGTGGACCACGTAGTCGAAGAGCCCGCGGTCTTCCGGCTCGACCGTGATCGACACGATCTTCCCGCTGGGCGCGTCGAACGTGAACCGCTGGTAGAGGACCATCCCGGCGACGTGCTGGGGGCCGCGGACGGCGACCTGGTGGCGGATCAGCATCTGGTCGCCGTCGTGCTCGAAGGAGACCTCGTGCCGGCCCGTCTCGAGCACCCACCGCAGCTGGCTCATGATGCGTCCCACCTCATCGATACCTCGGTAGGTGCCGGCGAGGGCAGAGGCTCCCGGGAGCTCGAGGACGACGTCCCGGCTCATCGCGGTGAGGATCACGTCGTCGTCTCGGCGCCCGAAGGCTGCGAGGAGCGCCGCGAAGATGGCCTCGCGGTCACTGTCGAGCTGATCGTCCTTCACCACCCTCGTATCGACAGCATCGACGGACCCCTGGAGGCCAACGTGCCGGTCCCGCGTCGGATCAGTGGCCTACGGCCCAGGGGCGGCGACGCAGGGGCCATTCCCAGCTGCCATCCGTGGTCGACGGGATGGGACCGGGTCGGCCGAGCAGGAATCCCTGTCCTGCTCCCACGCCGAGTCCACGGAGGGCCTCGAGCTCCCCGGCGGTTTCGATCCCCTCGGCGATGACCTCCATCTCGACCTGATCCGCGTAGGAGCTCAGTCGCGCGATCAGAGCGCTCTTGTGCTCATCGGCGTCCACGCCGCTGACGAGGCTCCGATCGAACTTCAACAGATCGGGCGAGAGCTCCACGACGTGCGCGAGTCCGGAGAACCCCTTCCCCACGTCGTCGATCGCGAGCCGGCAGCCGAGCGCGCGAAGCTCGGCGAGCCGCGCGTTCGTCTCCTCGTAGTCCACGATCGGCGAGCGCTCCGTGAGCTCGATCACCACGCGCCGCGCCGGGATCGAACGCACGAGCTCGATCAGTCGGGATTCACGGAGCGTCTCGGGAGAGACGTTCACCGAGAGGTACACACCCTCGGGGACGGCATCCAGGTGCCCGAGCGCCTGGGTCGCGGTCGCGAGCTCGAGCCGCGCCAGCAGCCCCTGATCCGCAGCCTCCGCGAACCAGGTCTCGGGAGACCGCCGGGGCTTCGTGAGGAATCGCGAGAGCGCCTCCACCCCGAGGATGCGGCCGTCGTTGAGGTCGACCACGGGCTGGAACACGGTGTGGATCGCGTCTCCGCGGATCGCTTCCTCGATCCGTTCCGCCGAGACCCGTGCCCGCCCGACCACGCGGACGACGTCGCGCGTCTGCTGCTCGACGAGCCGCTCCGCCACCTCGCCCAGACGATCGACCACGAGGCTGGCGCGTCCGTCTGCGGAACGATGGATCGCGCGGAGCACCTCGTCGGCCGGCTGATCCTTGCCCACGTAGCCCACGGCGCCCGCCCGGACCATCGAGGCGACCGTCCTGGGGTCGGTGCTCGCCGACAGGGCGACGATGCGGGTCTCGGGCGATCGCCGACGGATCTCGCGTGCCGCGCGAGAACCGCCGCCGCCGGGCATCCGAACATCGAGCAGGGCGACATCAGGTGCGTGGAGCTCGGCAAGGTCGATCGCCTCGCCGGCATCGCGCGCCGTCCCCACGACGTGGATGTCCTTGTCCATCGACACGAGCTCGCTCATCGCTTCCAGGATCGACGCTTCGTCGTCTGCGAGCATCAGTCGGATCCGTCCGGTGCTCATGCGAACTCCACGATGTCCGAGTCGACCGGCGCGAGCGCCAGCCTCGGATCGTTCCGATCCAGGTGGTCCTGGATCGCGACGAACGCGACGGCCAGCCCGAAGAGCGCGAGCACGATCGCCAAGCTTCGCGCCACGCCTCCGAGTGCTTCCCCGAAGCTGCTTTCGGTCCTCCGGTCTCCGCGCTCGGGAGGCGCGATCCCGGATGCCGCCGAGATGACGGGCCCGAACGGACGGGAGAGCCCGGGGCCGTCGGGGCCCCTGCCGTCCGCCACACCACGGCCGCTCGGGTCCGGGAAGCCCGGAGGCCGGGGTCCTCCGCCGTGGCCAACGCCGGGCTCGTCACCGATCGGGTCCGGGAGGTCGATCGGACCGTCGCCGAGGAGGTCGCTGACCCGATCCAGATTGCTGTCCACGATCGGGTCGACCGTGCCGTCGACGGGAGTGTCGACCGGCTCGGTCGTGTCGAACACGATGTCCTCACCGGCGGCGAGAGCCTCGCCGGCGCGGCAGGCGGCGTCCAGCACGGGACAGGTCGCGTTCGCGACCGGCTGCCCGGTGAGGGCGAGGGCGAAGGTCCCGACCGCGATCAGCGAGAGACGCCGGCTCCAGCGACTCACCAGGCACCATCGCCCGGGGTCCAGGTCCGGGGGGCATCCCACATCCCGGGCTCGGGATGAAGCTCCGAGAACGGGATCGGCTCCCCGACGATCGGTCCTTGGACGAGCTCGACGCCGAGGTTCCGCAACTCGTGGAGCTGCTCCTCGGACTCCACGCCGGGCGCGATCATGCGGGCCCCGACGTCACCGGCGCAGGCGACCACGGCGGCGACGACGGAATGGCTCGAGAAGGTCTGTCCCAGACTCCGGATGAGGGTCGGATCCAGCCTGGCCAGGTCGGGAGAGAGCTTGGAGAGGTGCCGAAGGCTCTCGAACCCGGGGCCCGCGTCCCTCGCCGCGAGGCGGATCCCCCGCGCGCGAAGGGTCGCCAAGACCCCGCCGGGATCCGCGGCCTCGAGCTCGGCCGCGGCCGCGGGCGCGAGAGGCGAGAACCCCAGCACGACCCGCGGGGCGACCGACCCTCGGATCGCTCGGCGGAACCTTCCCTCGGCCACGGTCGACTGCGTCACCTCGAATTCCAGGAACAGGTCCTCGGGGATGATCGGCAAGGCCGACAGACTGGCTCGGAACGCGGACAGCTCGAAGTCGAGGAGGAGGTCGGCACCCTCGGCGTCGGCCAGCCAGGCGTCGTACGAACGGTGGGGGAGGGTCGCCACGCGCGGACGCGCATCGAGGCCGACGATCCTGCCGGTGGCGAGCTCCGCGATCGGCTCGAACTCGGCCGTGATGGCCCCATCGAGGATCGCTCTGGCGACCGCGGTCCTCTGCTGCGTGCGATGAGGAAGCATCGGCGAGACCAGCGTGAGCTGCGGTCCCGCCTCCTCCGCCACGTAGTCCGGATCGATCGCGCGATGGATCGTCCGTAGGATCTTCTCGGTCGGATCGCCCTTGGGAACGTAGCCGCTCGCCCCGGCGCTGATCATGCCGATCACGGTGTCGGAGTCCTGGTGCGCCGAGAGCGCGACGACCTTCGTCGGCGCGCATCGCTTCGTGATCTCGCGGGTCGCCCGCAGGCCTCCGCCGCCCGGCATCCGGACGTCGAGCAGGACGACGTCCGGGCGTTCCCGCGCCGTCATCTCGATCGCGTCTTCGGCGTTGTGGGCCGCCCCCACGAAGCGAAGGGACGGATCCGATCCGATGAGCGCACGGAGGACGTCCACGACCGTCTCCTCGTCATCGGCGACCAGGACACGGATCGGATCCTCGACCGTCTCCGAGGCGCTCCCCGCTTCGCTCACTCCCGCTCCTTCCATCCGGAGCCCCGGAGCCTTCAGAGGCCGGATCCGGAGCTCTTCGATGTCTACCTGGAATGAGGTATCGGTACGCGCGTGACCTGGGACGATGGTTCCTTCGCGTCAACTCGGGTGACTCGCCCTGACCAGGTGGGCGGCGCACTCAACCCTCCCTCGCCCGGCCGATAGACGCGCATCGGTCGGGGGGCGAAAGACCATCCTCGGGCCTGGCGGAGCCGCGATGACACCAGCCGTTGCGCGGTTCCGACACTGGAATGTGAAAACCCGGCCGATGCCTGAGGATCGATAACGACCGTCGATCGACCGAGAACGGGGACCGATCCCGGGCCCTGACCTTCCTTCGCGTGAGCACGCCGACGCTCATCTGCGGGGTTCGCCTCACGGCCGGTTGCGGCCCGCTGTTGCTCCGGCGCCCTACTGCGATGGATCGCCCATCCGGTTCGGGGATGACGGGAGATGAACCCCGATGCCTATTGGGTTACAGGCGTCCTGGAGCCGATACAGAAGGAGACCGAAAGGAACGCCGTGAGCGAGGCAGGTTCCATCCCAGCAGGTCGACCCTCGGAGGTGACACCGTGAGGTGGATCGGTCGTTCGACCTTGGTCGTGATGTCGACGATCACGATCGTCGCGACGGGGGCCGCGTCGGCGCAGGCAGCCTGTCCGGCCTTGGACCCACTGTGCGTGATCGAGGACACCGTGGACGACGGGGTGGGTCTCGTGGAGGACACGGTGGAAGGCATCGAGACCCCCGTGGATGACGTGCTCGATCCTCTCGACGAGGTCGTGGACCCGGTCGTCGACACGATCTTCGGCACGATCGACGACGTGATCGGCGGTGGCGGCGGAGAGCAGCCCGAGCCGCCGGGAGCCGGCGGCGGCGGTGGTGGTGGACCTCAACCCGGGGCGCATCGGGGCGGTCCGGAACCGACGGGACGACCGGATCGAGACATGACGGACATCGTGGGTCCTCGGATCCACGAGAGACCGGAGATCGGCCGCGTCTTCGCACCGGTCGTGGCGCCGCGCCCGATCGCCGACGCGACCGGATCTCCCGTGGAGGGGAGCGGACGCGTGGGAGCCGCCATCGGCGCCGTCGCTCGAAGCCTGGCGATCGTGGTCGCGTTGTTCGGATTGACCCTCGCGTTCGCGGCGATCCAGGATCGGCTCGATCGCAACGATCCGCGGCTCTCCCTGGCCCCCATCAGATCCGACGTGGTGACGTTCGCGTGATCGCCCTTCCTCGTACCCGACGGAGGATGCCCGCCCAGGCGGTGGAGCTGCTGTCGGTCACGGAGCGCAGTCGCTACCTCTCCGGACTCCGTGTCGGCCTCGCCGCCGTGGTCATCGCGGCCACCCTCGCCTCCGTCGACGTGTCGAGTGCGCAGGTCTCCGTGGCCGTCGTGCTGTACCTGGCGTGCTCCGCCCTGGGCGCGGTGATCGTCGGGCGGGGCGGTCGCACCGCCGGCCCGACCCTCAACGGGTCGTTGCTGGTGGACGGGATCTTCCTTGCGATCGTGATCGCTCGGACGGGCGGGACCGCGGAGGCGCTCCTCCTCCTGCCCGGGGTGCACATCGTCGGCGTCACGCTGCTGCTCTCGTACCGGACCGGGCTGAAGATCGCCCTCTGGCACACGTTGCTGTTCCTCCTCGCCGTCGAAGCCGCTCGGGTCGGGTTCCTCCATGGACAGGTGGGGGCGGCCCTGGGACGAGGGGCAGGACTCGTGGTCGCGGGCCTCTGGGCCCTCGCGCTCGGCACGGCGTTCTTCTCCGCCGTCAGCGAGCGGGAGCTCCGGCGACAGAAGCACGACCTCTTCAGGCTCTCCGTGATGGTCGCCGAGCTGGATACCGACCCCGACGTCCACACCATCGCGCAGACCTTCCTCGACGAGCTCTGTTCCACGTTCGGCTTCTCGCGCGGTGTGATCCTCGCGTCGCCCCGCGCCGACCTCGAGGTCCTCGCCTGGATCGGCGACGGCGCGCCCGTCGACGTCTCCGTCGGCGTCGATCGAACGGTGTCTCGGGCGTGGGCGGAGCGCACGAGCCAGCTGCTGCGATCGATCGACCCGGAGATCGACCCTCGTATCGCATCGCTGATCCCCGATGCGCGGAACGTAGTGATCGTTCCGCTCCTCCGTGACCGCCGCCAAGGACTGGGCGCCGTGATCGTGGAACGCGGCGACAACCATCCCACCGAGCGCCGCTGGGTGATCGAGATGGTGGAACAGTTCGCCGAACACGGCGCGCTCGCATTGCACAACGCGTGGCTCACCGAGGAACGGGAATCCCAGCTCCGGGTCATCCAGGGACTCGAGCAGCAGCTGCGGGCGCACAACGCCTCGCTCGAAGCGACCGTGGCGACGCGAACCCGCGAGCTGCAGGGCCTGGTCAAGGAACTGGAGGAGATCGGCGAACAACGGAAGCAGCTCCTCGACCACGTGGTTCGGGCAGCCGAGGACGAGCGCACCCGGATCTCCCACGACATCCACGACGATCCGGTCCAGAAGATGGTGGCGCTCAAGATGCGGCTCGAGCTGCTCCGCAGGACCCACCCGGAGCCGGCGGAGATGGATGAGGCGCTCGCCGTCATGCAGGTGGCGATCAAGAGCATGCGGACGCTCCTGTTCGATCTCAGCCCGCCGACGCTCGAGGAGCAGGGATTGGCGTCGGCGCTTCGCTTCATGCTGGAGCAGTCGAAGTGGCCGTTCGAGTGGTCGGTCGAGGAGGGCGCCGATGACGACTTCCCGATCGGGAGCTCCCTCATCCTGTACCGCATCGCGCAGGAGGCACTGACGAATGCCCGCAAGCACTCGGGAGCGGAACGCGTCTCTGTGCACCTGGAGCGGCGAGAGGGCGGCACGTGGATGCAGATCGCCGACGACGGGGTCGGGTTCAGGCCCCAGGATGCCCTGGTGGCGGCACCCGGCCATCTCGGTCTGGCCGCGATGAAGGAGCGGGCGGAGATGGCGGGGGGTTGGTGCAATCTCTGGAGCCTCCCGGACGAGGGGACCACGCTCGAGGTCTGGCTCCCGGACGCGGATACAGCTCATCCCGCTCCATCGTTCGGCGACGGGACCGTCGCCGATCTCCTGCCGCTGCCGGGCAGGCGTTGAGCCGAGCTACCGCCGCTGGAAGGCGAGTCGGACCCCGAGTGCCATCAGCACGGACCCCGTGACCGACTCGATGATCGTCTTGACCCGGGGGCGGCCGACGAACCCGCTCACCGCGTGGAGCGCGATCGTGTAGATCGTGAGCCACACCAATCCCATGACGATGAAGACTCCTGAGAGCGCCAACAGTCGCCAGGTGAAACCCGGCCCCGGTTCGACGAACTGCGGCAGCAACGAGAGGAAGAAGATCGCCACCTTGGGATTGAGGACGTTGGTGAGGATCCCCTGCCGATAGGCGGCCCACGCGTCGACCTTCGCTCCGTCTCGGAAGGATGTCTCTCGGCGGGCCCCGAGGATCGTTCGGATCCCGAGGAAGACCAGGTACGCGGCGCCGGCGATCTTCACCACCGTGAACGCCTGCGACGACGCGAGGAGCACGGCGGACAGTCCCAGGGCCGCCGCCGTCGCATGGACGAGCAAGCCAGAGCACGTGCCCGCCGACGTCGCGAGTCCCGACGGTCGTCCACCCGCGAACGTGTTCCGGGCCACCAGGGTCATGTCGGGTCCGGGTGTCACGACCACGAGCGTCGCGACCGCGATGAACCCCGCGAGATCCATCACACGAGGGTAGCGTGAGTCAACGGCGCCGCGGCGCATTCGCTTACGTCGCGAGGGTCATCCGGTCATTCGCAGCTCGCCTTCCGAACGTCGATCCTGTCCCGATCGGACGACGCATCGGCTCCCTTGCCGCAGTTGATGAGATCCCTAGCTCCGTCGCTCGTGTGGAAGGTGTCGTTCCCGAGCGAGCCCACGACGCTGTCGCGGCCGCCGTTGTCGTTGATCCTGTCGTTCCCGAGTCCGCCATTGACGATGTCGTCGTGGCCGTTCCCGCCGTTCAGGACGTCGTTGCCGCCGCCCCCGATCAGGATGCTGGCGTTGGCGTTCCCGCCGACCAAGGTGTCGGCGAACGCGGTGCCGCTCACGCGTTCGACGCTCGCCCGGACTTCGTCGCCTTCCGCGGCCCCTCCTTGCCCGTCTCCAGCGGGCTTGTTCTGGTTGACGGTCACGCCGCTCGTTCGGCCCGGATAGCTGACACTGTCACCCGAGCCGAGTCCACCGTCGAGGATGTCGGCTCCGACTCCGCCGTTCAGGGCGTCCGCATCCTCCTCGCCGAACAGCTCGTCGTTCCCGTCGAGCCCGCTCAGCGTGTCGTCCCCGAGCCCGCCGACCAGAGTGTCGTCGCCCGTGTCGCCATCGTCCAGCGTCGGGTCCGGATCCACACCCCCGAGCAAGCGGTTGGCGACCGCCGATCCGGTGAGGGTGTCATCGCCCGGTCCTCCCGTGATGTTCTCGACGGAGATCGACACGTTGTCGAGCTCGCCCACCTCGCCGTCGTTGGCGCCTCCACCGATCGTGACGACCACCGGGCCGCCTGCGCCCGAGTAGTCCACCGTGTCGACTTCCGTGCCGCCGTTCAGGATGTCCCCGCCGGCGCCGCCGCTGAGCGTGTCGTTGCCACCGCCGGTCACGATCCTGTTCGCGTTCGCGTCGCCGAGCACGGTGTCGTTGCCGTCGGCCGTGGTGACGTTCTCCGTGTCGACGTTGTCGTTCTCGCCCACGGCACCGTCGTTGGCGGCCCCGTCCAATGAGACGGTCCGATCCAGGACGCCGTCATAGTCGGCGGTGTCGATGTCCGCCCCACCGGTGAGGACGTCGTTCAGACCCTTGCCGTCCAAGGTGTCGTCTCCCGCTTCGCCCTCCAGGACGTCGGCCTCGGATCCCCCGTCGATCATGTCGTTCCCGTCTCCACCGAGAACGTGGAGTGGCTCATCCAGTCCCGCCGAGAGGACACTGTCGTTCCCCGCGCCGAGGGTCACCTCGATGATCAAGACCCCTAGGACTGGTTTGGCGCAGCGAACCCCACCCACGACGTTCGGGTCGACCTCGCACCACGCGCCTGGGGTGACTCCCTGGATCGTGTCGACGACCGTCACGTAGTTGGCGGAGTCGTTCAGGATGATGCCGTTCTCGAGATCGTCCCCTGTCACCGTGACCGTCCCTGGGTCCCCGACGAGCGTCACCGTCGACGCGGCAGCGAAGGCCGCAGTCGGCAAACCGAACACGGCCATCAAAGAAAGCACCATCCCCGCCCATGCGAGCCGCTTCAGCGAAGTTCTCGAAACGCGTGAGTTCCCACCCATCGACCAAGCCTCCCAGAGAGAGATCCGGCGGCGGGACGTCCCCACCGCCGAGCACACCGACACCCAGTGGATGCGTCCTTCCTTGCTACCACGTGCGGTCGCTCCGCGTGAACGGGCGAACGGCTCGAAATGCCCACCAGAAGCCCAAAGATCGCACCGACGAGCACCGTTCCGAGCGTACAGGCCCGCGCGTCCCTTGGCCGATGCTCCCCGTGGGGTTCCCGTGGACCTCACCCGTCGTTCAGGTTCGTTTCATGTTCGCGGGGCTACCCTCGCTCCATGCGATCGGAAAGGAGGCCCACGGTGCGGAGATGGGTCATCACCGGCGTCGGATCGATCGTCATCACCGTGGCGGTTGGGAGTGTGATCGCGCTCGCGAACAGCGACTCGGAAGGCGGGATCACGGGACGTCAGGCGGATCGAGCGATCCACGCCGCTCTCGAGGCCACGGGAGGCGGGACCGCGAACGCCGTCGAGCGTGACTCGGAGAACGGGGCCCATTGGGAAGTAGAGGTCAGGACGCCCGATGGGCGTGTGGTGGACATTCGCCTGAGCCGGGACTACTCCGTGGTCGTCATCGAAGGCGACAGCGAGGCAACGGATACGGCCGACGCCGACTCCTGATCACGGGGGGAGACGATCTCTCGGAGAGGAGCTCCGGACCAGGCGGCTCCGTAGGCGGGGTGAGGTTCGCTACCGCGAACGCGTGGGGTCAGTGGTGTCCGAGCATCGGTAGGATGCCCGGATGAGACGGACGACTCGTACCTTCATGTTGGGCGCACTCACGTGCGCGATCCTCCTGCCCGCACTGCCGGCGCACGCTCGCTGGGAGGGTCGCGTCGTGGCGCAGGACAGCCTCAAGTACCCGAACACGCCGATCCCGGATCCCACGGGCATCGCGTACAACGCGAAGAAGGGCTACTTCTTCATCTCCGACGCGGAGGTGGACGAGACTCCCTCACTCTGGAAAAAGCGCAACCTGTTCATCGTCGGCAGGGGAGGGAACCTCAAGGCGACGAGAAGGCTGAAGATGACGATGGAGCCCGAGGGGATCGCCTGGTGGGGGGCCAAGGGCATCCTGTTCGCGGCCGACGACGACCAGGACCTCATCCTCACGTACCGAAAGGGCCGGGACGGCGCGATCGGTACCGGCGACGACAAGGTCAAGAAGGCGATCAACACCCGGCGGTGGGGTTCGCTGGATCCCGAGGGACTCACGTTCTCCCCGAAGGGCAACGTGCTGATCTGGGTGGACGCCAGCAACCAGAAGGTCTACAAGCTGCGTCGGGGCAATGACCTCCGCTTCGGTACCGCGGACGACAAGATCTCGAGGTTCGGGACGGCGAAGTTCGGCTTCACGGAGGCCGAGAGCGTGGCGGTCCACCCGGTGTCGAACCATGTGTTCATCGTGAACAGCAACGTGAACGAGATCGTCGAGACCACCTTCAAGGGCGCCCTCGTGAAGAGGATCGTCATCCCGAGCGGCGAATGCCCACCGGCTTGCAACCTCACCGGTCTCGTCTTCGCACCTGGCACCGACGGCGCGCCTCGGCGGTTGTACCTCACGGACAAGGGTGTCGACGGGGACTTCAACCCGGATCCGGTCCAGGTCAACGATGGGCAGCTGTACCAGATGCGGCTCGTCAACACGTAGCGAGGAGCGTGTTCCGCCGGTCCCCGGGCGAGATCTTGTCCCTACTCCGCGGCCGAGGTCCTTCGGCCAGGCTTCAGCGCTGGCTCAAGGAACGCCCTCGGCCGGGGAGTGGCCATTCGTCCCGGATGTGCTGGCGGCAGATTCCGGGGTCCCACCGGCCGAGGGCGCTCGATGTCAGGATAGCTCGGAAGCGGGAGCCTCGCTGGGTTCGTGGTTGATCCGACGACGAAGACGACGATCCGTGCGGCGTCCGGCTCCGAGCCCTCAGGCTCGGTCGGTGTTCCGCGGTCGCCCGTGACCGGCTTTCAGCGCATCTTGCCGTCCACGACGAACGTCATCAGAACCCCGTCGATCGTGATCTCGTCGACGCATCGGATCGGACCACTCCGCGGCTTGCCTTTGAAGTCGTGCTCCTCGTAGAGGAGCTCGAGGGTCTCAGGGTCACGCATCGAGAAGTGCGTCGAAACGGGGACGAACGTCTCGCCGGTCTCGGCGATGTGCGCGGCCGACCAGGGACCGCCGCCCACTCTCAAGGTCGAGAGCTGGCCGTCGCACACCAGTGGGAACGTGGCGCCGTTCCCCGCACCGCCGGGCCCCGCGAGGACGGGCGCCGCCGGGGCCAGGAGCGTGAGGGCGACCAGCGCCGGGATCGTGAAGAGCTTGCATGCTCGCATCGTTGTCTTTCTCCTCCGTTGCGTAGCCCGGCCAGCTGTCGACCGGGCGTGGGACACGTGTCCACATGATGGGGCGGTCGGGGACGACTGAGAAGCGTCCAACGACCTCGGCCGCTCCCGCTCCGTGACGATGCTTCGGGGGAGGTCCGATGGTCGGGACATCTCCCAGGCGCGGTCAACGGCCGAACTCAGCGTTCGAGTCGTGGCTCCTCAGCAGGAGGCGCCGTACCCCACCGGCTCCATGCCTACAGCCTGAACAGCTCCCGCGCCGTGAAGGCGGTGTCGGGGAAGTCCGAGAACACCCCATCGACGCCGAGCTCGTAGAACAGCAGGTACTCGTTGATCGGGTTGCCCCCGTAGTCGCTCGCCAGCCGGCGCTGCTCGTTCCGGAACGTCCACGTGTGGATCAACAGGCCGTGGTCGTGGGCGCGCTCAACGAGATCCGTCGGCGCCAGCAGCTCGCGATCGGTCTCGTCCACGAGACCGTCGCCGTTCGCGTCGGCTACCGTCCCGTCCGGGTTCAGAGCGATCGCGCGCGAGCTGACGATGTACGGCTTCCAGGGGCCGATGCCGTCTGCGTAGGTGCTGATCTCCTCGAGCCCTTCGTCGGTCACGAAGAAGCTGTAGAGGCGGCTCTGGAGCTCGGGGTCGCCCGAGACGGTCCAGTCGTACGGGCGGTCGAACGGCGGCGCGTAGGTGATCGTCCCGTCCGGGGCGACATCGTTTGCGTCCACCAGCTGGACGAGGCGCACGCGGGTGAGCCGGTTGAGCAGCTTCAGGTTGGACTGTTCGAAGGACTGGATGAACACCGGCGCGCGGCGGTGATTCCAACCGGTCTGGCGAAGCACCCTCACGAGCCGGCGCTCGAGCCGGAGCCCGAGGTCAGCGTGGTAGGTCGGATGCTTCGTCTCGGGGTAGACGCCGATCCGGCGGTCGAGCTGTCGCGACTTGCGCTTCGCCAGCGCGATGACCTCGCGGAGCGTAGGGATCTCGAAGAGGCCGTTGAACTGCTGCGGTCGCTCGGCCAACGGCTGGACGGCGCGCAGCGTCTTGATCTCCGCGAGCGTGAAGTCGGAGGCGAAGAAGCCGGTCTCAGCGACCCCGTCGACGACCTTGGTCGTCTCCCGGTCGGCGAACTCGGGATGGCTCGCCACGTCGGTCGTGGTGGTGATGTTCGGTTCATGGCGGGCGATCAGGTGCCCGTCCTTCGTCGCCACCAGGTCCGGCTCGATGTAGTCGGCGCCGAGTGTGATCGCGAGTGCATACGACTCCAGCGTGTGATCCGGCAGGTAGCCGCTCGCGCCGCGGTGCCCGATCACGAGTGGAGACTGCTCGCGAGCGCTCCCGCCATCCAGTGCCCACACGTCTGGGACCGCGACGAGCAACAGCCCCACCACCACGAACGCGCGAGTCAATCCTCTGCGAGTGGTTCGCATGGCCGGGAGCCTCCTCGGGTCGGGTGTGGCCGAAATCTAACCGCCGGAACTACGTCAGCGCAATGCAAGCGTTCGTCCGGGGATCGACCCGCAGCCAGGTCGTGCACACCCTGTCGGCGACTGACGCGCCGGGCTACGATTCGTTCCAGGATGCTGCTCCCACCGCTCGGGCTCGTGCGAGGCCATCGCTGAAGTCTGCAGCCGGACGGTCGTGAGCGCTCGGGTCCGCACGATGTCCTGCCGATCGAGATCCACGAGATCCGCTACCGAATGTCGCTGGAACCGAGGCGCCCTCAGACCGGGGACCCTAACCTGCGTCCATGACGGCACTTACACAAGGTCGAACGCCGGAGCGTAGCGGAAGGGGCCCACGATCGCGGGGTCATGGGCTGCAAGCGTCCGGACGCGAAAATGGTCACTGAGCTCTGGATAGGGGGACTCGATGCCGAGACTTGCCGCCGGGACGAATCCAAACCGCGAGTAGTACTCAGTCGACCCTAGGAGTCCAACAAGCGGCACATCCAGTGCATCCGCTGCACCGAGCACTGCGTGCATCATCGAGTGTCCGACGCCAACTCCCTGATCCCGAGGAAGAACACCGATAGGGCCGAGCGCAGCGACCGTATGAGCCGCAACCGTCGCCCGACTGCAGACGACGTGGCCAGCCAGATGATCATCACGAACGGCCACGAGAGACAGGCCGGCGATGACGTCGCCTGCGTCGATCAGGGCGTCGAGGAGAGTGACCTCGGGTGGCACCGCGTCGGGCGCGTCAGGACGACGAAAGGCCTGCGCATGGATCTCGCGCACTTGGCCCGCGTCCGTGGCCTCGTACCGTCGAATCAGCATCGCTGCAGTGCGACGCTAGCTCGATTGAGCACGAGGCTCCAAGTCGTCCACGCTTCGGGCCAAGGTCATTCGTGATGGGCAAGGGGGCGAGGGCGTTAGCTGGACGGGTCCGGGCGGAGCTTGGTTCAACCGCCAGTCATAAGGCCGCGGACGGTGCCCCCGGCAGGGACGACGACGACAGGTGGTGCCCCCGGCAGGAATCGAACCTGCGACACACGGTTTAGGAAACCGTTGCTCTCTCCACTGAGCTACGAGGGCGAGGGTTGTAGGAAAGGTGGTCGAGAACTCCTTTCGACTGATGCGATGCTCGATCGTGACTGAGTTTACGGCGGGGCGACGGCGGATTGCCGAGGGGATGAGACCGGCTCCGCAAGTGCGACGGTGTACGCACACTGCGGAGCCAGGCGGGAGGAGTCGGGAGCGGTTCAGGCGGCCGTGGGGAGCCTGCCCCGTCGCTCGTGACGGAGCACGGTCAGGCCGTTCACGAGCAGCGCGTATCCGATCAGGTCGACCTGCTGGCGTAGGCGGCCGACGCTGTGGGCTCGCCCGAGGAACAGGGTGTCCTCGAGGTTGCGGTTGATGGATTCGGCGTCATTCCTCCGCGCGTAGAGGCGCGCGAAGTCGGGATCGCTGGGCGGGATCGGACGGATGTTCTCGGTTCGGTTGAATCGCTTCGTCCGGTCCTCTTCGTTCGCATGGAGTCGGACCGTGACGGTGCCGCCACCCAGCCGCTGGGGCAGCCGGTAGTCGTTGTACCAGCGGAACATCCTGCTCTTGTCGCACGCCCTGTGGGTCCGGATTCGCCGGAGCGGCTCGAAGACCATCTGCCCGCGGTCCGTCAACCTCCCGATCCCGATCGCGCCATCCTGCGCGTAGAGGGAAACCGATACGGCACGACCATCAGTGCCCGTCACCGTCTTGTCTTCGACGTGGACGCTCTTGGCGACGCGGCGGCCTTCCTTCCGCCGCGGCGTGCGGGCGCCCTTCTCGGCTGCCGCGACACGGTTGATCGGGACCAACCCGAGGTCGCGGAGCAGTTCTTGGTGGTGGACCCCGCGAAGCGCCGTGTCGTAGACGACGCCCTGGGCGCCTGGCACGAGCGGAGCGAGACGGCGGAAGCAGTCCATCGCGACCGCCGCTTCAGCTCCCGCCATCTCCACCCGTTCGATATCGAGGATCACGCGGGTCCCTTCTTCCGTGCCGCGGGCGGCGACCATCACGAACTTCGTGCCCCATGCCGCCTCACCGTCGCCTTCGAAGTGCAGGGCGGCGTCGGGCTCGTGGCGAAGCGGGATGATCTCACCTGTCTGCTTTTCGACGCGCGTGCTTCCGGGCTTGGCGCGGAACAGCGGTGTGAGGACCTTGCCATCCGCGTGCAGGAGTCGATCGAGGCTGGGATGGGTCCACGACCCAGCCCCGTCTGCTTCCAGCAATCCGATCGCGCGCGCCTGTTGGGCCGCGATCGAACGGTGGAGGTCCCCGATCGC
>DASSDW010000143.1:0-23878 GCA_035696925.1 Actinomycetota bacterium
CTCGCCGCGTGGGCGGACGCGCACGGGTCCGAGGATGCGCTCCTGATCGCCGGGGTCCTCGACCTCCATCGCCGGAGCGGTGGGGACCTCCCGATCGTTCTCGACGGTCTCGCCGGTACGCTCCGCGAGCGCCGCGCGGCATACCGAGAGGTCCGGGCCCTCACGGCGCAGGCGCGCCTGTCCGGGGTGATCCTCGGCATGCTTCCGATCGGGTTCTTCGCGTTCCTCCTCGTGACCTCCAGGGAGGAGATGCTCGACGCGATCGGAACCCCACTCGGGGGCACGTCGCTCGGCATCGGCCTCGTGCTCGAGCTCCTGGCGTTCGTCTGGATCCGACACCTGCTCGAGGTTCGTTGATGGAGCCGATCGTCGCGGAGTGCTTGGCGGCCGCGGCAGGGGCGTGCGTGGTGATCGGGATCGGGCTCGCCCTGCCTCGGAGCCGCAAGCCGTCCGGGAAGGGGCCACCGATCGACGCGCGCTCTGCCTGGGGAGCGATCGCCGCGATCGCCGCGGTGGTCGCTCCCGGTCCGAAGATCGTGACCGTCCCACTGGCCGTCCTGCTCGCGCTCGCGGTCCATAGGTTCGCGGAAGCGCGCGCGGAGGCTCGGCGTCGTCGCGCCATGGACGCCGAGATCCCCCAGCTCCTCGATCTCCTGGCGGCCGGATCGGCCGCGGGCCTGTCCGCCGTTGCCGGATTCCAACGGTCGGTGCAGGCGCTCCGAGGTCCGCTCGGGACGGAGCTCAAGGCCTCGCTCGACGCCGTGGCGGTCGGCGCCAGATGGCGGACGGAGCTCTCGGCGGTCACCGAGCGGCTCGCGCTTCCGGATCTTCGACGGGCGATGGCCGTGCTGACCCGCACCGAGACACTGGGTACGTCGCTCACGGGCGCGACGCGGGACCTCGCCGCGGACGTCCGCGGCTCTCGACGCGCGGCGGTCGCGGAGCGGGCCCGCGCCGCGCCCGTGAAGATGCTCTTCCCGCTCGTGTTCCTGGTCCTCCCCGCCTTCCTCCTCCTCACGGTGGTTCCGGTCCTGCTCACCACCGTGCGTTCCATCCGCTGAGAGGAGGTGAACCGATGCTCTTCCTGTACGCCTTGTTCCTGCACACCGTCGACGCCTTTCGCCTCCGCAGGGAGGAAGGCCAGACGACGGCCGAATACGCGCTCGTGATCCTGGCTGCCGCGGCGGTTGCCGTCGTCCTGATCGCCTGGGCCCGGTCGTCCGGAAAGCTGCCGGCGTTCTTCGACAGCGTGATCGACAGCGTGATCGGCGATGCGGCCGCTGCCTGACGGACGCGGATCGCAACAGGGGACCGCGGCCGTCGAGTTCGCTCTCGTGCTCCCGCTGGTTCTGCTGGTGGCGCTCGCGCTCGTGCAGACGGGACTGCTCGTCCGCGATCGTCTGCTCGTGGAGGCGGCGGCGCGCGCGGGTGTGCGCGCCGCCGCCGTCCAGGAAGATCCGTCCGCCATCCGGACGGCCGCCCTCGCCGCCGCGCCGTCGCTCGAGGACGGGTCCGTCGAGGTGGAAGTCGCACGCGCCGGTCTCCGGGGGGAGCCGGTGACCGTTTCGCTGCGGTACGCGGCCCCCGTGCGCGTGCCTTTCGTGCAGTGGCTGTTCGGTGGTCCGGTGGGCATGAGCGCATCCACGACCGCCAGGCAGGAGTTCGGGTGATATCCGGTGTCCGGATCTGCGAGCGAGGAAGCATCTCGATCGTCGTCGCTGCGGCGGTGGGGATGGCCCTCGTCGTCACGATGGGCGCGGCCGATGTCGGCAGGGCGCTGATCGCCAGGTCGCGCGCGGAGGCGGTGGCGGATCTCGCGGCGCTCGCCGCCGCGCATGAACTCGCCCTCCCTTCCGGCATCGATCCCTCGGCCGTCGCGGCCGAGTACGCGGATCGCAGCGGCGGCCGGCTCGTCTCGTGCTCCTGCTCCACGGGCACGTCCGAGGCGGTCGTGGAGGTCGCGGTGCCGGTGCGGGGGTTCCTCCTTCCGCTCGGAGACCGGGACGTCGTCGGCGTCGCGCGGGCGGTGGTGGATCTCCCGACCTGAGCTACTCGAGCTCTCGCTGGCGTGCGTCCCGCGCGACCGGGGGTCGGTACTCGGGCGTGCCGCGCAGCACCAGGAACTCGACGGCGGCCCAGATCATCTTCGACCGAGGGTAGAACCACAGCGGGACGCCGATCAGCACGATCGCGCTCGCCACCAACAGGGGCACGACGGCGACGTCGGGCACCGTCAGGATGATCCCCACGGCGAGGACGATGAGCCAGATGCCGATCGCGACGACGTAGTTCAGAGTCATCGCTCCGAGGAAGCCGCCCTCCTCCTTCGCGAACCGCAGATCGCAACGCGGGCACGCGGTGCGCGTCTGGAACCAGGTCACGAACGTGTCCGGCTCACCGCAGCGAGGGCAGCGCTTCCGGAAGCCGCGGACGATCGCGCCGGTGGAGCTCACCTCGGGGAACAGAGGGTTCGGGATCGGATCCGGCGTGCCGGGGTCGAGGGAGCCGTAGGGGTTGGAACCCATGGGCTCAGCCTAGGCTTCTGGGACGAGGCTCCCTCGGTCAGTGCTTGTGCTTGTGGCCCTGCCCCTGGCCCTGCCCCTGTCCGTTGCCCACGCCGTTTCCGGGTCCGTGAGCGGGCGTGGTCCCCAGGTGGGCGGGAGGGCCGCCGTGGGGGTTGTGCTCCCCGCTCTTCCCTGGGAGGTCGTCGTCGTCCCCGCCCTTCCCGTCATCGTCGTCGTCGTCTCCGCCCTTCCCGTCATCGTCATCGTCATCGTCGTCCCCGTGCCCGTCATCGTTCCCGTCGTCGTCATCATCGTCATGCCCGTTCCCATGGTCGTCGTCGTCGTTCCCATGGTCGTCATCGTCGTCGTCCCCGTCGCCGGGCCCCGGATCGGGCCCGGGGTCGGGTCCAGGATCGGGCCCGGGGTCGGTTCCGGGGTCAGTGCCCGGGTCGGTCCCGGGGTCGGTGCCCGGGTCGGTCCCGGGATCCACGCTGCCGTCGGGGTTCGCGAGGCTGCCATCGAGGCTCCCGTCGGGCGTGGGGTCTGCGGTGCCACCGTCCGGCACGAGGTCGGCGGGGTCGAACGCGCCTGGCACGTAGCCACCGGCTCCGAGCGCGCCCAAGGTGAGCGGCCCGCGACCGACGATCGCACCCTGCCCGAAGCCGGGGACGATCGGGAGGTTGCCGATCAAGCCGCGGACCCCACCCAGCTGCACCCTGCCGCCGCCGAGGGCGAGCGCGAGCACCAGAGCGCTCACGGCCGCCGCACCGCTCAGCGCGAGGGTGCCGAGGCGCCGGTTCCACTCCGACCGCTCGTCGAGCGACCCCTCGGCCGGACCAGCGGCAGACGTACCTCCGCCGATATCGAGCACGGGCTCGACGTCTGCTCCGCCGAGCCCGACCGGGAGCATCACGACCGGCGCCGGGATCGCGTCCTCGCGCGTTTCCCGCTCCGCCGCCGCGGCGGCCGCTGCGGCGGCTGCTGCCTTGGTCCTTGGATGGAGGCGCTGGCTGCGCCGTTGCAGGCGGGTGACGCTGGGGCGCTTCGTCGTCTCCTTGCCGGCGAGCTTGTTCCGCAGCGTGGCCGGATCCTTGCGGACCTGGTCGATCCAGTCCGGCCGCACGAACGTCTCCGTGAGCGCCGTGACCGGCGCCATCACGTGCTCCACCGCCGGGCCGAGGTCCCGGAGGATCTTGGCGGGCTCAACGCGGGCATCGCCGCCGATCGGAACGACGGCCGACGGCCACACGAGGACCACCTTCGCCTGAGGGGCGACCTCGTGGACCATCGAGACGGCGACCACGCCGATGCCGTCGTCGAGGACGACCACATCCGGGCGGTTGGCCTCGATCACGCCGGAGAGCTCGGAGGTGCCCTTGGCCTCACCCACGACGTCGTAGCCCTCGCCCTCGAGGACGAAGCGAAGGAGCCCTTGTTGCGCCGTTCGACCCTCGCCGACGACGATCCGTACCCGTCGCGCCAATGTGCCTCCCCAGGATGCCCCGCCGAGCGTACTTCACGCACGGATTCTCGGCCTCAGCCTTCTGGGGGTTTTCGTGCCGAAAGGAGTAGTACAGCCCGTACGACCTTCGGTACCGGCCGTCGCGCTCGGTGTACCCATCTCGGCCGGATGACCTGACACAATGGAGGGGTCAGCCCCGGAGGGTCGCGAACGCAAGTGTCGGACACGATCGAACAGTCAGCGCGCGCCACCACCCCCTCCGAGCTCCATCCCAAGATCGAAGAGATGCTGACTCGGATCGGGCGCGACGCCGAGGCCGGTGCCTGGTCCGGGACGCAAGACGGTGCCGGGGGAACGATCGGGCCCGAGCGGGCCGAGGCGGTCGCCGCCTTCGCGCGAGCGCTCCTGCGACGCCTGGCCGACGACGACCTCCAGGCGATCACGACCGACGAGCTGCTCGCGCTCGCCACCTCTGCCTTCGCGTTCGCGGACAGTCGCGGCCTCGAGCCGTCCGCCGTCCGCGTCTTCAATGCCGATCCCGACGTCCATGGGTACCGATGCCACGGCACGGTCATCGAGATCAACACCGACGACTCGCCCTTCCTCGTCGACTCCGTCTCGGAGGAGCTCACGGCGCGCGGTCTCATGATCAAGCGTCTGCTCCACCCGGTGATCGGCGCGGTCCGCGACGAGCAGGGGCGGCTCATCGGCGTCCGGTCCGGGCGGGAAGCCGAGCACCGTGAGTCGTTCATGCACTTCGAGGTCGACCGTGCTCTCGGCGACGACGTGAACGCCGAGCTCGAGACGCGCGTGCGCCGCATCCTCCGAGATGTTGCGCTCGTGGTCCGGGACTTCGATCCGATGCAGGAGCGCGTACGGCACATGATCGAGCTCGCAGCCGCCGCCGAGGTCCGTTACCCGTCGGAGGTCGTCGGCGAAGTGGCGAGGTTCCTCGACTGGCTCCTCCAGCTGAACTTCGTTCTGCTCGGTTACCGCGAGTACGAGCTCCAGGAGACGAAGGACGGACGCGCGATCCGTGCGGTGCCGGGCAGCGGGCTCGGGATCCTCTCGGACGTCGAGAAGTCGACGTTCGCGAACCTCACGCTGCTCTCGGACCTCGCACCGGATGTCCGGGATCGGATCGAGGACGGAGAGCTCCTGATCTACTCGAAGACCCAGGCGTACTCGACCGTCCACCGCCGCGCCCGCATGGACTACATCGGGGTTCGGAAGATCTCACCCGACGGGACGATCGTGGGCGAGGCCCGGCTGATCGGCCTCTTCACGAGCAAGGCGTACATGGAGCCGGCCGCGAAGACGCCGTTGCTGCACCACAAGCTCGAGCGGTTGATCGCCGCTGAGGACCTGATCCCCGGATCGCACGACTACAAGGCGGTGGTCACCCTCTTCGAGTCCTTCCCGAAGGACGAGCTCTTCCAGGCATCCGCCGAGGAGCTGCGGCGGTTGGTGGCAGGGCTCCTGCAGCTCGAGAAGCACGGGGGCATCCGCGTCCTGATCCGCCGCGACCTGTACGGCCGCAACGTGTCGGTCGTGGTCGCCCTCCCGCGCGATCGGTTCAACGCGGACCTGCGCAAGGCTCTCCAGGGCCTCTTCCTCGAGCGCTTCAACGGCACGACGATCGACTACCACCTCTCCCTGGGAGAGACGGAGTCGGCGCGCATCTTCTTCACGATCCATGTCGCCCCCGGCAAGCCGATCCCTGACGTGCGCTACGAGGAGCTCGAGCGAGAGGTCGAGATCCTGGCGCGGACCTGGGAGGACGACCTCCTCGATGCGCTCACGCGGCGTGTCGGCGCGGGCCGCGCGCTCGCTCTGATGGAGGAGTACGCGCCGCGGTTCCCGGACTACTACAAGGCCAACGACGAGTGGGACCTGGTCGTCGACGACGTCGTGATGCTCGAGAAGCTCGAGGCGTCGACCGAGGGGTTCCTCGTCGGCGTCGGCAACGAGTCGAAGGGCGAACGTCTGACGCGGGTCAAGCTCTACAAGACCGGCGGCAAGGTCGATCTCTCGGACTTCATGCCGATCCTCGAAGCGCTCGGGCTCCGGGTCGTCGAGGAGGTGCCGACCGCGATCGCGGGTGAGGGACGGGTGTACATCCACGACTTCGGGGTGCTCGACTCACGGAGCGCGGTGCTGGAGCTCGGGGAATCGGCGGATCGCGTGACGGACACGATCGCGGCCGTGTGGCGGGGGGAGTGCGATTCGGACTCGCTGAATCGCCTCGTGACGTTGTCGGCCCTCACCTGGTGGGAGATCAGGATCCTGCGCGCGCTCCGGAACTATCGGATGCGCGTCTCCGCCCGGTACACCGAGAACTACCGGAACGACGCGATGGCGGCCTATCCCTCGATCTCCGAACGGCTCGTGCGGATGTTCGAAGCCCGTTTCGATCCCGTGCGAGCCGCCACGGACGAGGAGGTCGACGAGATCCGGCAGGAGATCCACCGCGACCTGCGAGGCGTCTCCTCCCTCGACCAGGACAACATCCTGCGACACCTGCTCGGGACGATCGAGGCGATCGTGCGGACGAACGCGTACGTCCCCGACCGTTCGTTCCTGAGCTTCAAGCTCCTGTCGGAGCGCGTGCCGGAGATGCCGAAGCCGATGCCGCTCTACGAGATCTGGGTGTACTCCACGGAGATGGAGGCGGTCCACCTCCGGGCCGGCATGGTGTCCCGAGGGGGGATCCGTTGGTCCGATCGCAGGGAGGACTTCCGCACCGAGGTCCTCGGACTGATGAAGGCCCAGAAGGTCAAGAACGCCGTGATCGTCCCCGACGGATCCAAGGGTGGGTTCGTCCTCAAGCGGACATCGGTCACGCCGGAACAGATCAGGGAAGAGGTGGCGAAGCAGTACGTCACGTTCATGGAAGGACTGCTCGACATCACGGACAACCTCGTGAAGGGAGAGGTCGTGCACCCCGAAGGGGTGCGGATCACGGATGGCCCCGACCCCTATCTGGTGGTCGCCGCCGACAAGGGCACGGCTCCCCTATCGGACACGGCCAACGGCGTGAGCGAGCGCGTCGGGTACTGGCTCGGTGACGCGTTCGCTTCCGGAGGTTCCTACGGCTACGACCACAAGGAGCTCGGCATCACCGCCCGCGGTGTGTGGGAATCGGTCAAGCGGCACTTCCGCGAGCTCGGCACGGACCCGATGACGGAGTCGTTCACGGCGGTCGGAATCGGTGACATGTCCGGAGACGTCTTCGGCAACGGCATGCTCTACACGGATCGGATTCGGTTGGTCGCCGCGTTCGACCACCGACACGTGTTCCTCGATCCGCAGCCGGATCCGGCGATCTCGTTCGCCGAGCGCAAGCGCCTGTACGAGACACCGGGATCCTCGTGGGCCGACTACGACAGGGGGGTGCTCTCGGAGGGGGCGGAGGTGATCGACCGCACGGCGAAGTGGGTGACGTTGTCGGCCCAGGCGCGCGAGGCCCTCGCGATCCCCGACGACACACCGGCCGAGATGACCCCCGCGGACGTGATCCGCTGGGTGCTTCAGGCACCTGTCGACCTGCTCTGGAACGGCGGGATCGGCACGTACGTCAAGGGGGCGAACGAGGGCCACACCGAGGTGGGCGACCGCGCCAACGACCCCATCCGGATCAACGGGAACCAGGTCCATGCCCGCGTGGTGGGGGAGGGTGGCAACCTCGGCTTCACCCAGCGCGGGCGGATCGAGTACGCGCTCACCGGCGGACGGATCAACACGGACTTCATCGACAACTCCGCCGGCGTCGATACCTCGGACCGGGAGGTGAACCTCAAGATCCTCCTCGGTATGGCGATCGAACGCGGAGAGCTGACGACGGACGAACGCAACGCCCTGATGGAGGCCTCCACGGACGACGTCGTCCGTCGTGTGCTCTATGACAACTACCTGCAGGCGCAGATCCTCTCGCAAGAGGTCGCGGTCGCCGCCGAGCGGAACGAGGCGTGCGAGGACCTGATGCTTCAGCTCGAGGCGGAAGGAGAGCTCGACCGTCCCGTCGAGTTCCTGCCGACCTCGGACGAGATGGCGGAGCGAAGGGGCCGCGGCGAGGGGCTCACCCGGCCGGAGATCGCGCTGCTGGTCGCGTACTCGAAGCGCTCGATCAAGCGTGACCTCCTCGAGGCGGACCTTCCCGACGCCGAGTACCTCGAGCAGGACCTGGCGCGGTACTTTCCGGAGACGATCGTCGACCGGTTCCGGCCGATGCTGGCCGAGCATCCGCTGCGGCGGGAGCTGATCGCGACGATCGTCTCGAACGACGTCGTGAACTCCCAAGGAGTCACGTTCGTGTCGCGGCTCGTCGCGGAGACGGGGGCGACCCCGGCCGAGGTCGTGCGCGCGTTCCGGATCGCCCGCGACGTCGTGGGCGCCGTGCCGCGATGGGACGCGGTGGAGTCCCTCGACGGCAAGATCGACCCGGAGATCCAGAACGACCTGATGATCGGGGTCGACAGGCTGGTCGAGTCGACCGCGCGCTGGTACCTCGTCCGCGCGCCGGGGCTCCGGCTCGGCGAAGCCGTCGATCAGGCGAGAACCGCTTTCCGCGAGCTGTCGTCGGTGATCGAGCAGATCGGTCCCGAGGCGTGGCGCGAGCAGCGCGAGCGGGAGGCGACGCGCCTCGCCGCCGAAGGCATCCCCGACGAGCTGGCGCGCAGACATGCGTTCCAGGACGAGCTGGTCCACGGCCCGGACATCATCTCGGTGTCGCGCGCCACCGGGCGGCCTGTCCTCGAGGTGGCCCGCGGCTTCTTCCTCCTCGGAGAGCGGCTGGACATCGATTGGCTCGAGCAGCGGCTCGCCGAGCAGCCGGCGAAGACTCGATGGCAGCGATGGGCGGTCCACTCGATGGAGGACGATCTGTACACGATCCGCCGCGAGATCATCGAGACCGTGCTCGAACATGCGGGCGGGCGGCCGATCGATGAAGCCGTCGATGCGTTCCTCGAGGATCGGAGCGCCGCCTACGGGAGGGTGCAGCGGTTCATGCGATCACTCGCGATGGAAGGGGTCACGGATCTCTCGCAGCTCACGGTCGCCCTCCGCCAGCTCCGTTCGCTCGTGTCCTGAGGCGAGGTCAGCCGCCGTAGAAGATCGTGGTCACCCACAGGAGGCCCCGTGCCTTCACGACCCCGATGCCGATCCTCCGGAACCGGGGGTTCAGGATGTTCGCCCGGTGTCCTCCGCTTCCCATCCACAGGGTCCGGATCCGTTTGAGTGTGTCGGCCGCTCCCACGTTCTCGCCCCACGTGGACGGGCTGTACCTCCGGACCACGTCATAGAGGTTCGCCGTGTGGATGCAACGGTTCAGCTCCGCCATCTTCCTCGAGTGCCGCCACGCGTCGTGCGAGACGTTGGCATTCAGCCGGAGCGTTCGGAGGCCGTGATTGCCTCGCGTCTGGTTCAGGAGGTGGAGCATCTTCCGCCGGGCGGTGACGTTGTCGGCGTGGGCCAGGGAAGGCATCCCCGCGATGAGCACGGCGACGACCAACACGAGGAGAGGAAGTCTCCGATAGGTCATCGGACGACGTCGACGCTATCGAAGCGGTCGCGGAGATTACAACCGATTCCGCGAACCCTTTACGACTTCTTCACGGTAGTGCGTCTGCGCTAGACCATCGGTCCTGGTCAACCGTTCGCTGCGCATGCGCAACCCGGACCACATCCCGTTCCTGCAGGTCGAGCGGCACGTTCGGCCGGGGCGGACGAGCTCACGGCGAACACCGAGAGTCGTCGTACGACGTTCTCGTGGCCTCGAGGGCAGAGGACCGGCGCATCTGCATCAGCGATCGCGCGTCGCGACTCGAAGGTCGCGCCGCACGATCCGCATCGGTACTCGTACGTCGGCATCTCGATCAGATCCCGCTCGGCGGAGGCGGAGGTGGTGGCGTGTCGTCGACGGGAGAAGCACCGTCCGGAGCCGGGAACGCGGTCTGCGGGGTGTCGAGGGGCGATCCCTCGGGACTCGCCGGCGGCGCCGCGACCGCGTCGCCGAACCCGGTGCCCGCGATCGGGTCGGCGCTAGCCGCGTCCCCGCGATGGGTGAGGAAGTACACGATCGCTCCGAGCACGAGGGCGCCCGCCGCGATCAGGACGATCATCAAGAGCGGTGAGCTCGACGACGGGATCGCGCTCGCCACCGCCTGGATCTCAGTGTTCTGACCGACCCGCGGCTCCCACGTCACGGTGTTCCCGTCGATGTCGCCGCTCGCGGAGCTGACGGGTCCCGGGAACGTGATCGAGATCCGGAACTCGAAGTTCTCGAGGAACTGCTGGGGGATCTCGGTCCCGGTGAATTCCTGGCCGCTCATGTCGAACCCGCCGGTGACGCGGAACTCATCACCCTCGCGGACGATGTTCAGCTCCTCCCCGGAGGCCGTGCCGGAGAGCGTCCCGTTCCCGGTGAATTCGCTGAGGGGCACCTCCTCGAACGTGATCTGTCGCCCGACGAAGCCGTCCTCCGCGTACGGTTCCGATGCCGAGCCGTCAGGCAGATCCGAGAGGTCCATGTCCGCGAAGAGCTGATCGACGTTCTGGCCGCTCAGTTCCAGCAGGCTCTCCTCGACGGCGACCACGGCGGTCCCCGACACGGTGTTGTCGGCGGCGACGTCGAGGTCCATGTTGACCTTGAAGCATCCAGCGAGGAGCATCGCGAGCGCCGCGCTTCCCAGCACACGCCAGAACCTCCGTGTCTTCATCCCGTCCTCCCGATCCGAGTCAGCGGGAGCCTACCCTCGAGTTCGGATGCGGTCGAGGACCGTGGCTCTCGGCGAGTGGGGTCGGATCGAAGGCGATCCGACGTCCTTGGGTGAGCCATCGGATGCGGGTCGGAGGGACCGGGAAGGGGGTGGGTTCCCCGGCACCCTCCGACTCCACACATCTGAGGACGGGCCTCGGCCGGAGGAGCCGAGAGCCGTTGCGGCCTGTTTACCCCTCGGAGCCCAGCGCAAACGTCGGATCGGTGAAAACCCGTGAAGGATCCGTGAAGGTCCTGAGTGTCCGTGGCGCTCCGGTCGGGGGCACCTAGGGGGTGGGTACCCGGAAGATCGATCGGCTGCCGATCGGCGCTTCCGCCTCCGCGGCTCGGTTCGTCTGCTCGGGCGGATGGGGGGGCAACTCGTCGTCCGCGGCCCCTTCGACGTCCTCCGATGCGGCACCGTCGGTCATGCGCACGCGAGCAGCCGCCGCGATGAGCGCTCGAAGCTCGGCGGCCGCCCGCTCCCCGTCGTCGACGAACTCCGTCCATCCGAACGCGACTCCCGCCTCACCGCGGGAGATCCGGGTGCGGAGCGTCTCCGCGTGAGCCCGCTGACCGGTCGCGACGTCGATGCTGCGGGAGAAGAGCGCGCGGGCGCGTCGGCGGCGACCCGTCAGCGCCGCCAGGCGCGCGCGCTCCCGCAGCACGTGGGGTAGGTCGTTGCGGTAGAAGCGTGCACGTCGGTTCGCCTGTCGAGCGACGGAGCGCGCCTGTCGCAGGAGGGTGGCTCGCCGGCGCCGATCCACCGCGGGCGTGGCCTCGGCGGCGCGGAGCAAGGCGGTGAGCAGCCAGGGCCGGACGGGGCTGACGCCGGCGTTCTTCATCCCGGCCCGGCGGAACGATCGCTGACTCTCCTCGAACGCCTCCACCGCTGCCTCCGGGTCACCGATGCCCAGGAGCCGCACCCCTTCGGCCTGCATCACGCTCGCGATCGTGAGGACGTCTTCGCTCGATCGCTCCAGCTCGGCTCGGATGAGACGCTGGGGCACGAGCCCATCGGTCGCTTTCGCCCATCCCTCGAGCCCGATCCCCCGAGCCTGGGCGTCGCCGATCTCGAGGCCCGCCTGTCGTGCGGCTCCGCTGTCCTCCACGGCTCCCGCGAGGTCGCCGAGCCGGTAGCGCGCCATCGCGATCTGCAAGCGGCAGTTGTTCAGCTCCCATCGGTCGCCGGTCTGCTCGAGCAACTCCAGCGACTCGCGCATGCGCAGGAGGGACGCCTCGTACTCGGATCCGGCGTACAGCCCGGCCCCCCAGAAGTGGAGGGACTGACCCTGGCCCCACAGGTCGCCGAGCTGGACGCGGATCGCGTGCGACCGCTGTGCGTACCGGACGCCCCGACGGTGCCAGGGGATGAGCATCATCGCCGGGGCATGCTCCGAGTACGCCTGCGCCAGCTCGGCGGTCGGCGGGTAGCGCTCCGCGAGGTTCAGCGACCGGAAGTGGGTCCAGAGGGTCGCGACCTTCCCGCGTTCGAACCACCAGGCGTAGCCGAGCCGTCCGTAGAAGCGCGACGCGAGGAGGTCGTTCGCGCCATCCTCGAGCGGACGACGTCCGACGAACACAGCGGGCCAGACCGAGTGGAGCGTCTGGACCAGGAGCTCGCCCAGCAGCATCGGGAGCAGGACGATCGCTCGTCTGGGGACGCGCCCGCCGACCATCCGGATCGCCCGCTCGATCGACGCCGCGCCCGTGCGAACGTCTCCGCGTTTGAACGCGAGCTCTCCGATCTTGCTCTCGATCTCGGCCGCCCCCTCTCCCGGGGGGACCAGCGACCGAGCCTCGTCGAGCCAGCGCGCGGATTCCTCGTAGGCACCTCGCACCATCAGGATCGCGCCGAGATCCTCGGCGACACGTGCCCGGGTCGAGACGTCGGCCTTCGGCGTGCCTCGAGCGGCGATCCGGAGCATCGTCTCGGCGCTGTCGAGCGCCTGGCGTGTGCGGGCGAGCGAGGCAGCCTCGAGGGCGGCGGGTTGGGCCCGATCGGAAGCCCCGGCTTCGTCGAAGTGGTACGCGAGGTCGAAGACGTCGCCCGGACGGGTACGCTCGATCATCTCCCCCGCACGGAGGTGCAGCGCCCGTCGCTGGTCCTCGTCGAGACGCCGGAGCGCGCCCTCTCGCACCTTGTCGTGGATGAACGAGAACCCGTCTCGTTCCGTGGCCCAGATCAGACCGGCTCGCCGCGCCTCCTCCACGATGGGGTCCACGAGTTCCCGCTCGACGTTCGCGAGGGACGCGCATTCCTCCGTCGACGGATGTCGGCCAAGGATCGCGGCTGCGGAGAGGAACGCGAGGGTGTCTTCCGGGAGGCGTCGGAGGCGGCTCGTGATGAACGTCGCGCCCTTCCCGGGGGTGACGAGCGTCGCGAGCGCAGCCGGGTCCAGCAGCCATCCGCCGGGCCCCGGGCGGAGCGCTTCGGACTCGACCATCCCGCGGACCACCGAGGTGATGAAGAACGGACGACCTTGGGAGAGCTGCGCGATCACCGCGTGCGCCTGGTCCGGGAACCATCCCCCCATCGACGAGACGAGGTCGCGCGTCTCGTCGAGATCGAGGGGAGTCAACGTGATCGTCGTCGCCTTCGTCCAGCCCCTCGATGGATGGTCCTCGTCGACCTCCTCCCGGCGGATCGCCGCAACGACCGTGACGAACCGCGAGCCGTCGCGTGACGACGACGACCACCTGCTCACGACACCGAGCGAGAGATCGTCGGCCCATTGGCAATCATCGAGCAGCAGGACCGCCGGGCGGTTCCGTGTGCCGAGCGCATCGAAGAGTGCAGCGAGCGCGCCTTGGAACCTGCGCTCGACGGGGGGAGGCTCGACCCCTTCGGCGTCGGCGAGGAAGCGATGGAGGGACGGCAGCACGGTTCGCAGCTCCGGCGACCAGGGCGCGAGGGAGTCGGCGAGCGCAGCCGCGTAGGCCTCGTCCTCGGCCGCGGCATCGAGGATCGACGCGGCGAGCCCCTCGAGCATCGCGAACGGCCGGGGCGCCTCGAGCTCGTGTGCTTCCGTCCGGAAGACCCGGTGGCCGCGCTGCTCGGCGCCGAGGGCGGCCTCGTCGAGGATCCGTGACTTCCCATCTCCGGATCGGGCTTCGAGCCGAACGAGCGATCCCTGCCCTCGGGCGGCTCCGGCGATCGCCGCGTCGATCCGGGCGATCTCGTCGGCCCGCCCCACGAGGCCGGGTTCCGTGAGCGTCGTCCGTTGATCCCCGAGCCCGATCACGAGCGGGGGTTCGAGATCGCCGCGGTCGAGGCTGCGCTCGATCTCGAGGAGGTCCTGCAGCACCCCAGCGGCCGTGGCGTACCGATCGCGAGGATCCTTCTGGAGCAGCCGCCCGACGACGTCGTCGAGCGCGCGTGGCGCCGTGACGCCCGCTGCGCGGATGCTCGATGAGGCCCCGATGACCTGGGCGCGCAAGAGCTCACCCGTGTCCCGAGCTCCGTGCAACGGGCGTCCGGTCAGGCTCTCGAACAGGAGGACGCCGACCGAGTACAGGTCGGAGCGAGCGTCGATCGGCCCTTCCAGGACGCCGGCCCGTTCGGGGGAGAGGTACCGAGCGGCGTCCATCGGGGCGCTCGACCTCGTTCCCGAAGTGGCTCGGGACCGGACGGCCGGATCGGTGGGAGCGGGATCGACGAGCCATCCCCGATCGTCCGGGCCCACGATGACGTTGGACGGCTTCACCGCCCCGTGCGTGGATCCGAGCGCGTGCAGCGTGTCGAGGGCCCGGAGCACGTCCAACACGATCACGAGGGTGCGCTCGAGCGTAGAGGGCGATGTCCGCCCCGAGGCATCGAGGGTGTCTCCCGCGACATAGGGCCGGAGGATCCGGATCACGCCGCGGTCGACCTCGATCTGGGTCGGCAGGACCAGCCTCGTCCACACGGAGCGCTTGGGATCCGCGGGTGGGAGCGTTCTCACCTCGCCCGCGGGGAGCTCCTTGAGCACGACGGTGGCTCCGGTCGAGATCTCCGTGGCGAGCCTGCTGAGCGCGACGCCGTATTCCGCGAGGACGCGGCCGGGACGCACCCGTTCGGCGATCGGCGGATCCTGCGCGGGGCCGCGGGACATCAGATCCTCCGGGGGGTCGTCATGTCAGTCGTTGGATCGATCGGCGATCTCGCGCTCGCGCTGGGTCATGATCGACCGCAGATGGCCGGCGATCTCGGGCATCTCTTCCTCGATCACCTGGAGTTCGTCCGCGCTCACCGTGACGGCCCGAAGCGGCGACGTGACGCGAACGGTGCCCATCCGGCGCTGGAACCGGAGGAGCGCGATCTCACCCACCACATCACCGGGTCCGATCCTGCCGACCGTTTCGCCGTCCTTCGTCACGTCGGCGGTGCCCTCCTCGATCACGAACATCTCGTACGGGATCGAGCCCTGCTCGAAGAGCACCTGCCCTTCGGAGGCCTCCATCTCCCCAACGTGATGCGCGATCATCGCGAGGTCGTGGTGATCCAGCTCGCCGAAGAGGGGAAGCCGACGGAGTCGCTCGACGTCGATCGTCATGTCGAGATCCGGCTCCTCGGCAGGAACGACCCCTGCCCCTCCTTCGCGTGGAACTCGCCGTTCTCGACGAGAACGTTCCCGCGCTGGAGCACGACCTGCGGCAGTCCCTTCACCCGTCGTCCCTCGTAGCAGGAGTAGTCGACGTTCATGTGGTGGGTCTCGGCGGAGATCGTCCGCTCGTGCTCCGGGTCGAAGATCACGATATCGGCGTCGAACCCAGGAGCGATCGTTCCCTTGCGCGCGGACAGGCCGAACATCTTCGCGGGCGCGGTCGCGACGATCTCCACGAAGCGGTTCAGGCCGATCCTCCCGTCCACCACTCCTTGATAGAGGAGCGTGAACCGGTCCTCCACGGACGGGAGCCCGTTCGGGATCTTGGAGAAGTCGTCCCTCCCGAGATCCTTCTGCCCCTTGAAGTTGAACGGGGCATGGTCGGTGGAGACCACCTGGAGATCGTCGGCCAGCAGGCCCTTCCAGAGCTCCTCCTGGTGATCGGCGGTGCGGAGCGGCGGGGAGCACACGAACTTCGCACCCTCGAAACCCGGCCGGGCCATGTCGTCGATCGAGAGGTAGAGGTACTGAGGACAGGTCTCCGCGTACGCCGCCACCCCGCGGTCCCGTGCTTCGCGGACCTCGTTCAGGGCATCCCTCGAGGAGAGATGCACGATGTACGCCGGAGCGCCAGCCAGCTCGGCCATCTTGAACACGCGGTGGACGGCTTCCCCCTCCATCACGGGCGGACGCGTCAGGCTGTGGTTCACGGGATCCGTCCTGCCCTGGCCCAGGTACTGCCTGATCAGGACGTCGATCGGCCCGCCGTTCTCGGCGTGCATCATGATCAGCGCACCCGAGTCGGCGGCTCGCTGCATCGCCTGGAAGATGGCGCCGTCATCGAGCATGAACACGCCCGGATAGGCCATGAAGAACTTGAACGACGTGACGCCCTCTCCCACGAGTGTGTCCATCTCCCGCAGGACCTGGTCGTTCACCTCGCGGACGATCATGTGGAAGCCGTAGTCGATGGAGGACTTCTGCGCCTTCTCGTGCCACCGATCGAGCCCCGTGCGAAGGCTCTCGCCGAAGTCCTGCAGCGCGAAGTCCACGATCGTCGTCGTGCCTCCGAACGCCGCGGCCCGCGAGCCGGTAGCGAAATCGTCGGAGCAGAAGCTCCCGCCGAACGGCAGGTCCATGTGGGTGTGCACGTCGACCGCGCCGGGCATCACGTACCGACCGGCCGCGTCGATCGTCCGGTCCGGCTCGACCGACATGCCGGTCCCGATCGCCGCGACCTTCTCTCCGTCGATCAGGACGTCGGCCGCGACGGTCTCGGTCGCCGTGACCACCGTGCCGCCCTGGATCAACGTCCGCACGGGGTTCCCTTCGTCCCGTCTCCGGCCGTCATGGCAGCAGTTGGGTGAGCTCCCCGTAGAGCTCGGGTCGTCGATCGCGCAGGAACTGCCAGGTGTTGCGGACGTCCCGGATCATGTCCAGGTCGACGTCGTGCACCAGCACCTCGTCTTCCGAGTCGGAAGCCTGCGCCACGATCTGGCCGCGCGGGTCGCAGAAGTAGGAGGACCCGTAGAACTTCGCGCTGGACAGCGGCTCCTCGGTGCCCACGCGGTTGATCGCCGCGATCCAGTAGCCGTTGGCCACCGCGTGCGCCGGCTGCTCGAGCTCCCACAGGTACTTCGACAACGACTCCACGGTGGCCGAGGGGTTGAACACCAGCTCCGCGCCCTTGAGGCCGAGAGCTCGACCGATCTCCGGGAAGTGACGGTCGTAGCAGATGATCAACCCGACCTTGCCCACCGACGTGTCGAAGACCGGATACCCGAGGTTCCCGGGCTTGAAGTAGAACTTCTCCCAGAAGCATGGGCCGACGTGGGGGATGTGGGTCTTGCGGTACTTGCCCGCGATCGTCCCGTCCCGCTCGATCACCACCGCGGAGTTGTAGTACACGCCGGTCTGCGCCTCCTCGAACCACGGGACGACGAGGACCATGTTGTGGGTCTCGGCGACCTCGCGCATGCGCGTGACGAGCGGCCCGTCCTCCGGTTCGGCCGTCCCGTACCACTTCGGATCCTGCTCCGCGCAGAAGTAGGGCCCGTGGAAGATCTCCTGCAGGCACGTGACCTCCGCGCCGTCGGCGGCCGCCTTCGCGATCAGCTCGACGTGCTTGTCGACCGCGTCGTCCTTGGGCATGTTCGCGTGCGCCTGGATCACGGCCGCCCGGACCATCGTCATCGTTCCTGCCTCCCTCTGTTCTCTGACATCCAGTTCCGCATCAGCGGAACGCCGGTAGCACGTCCTTCCCGAACCCTTCGATGATCCCGGCCGGGCCGGGATCCTCCTGCATCGAATAGATGTTGAACTGCGTCACGCCGAGCGCTTCGAGTTCGCGCAGCTTGCCGATGCATGCCTCGGCGGTGCCCAGAACGCAGAACCGGTCCACGACCTCGTCGGTCACGAACTCCGCGTGCTCGGCACCGGTCCGCCCGTGGTCGGCGTAGTCGTAGTGATCCCGGGCCTCGATGTAGTCGGTCAACGCTTGAGGAAGGTCAGCGTCCGAGTACCGCTTGACGAGGTCCACGACGTGGTTCGAGACGAGCGCGGGGAACCACCGCACCTGGTCGCGGGCCATCGCGAGGTCCTCGGAGAGATACCCGGGTGCCGCCACCTGGATCTGGATGTCCTCGAAGGATCGACCTGCCTCCTCGGCCCCCTCACGGACGTAGGCGAGCGACCATCCGAGGATGAACGGGTCCGCGAGCTGCATGATCAGGCCGTCGGCAACCCGCCCGCAGGCGCGGAGCGCCTTCGGCCCGTACGCCGCCACCCACACCGGCAGGCGATGGCCCTCGCTCCATTTCAGCTGGAGCGGGGTGCCCTCATGGTCGACCTCACGCCCCTCCGCGAGATCCTTGATGAACCGACAGGCGTGCTCCATGTGCTCGACCGTGACCGGCTTCTGTCCGATCACGCGCCGCGCGCTGTCACCTCGACCCATCCCGATGTCCATCCGCCCGCCGGACACTTCTTGGAGCGTCGCCATCGCGCTGGCGGTCACCGTCATGTCGCGGGTCGCGGGGTTCGTGACGCACGGCCCGAGCCGGACGCGTTCGGTGTTCGCCGCGACGAGGGCGAACGTCGTGTAGAACTCCTGCCAGAGCACGTGGGAATCCCAGGCCCACACGGCGTCGAACCCCTGCGCTTCGGCGAGCTTGGCCCACTGGATCGTCCTGGAGACGGGGGGGTCGAGCATGAACGTCACACCGAAGGAGAGCACCTGCTCGTCGACTTCCTCTCTCGGCCGCCGTGCGGGCCGGTTGCTGATAGGCGCATCGTAGGGGGCTTGTCCCCCTCAGGCCAACCGCGCCCGGTTCTCCCTTGCTCCGTCCGGGCGACCCCGGTCTCCGCCTGACGGAGATAGGATGCGAGCACCCGCCCCGCATGGAAGGGGAGCTCATCGGCGCAACGGACGTCCCACCGGCGTCGACTTCCCGCGCCGACGCGGCCCTGAGACCCTCGTACAGGAAGTTGCTGGCCGGTGCTCTCCTCGGAGCGATCGCGGCGAGCGGGATCGCCGTCGCCGTGGCCTTGGTGTTCGCCAAGCCCGACATCCCGTCGGAGTTGGGCGCCACGACGCCGCAGCCGAGGGCATCCGACCTCACGGCCGTCGCGGGTCTGCGGGTCGAGCGGGAGGAGCGGTGGACGGGGGATCCGGACACCTGGACCCTCTCCCTGACCTGGAACCCGGTCGAAGATGCGAGCGGCTACGTCGTCTCCCGCGACGGGCATCGCGTCGGCAGGACGGATGAGACCCAGTTCATCGATGACGAGGTCGCCCCGGAGAACCGGTACCGATATGAGGTCGTGGCCATCGGTTCCGATCGAGGCGCGTCGCGACCGTCCAAGGTCGGCATCCGCACTGAGGCCCTGCCGGAAGCCTTCGCGAGGGTCCAGGGGCGGTGGGTCCTCGCATTGAAGGTCCAGTCCTCGACCATCTCCGCCGGAGGCGGCCGTATCCTGATCACGTTCACGCCGAAGTGCGAACGAGGACCATGCCCGGTCGGCTGGGCATTCGAGGAACCGGCGAACACCGGCACCGCTCGCAACGACGGGGCCCGGTACCACGGATCCGGGGTCGGAGGCTTCCTGACGTTCGACTGTCATGGGCTCACGGCCTCGTCGATGGTGACGGTCGAGTTCCGTGTGGAGCAGGCGCACACGGTCAGGAACGCGTGGCGAGCGACGAAGATCTCCGGCACGCTGACGGAATCGGTTCCCTCCGTCTCCAACTGCCTGTCGGCGAGGAACGTCTGGACGTTCACGGGAACGGCGCAGGGATGATGGACGTCCCTATCCCGGCGAGACCGAAACCGACCAGGAGAGCCGTCGCGTTCGTCGTCGCGATCGACCTGGCCATCGCGACGGGGGTCGGCTTCTGCGTCTACTTCACCACGCGCCGGTTCGGGCCACCGACGCCGCCACGGAACGTCGAGGCGACGGCCGCCGTCTGCGTCCCCGAGGAATGCCGTGAGGTCAGCGCCACCGTGTCGTTGAGCTGGGCGCCGCCCATCGCCGGTGGTGAGGTGACCACCTACGTCGTTCTCCGCGGCCGGGAGGAAGTGGCCCGACTGGGGCCGGCGTCGGCCGAGTTCACCGATCCGGATGTGGACATCGGGCAGCGATATCACTACGAGGTCTTCGCGATCGGCGAGGAGGGGCGAGGACGTCCCGCTCCCACGGTCTCCGTGCGCACGCCGGTCCCGTCGATCGAGCATGCCCACTTCGGGGGGTTCTACGGCATCGAGTTGGTGTTCCGACAGATCGGTCTGCTCAGCCGATTCGAGGGCGTCCCGGATCCAGCGGTGGGCGATCGAACATCCCAGGAGTGGGACATCGTCTCCGTCTGTGCGCCCCTCCAGGGCGCGTGCAACGTGACGCTCTTCGGCTGGGAGCTCGATCGGCGGGGGCGGGTGTACAAGGGGACGATCCCCAGCACGGCGTTCTGCGGTGGCCGACGGGTCGAGGGACGACAGACCGTCACCCTCCGCGTCACCGACGCCGCGGTCGTCGGGCGCGTCCTCTTCGTGTCCACGTTCGAAGGGATGAGCGAGGTGAGTTTCCCGTGCGGTGGCGAGAAGGTGCACGCGGTCGCAGGCATCTCGGGGGCGCTCGCGGAACTCGGCTGAGCGACTGCCGACCGGATGGAGCCCGGGTTCGTCGTCGCTCGAGCGATGCCCACGTGCGCCGAACATGAAAGACTCGATGCGTACCGTCGGCCTCGCGGGATCCGTGGGGCGAAGGACCTCGACGATCGATGGTCGAGCGGGGGCGTGAACGTGGGCATGGCTGAGATCGCGACCGAGCACCCGACGGTGTCGGCCGAGCGACTCTTCGATGCGGTCCAAGGGCATCTGGACGTCGCCGCGGAGCGGCTGCGTCTCGAGGACGGAGCCCGCGAGGTCCTGTCGACGCACCGTCGGGAGGTGGCGGTGTCGGTTCGTGTTCCTCGCGACGATGGCTCCTTCGACGTATACCCGGGGTGGCGGATCCAGCACAACGGTGCGCGCGGTCCGTTCAAGGGCGGGCTGCGGTTCCATCCGAACGCCTCTCGGGACGAGTTCCGGTGCTTCTCTGCCCTCATGACGTGGAAGACCGCGTTGCTCGACGTCCCGTTCGGAGGTGCGAAAGGCGGCGTCCAGGTCGACCCGAAGAGCCTCTCGGTGGCGGAGCTCGAGCGACTGTGCCGGGCCTACCTCTCGTCGATCGAGCTCGTGATTGGACCGTATCGCGACATCCCCGCGCCCGACGTGAACACCGGCCCTCGCGAGATGGCGTGGATGTACGACGAGTACTCGCGCTCTCGGGGTGACTCGCCCGCGGTGATCACCGGGAAGCCGGTGAAGCTCGGAGGATCGCTGGGGCGGGACGCCGCGACCGGACGAGGTGCGTTGTTCGCCCTCGACCGCATCGCGCGGTCCCGTCGTTGGACGCGGGAGCACATCCGGATCGCGGTGCAAGGGTTCGGCAACGCCGGCGCCTGGTTCGCGGAGCTCGCCCATCAGCTGGGGTATCGCGTCGTCGCCGTGTCCGACTCCCGCGGCGCCGTCGTCAACGGCGAGGGGTTGTTCCCGCACGACGTGCTCCGCCACAAGCAGCAGACCGGCAGCGTGGCGGACTTCAAGCACGGCGACACGATCGAGGGCGACGACCTGATCGGCGCCGAGTGCGAGGTCCTCGCACCTGCCGCGCTCGAGGAGTCGCTCCGGATCGACAACGCCGAGCGGGTCCGGGCCAACCTCGTGCTGGAGATCGCGAACCACCCCACCACGCCCGCCGCCGACCGCCTGCTGCACGATCGCGGCGTCTGGGTGATCCCGGACATCCTCGGGAGCGCCGGAGGTGTCACGGTCAGCTATCTGGAATGGGTGCAGAACCTCCAGCGGGAACGATGGAGCGAGGAGCGCGTCAACGGAAGACTCCAGGAGCTGATGGAGACGGCCACCGATCTCGTGCTGGAGCGCGCCGACGAAGGTGGGGTCTCGCATCGGGCGGCCGCGTACGAGCTCGCGGTCGAGCGGGTCGCCGATGCCGGGCGCGCTCGCGGTTGGCATTAGCGCGAGGCATCAGCCCCCGCGCGACGATCGCCGGCGCGCCGGCGGCTCGACCGGTCCGTCTGCTTGGCTCGACCTCCCGGGTCGTTCCCTGCCCATCAGGTAGGGCATCCGCCCGCTCCCCGGTACTTGTGACCTCGGGAGCAGGTCTTCCAGGCAGATCCCCGGCCGCCTCGGTCCGTCCGCGTCATCCCTCCGATGGTTCCCCGAGGACCCGTCGCCGAAACCGCCCCCGTGCCGCCGACGGAGGCCGGAACGCGATCGCCCAGACGATCAGGTTGACGGGGTACACGAGGTAGCCGACGCGAGCCGCCGGTGCGAGCGCGATCGCGGCGAAGAAGGCTCCGGCGGCGCGAGCACATGCCTGCGACAGGGACGGCCCGCGGCCCCGGAACAGCAGGCACGCAACGACGACGGCGATCGCCGCCACCAGGAGCACGGTCACCGCCGTCCGGGATAACGGGAAGAGGTCGACCAGGATGGAACCCAGCGTCGGTGTCGCGGCCGCGGATTCCCCTCGTCCGAGGCCCAGCGGGAACAGGATCGCGTCCTCCACGAACGCATCCACGTCCCACAGGGCGAACGGGACGATGACGGCGGCCCCCACGGCCCCGACCGTGAGGACGAATAGCCGACGCGGACGTCCCCGCGGGATCGCGAGCACGAGGAAGGGGAGCACGAGGATCGAGGTCTGTTTCGTGGCGAGGGCGAGTCCACCCATCACCCCCGCAGCGACGGGCCGGTCGTTCCGCACCAGGACGGTGGTTCCGAGCAGCATCGCGATCACGGGGATGTCGACCCCTCCGGTCGCGAGGAGGAGCGCGCCGGTGGGGAGCGCGAACAGCACCTGGAACGTCCGGAAACGGTCCTCGGGCGCGGCCGCCATCCGCACGAGTCCCCAGCCGGCGACCGCGAGGGCCACCACGGTGAACCAGACGCGGGCATCCGTCCACGCTGCGGGATCGGCCAGGGCCCTCGGGATGCCGAACGCGAGCATGCCCGGCAAGTAGGGGAAGTGGACCTGGGTCGCCGCGGGCCGATCCGCGAGCGGTCCGTCGCGATACTCGGCGACGTAGGGGTCCCTCCCGTCGCGCAGCGCGATCGCCGCCTCCTCCACGACGATCACCTCGGATTGCGCATACGCGCCGGGATCACCGCCGGCTCGGGGGCTCGCGGCCACTGCCATCGGTGCGATCGCGGCCGCTGCGAAGACCACTACGACCAGGATCGTTCGGCGACGACGCTGCTGCGGCTCGCTCCCGGGGACCCGGGCGGAGATGAGCGCGATCGCCGCCGCGAGCGCGTAGGTCCAGAGAGCGACCCGCCCCCACGACCGCTGGAGAGGGATCCCCGCCGTCCAGGCGGTCAGTCCCGCGAAGAGCGCCGAGCACCCGTACAGGAGGGAGTCCACGGTCCACCACCGCGACGACGACGCCCGGACAGGAACCCGCACGGCCCAACGATAGGGGCGCGGTCCGCCGATCCGTGCTATCCATCCGCCGTGTCCGATGTCGCGACGACCGAGCGGTACGACGTCGAGGCCCTCCGCCTCGAACGGCTCGCGAGGCTCCAGGCGGCGATGCACGCGCACGATGTCGAGGTCTGCCTCCTCTTCAACGAGCCGAACATCCGCTACGCCACCGGCGCGAGCGCGATGCCCGTCTACGCGATGAGCACGTTCGTCCGGTGTGCCCTCGTGCCGGCGGAAGGTTCGCGGATCCGGGTCGAGCGACATGAGTTGCTGCCGGCAGCCGGGGAGCGGGACGGTGGCGGGGCGGTCCGGGGGTGGCGCGCGACTTCCGGATCCTCGAGCCGGGGGTCCAGATGCAGTACACGGTGGAGAACACACACGATCCGCTCGCGAAAGGACTCGACGGCGGCGATGACGGCCTGCCGGGGGTCCTCGTCATCAACCCCGGCACCGATCGGGAGGTCGTCCTCACCGACCGCGTCACCGCCTACGGCCCGCTCGAGGTGGGAGATGTCCTGAGCGCTCGGTC
>DASSDW010000144.1:0-19789 GCA_035696925.1 Actinomycetota bacterium
CGCCACGACCCGCTGCGCCTCGCCGAGGACGCCGTCCGCGGGCGCGTCGGCCCATCGCCGCACAGCGATCGACGCGAGCAGCTTCTCCGCCTCGGGGTCCGGCCGGTGCTTGCTCAGGAGTTGCACCGCTTCGTCCAGATCGCTGCGGTCCGCGAGGATCCGGGCCAGCCCGATCGCGGCGTCGCGGTTGCCCTCGTCCTCCTCGAGCACCCGCCGGTAGCCCGTCTCCGCCGTCGCGAGGTCCCCGGACGCCTCCACCGTGCGTGCCTCCTCGGCGTGCTTCTCCGCCTCGGTCGGGAGGATCGAGTCGATGAAGCGGTTCACCTCCGGCTCCGGATACGCGCCGATGAACCCCGTCACCGCCTGACCGTCCTTGAACGCGATCACCGTGGGGATGCTCTGCACCCCGAAGGCGGAGGCGGTCAGCGGGTTCGCATCGGTATCGAGCTTCGCGAGCAGGAAGGCCCCCGAGCGTTCGTCGGCCACCTTCTCGAGCGTAGGCGTCAGCTGACGGCACGGGCCACACCAGGCGGCCCACATGTCCACGACGACCGGCCGCTCCTTCGAGCCCTCCACGACGACCTGCTCGAAGGTCTGATCCGTCACCTCGATCACGTTGGTCGACGTTGTCATCCCGCTCTTCCCACTCCTCGTGTCCTCGGTCGCATCCGGGTGCGCTCCGGCCAGTCTCGATGACGGCCACCTGGGTGACAACGCGCCCGAGGTCCCGTTCTGTTCCTCGCGGCACCACCGGTGATCAGCGGCCGGAGAACCGCGCGACCGCGCTCATCAGCTCCTCCACTTTCTGCTCTCCGTCGCCCGCCTCGATGCTCTCCGTCACGCAATGACGCACGTGGGCGTCGAGCAACCCCATCCCGACGGCTCTGAGGGCCGCGGTCACGGAGTTCACCTGCGTGAGGATGTCGATGCAGTACACATCCTCGTCGACCATCCGCTGCAGGCCCCGCACTTGTCCCTCGATCCGGCGCAGGCGGGTCTGCAGATCGCCCTTGTTCCTGGCGTAGCCGTACACGGCATCCTCCCTTCCGCCGCAGCCGCCGCGGCTCAGCCGGTCATGATACCCCCAGGGGGTATAGGACGCGCTCGGGTTCCCCAGGAAACCGCTGTATCCTGCGGGGACGGTGCGAGGAGACACGGCGTGTCCACCCGGGTAGCCGAAACCCCACACGGCGCGCTCGGCCTGACGGCCGACGATCTCGCGTCGATGCACCGATTGCTCCTCACATCGCGGCTGCTGGACGAGGCCGCGCTCCGCCAGAACCGGATGGGTCGCGCGCCGTTCGTGGTGCCAGCGGCGGGACACGAAGGTTGTCAGATCGGGACCGCCTGGGCGATGCGCCGAGGCACCGACATCTGGCTCCCCTACTACCGGGACCTCGGCATCGTCCTCAGCGCCGGGATGACACCGTACGAGGTCTTCCTCGGCGTCTTCGCCAAGGCCGACGATCCGTCCTCGGGCGGCCGGCAGATGCCGGCGCACTGGGGTTCCCGACGCCTCGGCATCATCAGCGGCTCGTCCCCCATCGCCACGCAGGTTCCGCACGCGGCCGGGATCGCCTACGCCGCGAAGTACCGGGGGGAGGACGCCGTGGTCGGCTGCTGGTTCGGCGACGGCGCCACGAGCGAGGGAGACTGGCACGAGGGCCTGAACTTCAGCGGGATCCACCGTCTGCCCGTGATCTTCGTGTGCGAGAACAACCAGTACGCGATCAGCGTCCCGCAGTCCAAGCAGATGGCCGTGAAGGACGTGGCGAGCCGCGCCGAGGGGTACGGCTTCCCCGGCGTCGTCGTCGACGGCAACGACGTCCTCGCGTGCTACGGCGCGATGAAGACCGCGCACGAGCGGGCGCGAGCCGGTGAGGGTCCCACGTTGATCGAGTGCAAGACCTACCGGTTCATGCCCCACACCTCCGACGACGACGACAAGAGCTACCGCTCACGCGACGAGGTGGAGCAGGCGAGGGCCCGGGACCCGCTGGTGCAGTTCGCCTCGTACCTGCGCGAGCACGGCCTGTTGGACGATGCCGCGCACGACGCGCTCCGCGCCGAGATCAAGGAGGAGATCGACGAGGCGATCCGGGCCGCATGGGACGCACCGGATCCCGACCCGGACAGCGCCCTCCGGCATGTGTTCCAGGAGGAGGAGCGTTGACGGAGAAGAACGTGGTCACCGCGGTGCGCGACGCGCTCCACGACGAGATGGCGAACGACGAGCGCATCGTGCTGCTCGGAGAGGACGTGGGCGCGCGTGGCGGCGTCTTCCGGATCTCCGACGGCTGGATGGCGGAGTTCGGCGAGGAGCGGGTGATCGACACGCCGCTCGCCGAGTCGGGGATCGTCGGCATCGCGATCGGGATGGCGCTGCACGGCCTCCTGCCGGTCGCGGAGATCCAGTTCGCGGACTTCATCCATCCCGCGTTCGACCAGGTCGTCTCCGAGGCCGCCAGGCTCCGGTACCGCTCGAACGGCGACTTCGGCGTCCCGATGGTGATCCGCACGCCGTACGGCGGCGGGATCCACGGGGCCCTGTATCACTCGCAGTCCATCGAGGCGTTCTACGCCCACATCCCCGGCATCAAGGTCGTCGTGCCGGCCACACCCGCCGACGCCGCCGGTCTGCTCCGGAGCGCGATCCAGGACCCCGATCCGGTCCTGTTCCTCGAACACAAGAAGACCTACCGCGCGATCAAGGGGGAGGTGGCCGACGGCGCTTATCTCACGCCGATCGGCGTCGCGGAGGTGAAGCGGGAAGGCGACGACCTGACGTGCATCAGCTACGGCTACTCGCTCCACCTCTGCCTGGACGCGGCACAGCGCCTCGCCGAGGACGCGGACGTATCGGTCGAGGTCGTGGACGTGCGGACCCTCGCGCCGCTCGACGTCGACACCATCGTGGGCTCCGTCCGCAAGACCGGGAAGGCGATGGTCGTGTACGAGGACAACCGGACGTACGGCGCCGGCGCGGAGATCGCCTCCACGATCGCCGAGCAGGCTCTGTTCGACCTCGATGCCCCGATCCTCCGCATCGGCGGGCCCGACATCCCGGCGATGCCGTTCGCGGCGCCCCTGGAGCACTACTTCATGGAGCCCGAGCCGGATCACATCTACGCGCGGATGCGCGAGCTCGCCCGCGCATAGCGGGACGCTGGCTACACTCGGTTGCGATGGCATCCATGCCGCGCGGGACCGATCACAATCCGAACAGGCGGCGCCTCCATCTGCCGATCGTCGGCGTCACGAACGGGCCGGGTGTGGAGACCAACTCCGGCCGGAAGCCCCCGTGGCTCAAGGTGCGCCTCACGACGGGTCCCAACTACGAGGACCTCAAGGGCATCATGCGCGAGCGTTCGCTCCACACCGTGTGCGAGGAGGCGATGTGCCCGAACATCCGCGAGTGCTGGGAGGAGCGCGAGGCGACGTTCCTGATCCTGGGATCGAAGTGCACGCGGCGCTGCGGCTTCTGCGACGTGATGACGGCGAAGCCGGACCCGGTCGACGAAGAGGAGCCGGCGAGGATCGCCGATGCCGTCGGCGAGATGGGGCTGCGCTACGTCGTGCTCACCGGCGTCGCCCGCGACGACCTGGAGGACGGAGGAGCGCGGATCTGGGCCTCGGCGATCCGTGCCGTCCGCGAGGCGGTGCCGGGGATCGGCGTCGAGGTGCTGCCGTCGGACTTCAAGGGCGGCGAGCGGGACATCGCGACGGTGCTCGACGCCGAGCCGGACGTGTTCGCTCACAACCTGGAGACCGTGCGCAGGCTCCACGATCGGATCCGTCCGGCGTTCGGCTACGACCGGTCCCTGGACGTACTGCGCTTCGCGAAGCGCCACCGCGTCGGTCAGGTCACGAAGTCGAACCTGATCCTCGGCACGGGCGAGCGACCCGAGGAGATCCCGACCGCGATGCAGGATCTCCGCGATGCCGGCATCCAGATCCTCACGATGGGCCAGTACCTCCGGCCGACCGGCTTCCACCTGCCCGTGGACCGCTGGGTCCATCCCGATGAGTTCTCGGAGTGGAAGCGGACCGGCGAGGAGATGGGCATCGCCCACGTCGAGGCCGGGCCGCTCGTCCGCTCCAGCTACCACGCCGGCAAGCAGCTCCGGCGCGCGGTGGAAGCCGGGGTCTCAGCCCCCGCTTGACGCGGGTGCGGCCGTGAGTGTGCCGGGCTCCCGGGCGCGATCGAGCGCGTCCCTGGCCTTCATGCGACCAACGACGTCACCGAACGAGAACTCACCGACCCAGGCCTTCTCGCGCGCCGCGTCGAGCCTGCGCCGCCAGATGACGAGAGCGACGGAGATGATCGCGATCACGCCGAGTGCCAAGAGCACGTAGCTGGGAACCGTCACGAGGAACCAGACGGTGAGTGGTGCGACGACTGCGATCAACGCGATGGAGAACGCCTTGCCTGTAGCGGTCCTTGGCCAATGGGCCATGACAACCTCCCGATCTCGAAGAGGAACCGTGGAAGGCAAGGTCGCGAGGTCTTCGCGCGTTCGCCCGTCTTGGACGGTTCCACCCTTGGTGGACGGTGCTCAGTCTGCGAGGATGCTGCGGTCCTCGGCGGTGCGATCCCGCTGGAACGATCCTCTTCCTCGGTCCGAGTGGAGCGTGAACCCATTCGGGACCCGCGGGGACGCGTTCCGCTCCCGGGGCCTCAGCCGATGGGACAACGCTTCCAGGAGTCGGGCGGTGGGGTCTCGCAGGGTGGTTCTCATTCGGTGCCCTCCCTCATTCGGGGGGCTGCCCTCGGCCTCTTCGGGAGCGGTCCCGCTCACTTCGTATGTCCATCCTCTCACTTCCGGCCTTCGGCGCGACGGGTCAAGGGCAGCCACCAGCGCTAGAGCAGTCGCAATTGCTCCGACCTCTGTTCCCACGGACGATCGCGGTCACGTCGGAAGAACCGACGTGCCGGCTCAACGGTCCGACGGATCCCACCCGCGGCGGTCATCATCGACGCCACCCGACGACCGAGACCCTCGCGGAGAGCCTTCGGTCCGTACGGCTGCCGGTACATCTGGAGGTAGCGCGGGACGAGGTCGGGGTGGGCTTCCTCGAGCCATGGGAGGAACTCCTCGCGGACGCCGGGGCGCAGGTGCAAGAGGATCGGTGAGACGTGGGTCGCGCCGGCGTCGATCGCGGCCTCGACGAGCGCGCGGAGCTGCTCGGGGCGGTCGGAGATGCCCGGCAAGATCGGCGCCATCAGAACGCCGGTGGGGATACCCACCTCGGTGAGTGTCCGGATCGCGTCGATCCGCGCCTTGGGATGGGGCGTGCCAGGCTCCGTCTCACGCCAGACCGCGTCGTCCAGCGTGCCGATCGAGAATGCCGCCGACACCGTGGTGACCTCGGCAGCTCGCTGCAGCAGGTCGACGTCGCGGAGGATCAGCGTGCCCTTCGTCAGGATCGAGAACGGGTTGCGATAGTCGACGAGCGCCTCGAGGATCCCGCGCATCAGCTTGTACCGGCCCTCCGCGCGCTGATACGGGTCGGTGTTCGTGCCCATCGCGATGTGCTCGCCCTTCCAGCGCTTCGCGGCGAGCTCGCGACGCAACACGTCGGGGGCGTTCACCTTCACGACGATCTTCGTCTCGAAGTCACGGCCGGCGTTCATGTCGAGGTACGTGTGCGTCGGCCTCGCGAAGCAATAGACGCATGCATGCGAACAGCCCCGATAGGGGTTGATGGTCCAGTCGAAGGGAAGGGCGCCGCCCGGCACGCGGTTGATGATCGACTTCGCCTCAGACTCGATGAACGTGATGCCGCGGAACTCGGGCGTGTCGAACGTCGTCGAGGCGATCTCGAAGAGCTGATCCATGGATCTGACAGGATAGAACGTATGTTCGATTCTGGCTAGGCCCGCTCAGTGGGGAGCATCGACCCGCTCGGCGAGCCTGGGCAGCATCGCCAGAGCGATCTCGGGCTCCTCCTTGAGCAGTTCCTGGAAGTCGCTCCTGGAGATCGCGAGGCACCGCACCGACGTCTTCGCCCGGATGCGCGCCTTCCGCGGATCATCGGTGAGGAGTGCGAGCTCTCCGAAGAACTCCCCCGCTCCGAGCTCCCAGGACCGGCCGTCGGGGGTCCGGACCTCCACGGTCCCCTCCTCGAGGACGAACATGCCCGAGCCGGGTTGACCCACCTCGACGAGGACCCATCCGGCGGGCTCCTCGAACTCGGTGGAGAGCTCCGCGATCCGCTCCAACGCGCGGTCGTGCAGGTCCGCGAACAGCGGGATCCGTCGGAGCTTCTCGATGTCCATCGCGCCGGACGCTACACGACCGAAGAGGACACGAGGGGCGCGCGAACGTAGTCCCGATGTGAAGGGATTCGGGGCTCAAGCACTGAGCGACGAAGGAGCGAACGTAGCCCCGAGAACACGTGGAGGAGCCGGCCTGTAAGCCGGATCCTGTGCCCGGGACCGAGGTCCCGGCGGCGGCCATCTCTCTCGGCGCGCAGGCGGGTCTCCCCGCCGCGCAACCGCGTCGCGGTTCACCCGCGCCGTGCGGCCTACCCGGCAGCTCGGGCGGGCCGCCCTCGAACGCTGCCTGCTTGGCCTTGCTCCGGGTGGGGCTTGCCGAGCCGGCGCGGTCACCCGCGCCGCTGGTGCGCTCTTACCGCACCGTTTCACCCTTACCTCTCCCCAAGAAGATCGAAGAGAGAGGCGGTCTGCTTTCTGCTGCGCCTTCGCGAGGTCACCCCCGCCTGGGTCTCCCCAGCACCCTGCCCTGCGGAGTCCGGACTTTCCTCGACCGCGCGATGCGCGGCCGCGGCCGCCCGGCCGGCTCCTCCACACCTAGCGTACGCCTAGCGCTCCCCCGCCAGCCACCGGTCGACGCCGAGGTTCGCGAGGGCGTCGGCCGCGGTGTTCTGCTCCCGAGGGACGTGTTCGAAGGTGATCCTTTCGAAACCCGCGCCGAGGCTCCGCGCGCGCCGATGGAGCGGCTGGAGGTGCTCGCTCTTCACCCGGAACCGGCCGGTGAGCTGGTTGATCAGCAGCAGACTGTCCGATCGGAGCGTGACGGTCCTCGCTCCGAGCTCCTGCGCGAGGGAGAGCCCCTCGATCACGGCCGTATACTCGGCGACGTTGTTCGTGGTCTCCCCGATGCCTCGAGCCACCTCACCCAGGATCGCGCCGCGCTCGTCGGTCACCTGCGCGCCGATGCCCGCGGGCCCGGGGTTGCCGCGGGAGGCCCCGTCGCAGGAGACGATCAGATGACCAGGATCCGCCGGCAGTGCTCGCACCTCTTCGGGCCCTCGACGCGCTTGAGCCGGTCGCGGTACACGGTCGACAGCTGCTCGTGGCAGCCGAGACAGACGCCGTCGACGAGCTCGACCGCGGCGACGCCTTTCTTCTGGGGCCGGAGGTCCTCGTACAGCTCGAGGTACTCGGGATCGACGGCCTCCGCGAGGGCGGCGCGCTTCTCGGTTCGTTCCTTCACCTCGTCCGTGAGCGTCCTGAGCTCCTCGGCGGCGATGCCTCCGACCTCGTCGACGCGCGCGCGCAGGGCGGTGGATCGAGTGTCCGCCACGCGTTCCTGGGTCTCGAGCTCCTCCCGCACCTCCATCAGCCCGAGCAGCTCGTCCTCCCGATCGCTCCGGCGCTTCTTGAGGTTGTCCACCTCGTGGCGGATGGAGTCGAGCTCCCGCGCGTTCGCGACCGACCCGTCGTACATCCGTCGCTCCTCGGCGGCCGCTTTCTGGGACATCGAATCGATCTCGTGCTCGAAGCGCTGCTGATCTCGGGAGAGCTCGTCGAGCTTCAATCGAAGCTCGCCCATCACCCGCTCGGCCTCGTTCGCTTCCGCGAGCGCGGCGGCGACGTCCGCGCCCGCCTCGAGGGCTGCGATCCGCGCCTGCAGCCGGTCGATCGCGGTGTCGTGCTCCTGGATCTCGAGCAACGGGCGGGCGGGGTCCATGAGCGGGGAAGCCTAGCCGATGCCCTCGGTTCGCACCGTGGACAGCCGATACGCTCGGGTCGTGCGTGGGGAAGCAGACGGACGGGTGGCCCTCGTCACCGGCGCAGGGAGCCCGACGGGGATCGGCTTCGCCACCGCGAAGATCCTCGCCCGCGAAGGTGCGGCGCTCGCGATCGCATCCACGACGGATCGGATCCACGATCGTGCGGCCGAGCTCCGGGGAACCGGCGCCGAGGTGGACGGGTACGTCGCCGACCTCACGGACCGCGCGCAGGTGCGGCAGATGGTCGACGCCGTCGCCGATCGATCCGGTCGCATCGACATCCTGGTGAACAACGCCGGCATGGTGTCGGTCTCGGTGGAGGCGACGCCGGACGGAGCCTTCCTCGACATCGACGATGCCGCATGGGATCGCGACCTCGCGATGAACCTCGGAACCGCCTACAACGTGACGAAGCGGGTGCTCCCCGGCATGGTCGAGCGAGGGTGGGGACGGATCGTCATGGTCTCGTCCGTGACGGGGCCGCTCGTCACGTACGGGGGCCTGAGCGCGTATTCCGCGGCCAAGGCCGGCATGGACGGGCTGATGCGCGGTGTCGCGATCGAGGTCGCGCCGCGCGGGGTCACGGTGAACAGCGTGCAGCCCGGCTTCGTCGCGACGGGCTCGCAGACCCCGGAAGAGCACGAGATCGGTCGTCACACCCCGATCGGACGATCGGGAACCGCCGAGGAGATCGGCGAGGTGATCGCGTTCCTCGCGTCGGACCGGGCACGGTACGTCACGGGCCAGACCGTCGTGGTCGACGGGGGGAACGTGATCCAGGAGGCGAAGGGCCCCTAGCGCCCGACCGGATGGATCGGTCCCGCCGGCGTCGCGTGACGATCGTCGCGATCGCCGCGATCGTGGCGGCGGTCTGCATCTCCCTCGGGTTCTGGCAGCTCCAGCGCCTCGCCGATCGTCGCGCGCTGAACGCCGAGATCCGGGCAGCCCGATCGGCAGCCTCGATCACGGTTCGAACCGCAGACGACATCGGTGCGCTGTCGGCCTTCCGCCCGGTCGTCGTCGAGGGCACGTACGACATCGAGGACGAGGTGCTCCTGTACGGGCGGTCCCTCGACGGCGAACCGGGGCACTTCGTCCTCACACCGCTCGCGCTCGACGACGGCTCCGGCGTGCTCGTCCTCCGAGGCTGGGTCCCGTTCTCGCTCGACAGCGCTCCCGTCGCCGAGGCTGCACCGACCGCTCGGGATGTGGTCGTCGAGGGCTGGCTCATCGCGCCGGAGAGCCGCGGCCGGAGCCGGCCCGACCGCGACGGCATCGTTCGAACGCTCGACGTCTCGGGGATCGGCGACCGACTGCCGTTCGATCTGGCCCCGTTCGCGATCCAGCTCCGAACCCAGGACCCACCCAACGCGGAGCTCCCGGTCCCGGTCCCCCTTCCCGACCCGTCCGAGGGACCGCATCTGTCGTACGCGATCCAGTGGTTCTGCTTCGCGGCCGTCGCCGTGGCCGGCGCCGCGATCCTGGTGCGGCGGGAGCGCGCCCCTACAGCAGCCCCTTGACCACGAGACCCGCCACGCCGGCCGCGACGATCACGGGGACGACACGCCAGCGCAGCCGCCAGAGGCACACGAACGCGATCACCGCGACGGTCACGGCGAAGAGGTCAACGTCGCTCCAGACCGGGACCGGGAGCTCGCCACCGAGGAATGCCACGGTTCGCACCGAGCGGAACAGCGTCACCACCGCGAACGTCACCGCCAGATTCGCGATCACACCGACCACCGCGGCCATCACGGTCTGCAAGGCCGATGCGAGACGAACGTCGCCACGGATCCGCTCGATCGAGGGCGCGCCGAGGAACACCCAGAGGAAGCAGGGCGCGAACGTCGCCCACACGGCCACCGTCGCGCCGAGCACACCGGCGACGAACGGCGGCAGGCCGCCCGGATGCTGGTACGCCCCCACGAATCCCACGAACTCGACGACCATGATCAGCGGACCGGGCGTGGACTCGGCCAGGCCGAGACCCACGGCCATCTGCCCGGGCCGGAGCCACCCGAACACGCCGACGGCGGCCTGATCCACGTACGCGAGCACCGCGTACGCGCCGCCGAACGTGACCAGCGCCGCCTTCGAGAAGAACCACCCCATGTCGGTCAGCGTCCCCGCATCCCCTCTCCACACCGCCACAGCGACGAGAGGAAGCCACCACGCGGCGAGCCCGACGACGAGCACAACGGCGCTTCGGCGCCATGTCGGGCGCGGGGTGTCGAGCGTGCCGACCACGGACGCGGCGGCGCGCTCCTCGAGCTCCTTGCCGGCCCCGACCGCGAAGAGCGCCGGACGGATCCAACCCCCGAGGAGCCCGACGAGGACGGCCGCCCCGATCACTACGGGGAAGGGGACATCGAGGACGAAGATCGCGATGAAGGAGGCCGCGGCCACCACGATCATCAGGCCGTTGGCCAACGTCGTACGGCCCAGCCTGACCATCGCGTGCGCCACGATCGCGACGACGGCGGCCGCGAGTCCCGCGAACGCGCCCGCGACCCATCGCAGGTCGCCGTGCGTCACGAAGAGCCAGGACAGCCCGAGGAGCAGGAAGAAGCTGGGGAGCACGAACGCGACGCCCGCGATCAGCCCGCCTCGGACGCGATGCAGCAGCCAGCCGACGTACGTCGCGAGCTGCGTCGCCTCCGGGCCAGGCAACAACATGCAGAAGCTGAGGGCGTGGAGGAACCGGCCCTCGTCGATCCACCGCCGCCGCTCGACGAGCTCCTGATGCATCAGGGCGATCTGCCCGGCGGGGCCGCCGAAGTTCACGAACCCGAGCCAGATCCAGAAGCGGGACGCCTCGCGGAACGTGGGCACCGCCGGGCGCTGTTCTGCCGAGTATCCCTCCGGGGGACGCGTCATCGCGCCCGAGGGTACGCTCGCCAGCGCCAAAGAGGAAAAGGATCGGATGCGACTGACCCCCACCGAAGAGGAGCGACTCCGGGTGTTCACCGCCGCCCAGCTCGCGCGGTCCACGCTCGCGAAGGGTCTGCGGCTGAACGCGCCGGAGGCGATCGCGCTCGTGTGCGACGAGATGCACGCGGCGGGCCGCGGCGGGGGTTCGTTCGACGAGGTCCGCGCGGCCGGTCGGGACGCGGTCCGGCCCGAGCAGGTGATGGAGGGCATCGCCGCGGTCGTGCAGGAGATCCGCGTGGAGGTCCTGCTCGAGGAGGGCACACGGCTGTTCGTGATCCGGGACCCGTTCGGTCCCGCGGGGTCCGACGGACCCGGCGCGATCCGGTTCGCCGACGGCGACGTCGAGCTCGCCGCCGGACGTGAGCGGATCCATCTGACCGTGACGAACCGCGGCGAGCACCCGATCCGTGTGTCCTCCCACTTCCCGTTCTGGCGTTCGAACGAGCACCTCACGTTCGACCGCGAGGCGGCCGACGGATTCCGGCTCGACCTGCCCGCGGGCGACTCGCTGCGCTGGGCGCCGGGCGAGACGCACGAGGTGGACCTCGTCCGCTACGGAGGGACGGGGGCTTCGCCGGGTGCCTGAGCGGTACTCGCGTCCCGAGCACGCGACGCGCCACGGTCCGACCGCCGGCGATCGCATCCGGCTGGGCGACACCGACCTCTGGATCCGGATCGAGCGTGACCTCACCGACCCGGCCGACCAGGCGCTCTGGGGCTACGCGAAGAACTGGCGCTCGGGGATGGTCCAACACGACCGCGCGACCACCGAGAGCGAGCTCGACACGATCGTCGCGAGCGCGGTCGTGCTGGACCCGGTCCTCGGCGTCCTCAAGGCGGACATCGGCATCAAGGACGGCCGGATCGCCGGGATCGGGAGGGCGGGCAACCCGGACATCACCGACGGCGTCGATCTCACGATCGGGCCGAACACGTGGCCGATCCCCTGCCACGGTCTGATCGCCACGCCGGGCGCCGTCGACTCGCACGTGCACCTGCTCTCCCCCAGGCTCGTCCCGGTCGCACTCTCTGCCGGGGTCACCACGCTCATCACCGCGGGGTTCGAGGAACCCCCGTGGCGGATGCTCCGCACCCTGGAGGCCTTCGAGCTCCTCCCCGTGAACATCGGGCTCCAGCCGTCGGCCCGGACCGGGGTCCCCGGTCAGCTCGAGGTGGCGATCGAGGCGGGCGCTGTCGGACTCAAGATCCACGAGGACTGGGGCGCCTACCCGACGGTGATCGACGAGGTGCTCCGGGTCGCGGACGCGCACGACGTCCAGGTCTGCCTGCACACGGATGGGCTCAACGAGTCGTGCGAGCTCGCGGACACGGTGGGCGCGATCGCCGACCGTGCGATCCACGCGTACCACGTCGAAGGCTCCGGGGGCGGCCACATCCCGGATCTGATCGGGATCGTCCGCGAGCCGAACGTCTTCTGCTCGTCGACCACCCCGACGATCCCCTACGGCGCCGCGACCGCGGCCGAGCAACAGGACATGAAGCTCATCGTGCACGAGGGCAACCCCGCCCTCCCCGAGGACGTCGTGGCGGCTCGCGAGCTCGTCCATCCCGCCACGATGGAGGCCGAGGGACCGCTGCACGACCTCGGGGCGATCTCGATCGTGAACTCGGACTCGCAGGGGATGGGCCGGATCGGCGAGACCGTCCGGCGGACGTTCCAGCTCGCGCACGCGATGAAAGCGGCGGCGATGCAGACCGAGGGCGGGAACGGCCGCGACGACAACGACCTCGATGACAACGACCGTGTCCTGCGCTACCTGGCGAAGGTCACCGAGGAGCCGGCCCGCGTCCATGGCATCTCGGACGAGGTCGGCTCGCTCTCCCCCGGACGGATCGCAGACCTCGTCCTGTGGGAGGCGTCGCACTTCGGGGTCAAGCCTGTGATGGTGCTCAAAGGAGGGGTGGTCGCGTGGACCGCGATCGGCGAGGGCAACGCGAGCGTGCACGGCGCGGAGCCCACCCGATACGGACCCGATTGGGGTGGCACGGGGCTGGCGCCCGCGCGGGTCTCCACCACGTTCGTCTCGGCGGCCGCGGTCGACGCGGGGATCGCCCGGACGCTCGGCACGCAGCGGCGGCTCGTGGCCGTCCGCGGGACCCGCGCGATCCGCCGTGACGGCCTCGCGCGGAACCGGACCGTCCCCCCGATCGAGGTCTCGGCCGACGACGGCACGGTGACGCTCGACGGGCGTGTCCTGCGGACCGATCCCGTGGCCGAGGTGCGGTTGTCGCGGCGCTACCTGCTCGCCTGAGCGATCAGTCCCGGTTCCGCATCGCCTCGGCCGCCATCTCGAAGTAGTCGACCAGCGCCCGCTCGATCGGCTCCGGCGGTGCCATCGTCGCGACGGCCGCCCGCATATGCACAAGCCACCGGTCGCGCTCGACGGGCCCCACCGCGAACGGGGCGTGCCGCATCCGCAACCGAGGGTGGCCGCGCTCCTCGTCGTACGTCGTGGGACCGCCCCAGTACTGCGCGAGGAAGAGCGTCAGGTGTCGCGTGGACGGCGCGAGATCGTCCGGATACAGCGGCCGCAGCACGGGATCGCCCGCGACCCCTTCGTAGAACCGCCCCACGAGCTGCTCGAAGAACGGCATGCCCCCGGCGGCGTCGAACACGGTCGTCTCACTCAACACGGACGCGCAGTCTACGGAGGGGCGGCACGTGGGCGTCGGCGACCACGCCACCACGGAGCCGCCTTCCAGCACGAACGTGGGGTCGGCGGCGCGGAGATCCTGCACCCAGACGCCGGCCCGATCGCCGATCCGCCCCGCGAAGGCGAACGCACCACCGTCCGGGGACCACGGCGTCATCGCCTGCGCGAACTGGCCGTAGAACGGGACGTAATCCCGGAGGAAGGACGGGCTCGGCACGAACGCCCGGCCGACCGGCCGCGTCACGTCGCCGTCCCACACCAGCCATCGGTGGGCCCCCGTCTCGCCGTCCTCGTCCGGGGTCAAGAGCAGGAGCCGCTCCCCGTCGGGACTCCACTGGAACGCGAACGTCGGCGAGGCCGAGACGACCTGCGAACGTGCCGTCGCCGTGTCGACCACCTCCACCCCACCCGGTCCGGTGCCGTCGTCCACGCGGTAGGCGATCCGCTCCCCTCGGGGATCCACCACGAACTCGATCGCGCCGTCGAACTCGACCAGCTCACGGAGTCGGTGCCCGTCGCGGACCACGAGCGTTTGGCGATCCCGCTCAGCGGTGGCGTAGAACATCCGCCCGTCGGCGAGCCAGACCGGAGCCTGGAAGATGCCCGGCGCATCGCCGAGGTCACGAAGCTCGCCTTGGAGATCCAATCGCCCGAGGGTCGCGTCGCCGACGTGCACGAGCAGCTCCAGGCCGCCCGGTGCCCAGGACAGGTAGAAGGGTCGTCCGACCCCGAGCGTCGTCGCGACGGGGTCCCCGATCGTGGCGCGTCCCGCGACGCCCATCCCCACGCTGCCCTGGAAGTTCCCGAGATAGGCGATGCGGGACGACGTCGGATCCCATTGCAGGAAGAACGCCCCGGTGTCCACGGGGAACTCGGTGCGCCGGGATCCGTCCGGGTCGGTGCTGACGATGCGCGGGCGTGCGCCCTGATCCCCGATCTCGAGCTCGGCCCACGCGACCGACCGCCCGTCGGGAGACCAGACCGGATGTCGCACCTCGACGGTCACCGCGTCCGAGTCGAACTCCGTCAGGCGATGCGAGTCTCCGCCGTCCGCGCGGACGACGACCACGTTGCCGTCGTCCATCAGCACCAGCAGGCGCTCTGCCCGGATCGGTCCGAGGTCGGGAGTGACGGAGGACGTGCGGCTCGGCGCGGGCGTCCCGGGCGGCTGCGCCGATCCCCCTTGCGTGCAGGCGACGGTCAGCGCCGCCACTCCGATCAGTCCGAGCGCGCGACGCACCCTCACGGTACGAAGGGTACGGCGGAAGGGTTCGTCGACGACCGTGCGATACTCGGTCCATGCCTTCCGAGCCGACGCTGCAGTACCTCCGCGCCCTCGCCGACCTGCCGCACGACCGGGCGGCGGCGCTCGCCGCGCTGGAGACGTGCTTCCGGAACGGGGCGACCCCGGGGTCGCTCGACGGCATGATGCCGGGCCGCGTCCTCACGACCACCGTCGGCTACGGCCTTGACCTGATCATGGTCGGACTCGCGCGTGCCTGGATGCCGTGGAAGGGGAAGACGTTCGACCCCGAGGCCAAGGAGGGACGCAACGCGTTCTCGACCTCCTTCCGCGTGGTCCAGCGGACCCTGTGGCCCGGCTATGACCTCGACTGGCCTCTCGGCGACCGCCGGTACGCCACGTTCCCCTTCACCACGTGGGACGGCCCCAGCGTCTACACCCCAGGTGGCGCCGACGTCCTCAAGATCGACTACGAGCACCCACAGAGCCCGTGGATCGTGCGGGACATCCTCGACGAGCTCGTCCGGATCGACGACGAGCTCTTCCTGGGTCAGGCGCTCCTCCGGATCCGCGGAACGCTCCATCGGGTCGCCTGGTTCGAGCTGCGTCGCTAGGTCGCCGGACCGGGACCGCGTCGCATCCGGGACGGGTACCCCGTGCGGGAGGCATCGAAGATCCGTATCCCCCGCTCCCCGGCCACCCTTCGGAGGACGGAGTCCTCGCTCAGCGGGAACCGGCGCCACTCGCCCGCTCCGTCCACCAGCACCACAGATCGCGGGCTGACCACGGTCTCGGGCTCGACGTAGGCCTCGACGTCGGAGTGCGCGTTCAGGAACTCCTCCATCCCTTCGTCTATCCCCTCACGCCGTTCGAAGGGTTGGGATGAGCTCCGGCGACGCCGCTTCAGACCCTCGATCCTGCTCTCGAACTCGTAGCCGCCCATCCTGGAGCTGCCTCGCCGGGTGGGGCGCCGTGCAGCCGCCGCCATCGACCAGGCGAGGACCCACCTCGCGAGCGCCACGACCAGCACGACGAGCAGGACCAGCGGGAGCGCACGGATCACGCAGGCACGATAGCCTGTGCGGGCCTCGCTAGAGGACCGGATGCCCCAGAGGGTGCAGAGCCGTGCAGAGGAGGAGAGCATGACCGACAGCGTCTACCGGGTCACCGAGGTCATCGGGACGAGCTCCACGTCGTGGGAGGAAGCCGCGAAGAACGCGGTCGAGACGGCGGCCACGACCCTGCGGGACCTCCGCGTGGGCGAAGTCGTGAAGTTCGACGTCACGATCGAGAACGGCAAGGTCACCAGCTATCGCGCCCGCGTGAACATCTCGTTCAAGTACGAATCGAGCTGATCCGTGGAAGGCTCCTCGATGGACATCTCCTTGCTCCGCGAAGAGATCGAGAAGCTCGTCCTTCTCGAGGAGGTCGCCGAGCGCCGCCAGAAGATGATCGAGGAGCAACTCGATCTGGCCACCAAGGCGGGGCTCAGCCCGGAAGAGCTCCGCAACGAGCTCGGGCTGTCGAAGGAGTCGATCCGCAGGTTGCTCGATCAGAGGACGCCCGACCTCGCCGAGCGGCTCGGGATCTCGCGGGAATCGGCCGAGCACCTCTCCGAGTCGATCGGCTGATCGCCGCCGGCTCGATGGGGCTTCACGCCTCGATCACCATCAGCAGCACCGCGGTGTAGTGACACGCCGCGGCGGCAGCGGTCGCCGCGTGCCAGACCTCGTGGTAACCGAACGTGCGCGGGAACAGCTTCGGCCTGTGCATCGCCAGGACGAGCGCTCCGAGTGAGTAGAGGAGCCCCCCCACCACGGTCAGGATGACCGGGGCGGGTCCCAGCGCGTCGAGGAATCGAGGGAACGCGATCACCGCCGCCCACCCGAGACCTAGGTACATGAACCCCGAGAGAACGTGCAGGTCGACTCGATACAGCTTCACCAGGACCCCAAGCCCGGCACCGACCCAGACGGCAGCGAGCATCCACACCCGCCAAGGTCCATCCAGCGCGAGCACGCAGTACGGCGTGTAGGACCCCGCGATCAGCAGGAAGATGGCCGCGTGGTCCCGCCGCTGCCATCGAGTGAACTCCTCCGGGGACCACACGCCGAGGTGGTACGTCGAGCTGACCCAGAAGACCGTGACGAGACTCGCGGCGTAGATGGCAACGGCGACGCGAGCGGCTGTTGAGGGTGCCAGCACCAGCAGGACGAGACCGGCCGGCACCGCCACGAAGAACGACACCCGATGGATCCAGCCACGGGCCCGCGGCGACCGCTCTCCGACGACCGGCGGGCCCGCCGGATCCGTGGGGGTGCTCACCTCGGAACTTCTACTCACGGGGACGCCTCGGCCCATCCCGGACGAGACGATACCGGGGACGCGTCAGGAAGCGTCGACGTCGCCGAACGTGCGAGCTTCCTCGAGGGTGCCATCCTCGTGAACGATGACGACTTCGGATGGTGCCGACTCCTGCGCTCGCCGAACCGCGGCGCTCACCGCCAGCTCCACCGTGTCCAGCGGCGGCGTCGACTTCTTGCCTTCCCGCACGATCCACTGATCGCCCTCGGGAACGACTTCGAACCGGGTTCTCGCCATGACAACTCCTCCTTCGGCGTCGGTGCCGCCTTACCCCTCGAGGCCCCGGGGTAACCGAGGCGAAGGGAGGGCCTCACGCGGTGTCGAGGAACTCGGCGTCCTGCTGGTGCGACGTCGCGCGCTCCGGACCGCCCTGGTAACGGGAGCCGTCGGCCCGGAACCATCGAACCCGCCCATCGTCGGCCCGTTGGACCGTCCATCCGTGCTCGTGGAGGAGACGGTGATGGAACCCACAGATGAGCAGAAGGTTGCTGAGATCGGTGGCGCCTCCTCGTGACCACCAGACGATGTGGTGCGCGTTGGCGAACACCGTCGAGCCGCATGCCGGGAACCGGCACCCTCGGTCGCGATGGCGAAGCTGCCGGATCATCGAGGCGGAGGGTTCTCGTCTCATGCGACCCAACGAGATCGCATCACCGGCGCCGTTCTCGGCGACGACCTGGACCCGAGCGTCGCACGCGAGACGTTGGAGAGCCTCGGGCGGCAGGACCGCTCCGTGGTCGGTCTCCGCGTTGCGTCGCCCCGCGAGGGCATCGAGCGATGCATGGACCACCACGGTCGCCCGGTCCGCGTCGGCGTCCGTCGCGATGCGCTGGGAGCACAACGACACCAAGGCGTCGGCCCGACGTGCTTCGATGAAGGTCCCGTCACCCTCTGTCGGCATGTGCGGGATCTGATCGACGACCCTCTCGAGCGCCTTCGCGACGACGGCACCCTGCGCGGACGGCATGCGTGCCTCGAGGCCGAACCGACGGCCGCCGCCTTCGTACCAATACCGCAGGGACCGGCTGCGCTCGAATTCCGTGGTCTCATCCTGCGCAGCCCGCACTTCGAGGTCCGCGCGACGACGGATCGTGGCGCACGTGGCATCGCTCGCCCAGTCGATGAGCTCACCCTCGTTCTCGTCCGTGGCGAACCGACACAGCTCAACCACCTTGTCGATGCCGAGCACGCCGGTCTCCAGCGCGCCGGCGATGCCGGGCAGCTCGTGGAGCGCCGCGGCGGCCTTGATCCACCGGTCCGCCTTCCACCACGACATGCCGTAGCGGATCGAGAGCCAGTGCGCGACGTCTCGAGCGCCCGAGTCCTGCCATGCTCGCCGTCGATCGACCTCGGCGATGACGCCCAGGAGCGCCACCTGCGCCGAAGCGATGTGGCGGTTCAGCGCATCGGCGACGCCGATCAATCCGTCGTCGTCCAGATCGGGGCTCGCGAAGGACCCGTACATATGTTCAAGCGTATGAGGAGCTCCGTCACCGCGCAGTGACCTATCGCACATCTGGCGAGATCTTTTCCGGAAGGGCCGGCTCAGGGAAGAAGGTCGGTGGTGGTGAGCTGCTCGGTCAGGAGCCGAGTGAAGTTCCCGGGCGCCCGATCGGCGAAGTCCCGGCAGAGGCGCCGCCCGTCCGGGTAGGCCGGCACGTACGCGCGGGACGACGGATCGGTGAGGAACGCCGCGGTCTGGGCCGCTCGTTCGTCCGATCCGAGTGCCCACTCGCGCAGGTACCCCTCCACATCGTCCGTGGACGCGCCGTCCTCGTGGAGCATGAACGCCGCGTTCACCGCGGGCGCGTACAGGGCGAGCTCTGCCTCATGGACCTCGTGCGCCTCGACCGGATCGAACCGAAGGTCGATGTCCGCGAGGACGTCCGCGACGACCACGAAGGGCTCACGACCGAGTGCCTCATCCAGGGCGTTCGAGGCGATCCCTTCGGAGACGAGGGACTCGGGGGCGGAGATCGCGACGCTCGTCTCCAGACGGCCGAGTTCTCGGTAGAGGTGGGCATCCTTCGCCACCCGCTCGGTGTGATGACCGGGATACGCCTCGTGGGCGGCGAGGGACACGAGCAGCACGACGGAGACCGGCAGATCGGTATTGACCTCGATCCGGCTGTGGTGCCTCCCCTCGTACCTGTTGTAGGCGATCCACGGCACGTCCGAGACGAGCTCGTAGCTCACGGATTCCTCGGCAGGCATCGGCGCGACCGCGTGCGCCCGGGGACCGAGGACCTGCTGCAGGCGCTCGAGCGCGGGAACGAGCTTCTCGCGGGGAACCGCGTTGTTCGCATCCCAGGTGTTGTATCGCTCGCGGAGCGAGCCGTTCCCCGGAAGGGCTGCGTCGAGCCGCCCGTGGATCTCCCGCAGCACGCTCGTGTCGGACCGAGAAGGACGGACACCGAGGCATCGTTCGACCTCGTCCGCCCAGGTGGTCTCCTCACCGGCGAGCCGGCCGGTGACGCATGCGAGGGCTTCGAGCTGCCCACGCAACCATCGCCGGCGGTCTTCCGAGAGGTCGGCGTCGCCGAGACCGTCGAGGAGGAGCTGCGCCTCGTCGCGGAGGCCCTTCGGATCCACTGCA
>DASSDW010000145.1:0-9038 GCA_035696925.1 Actinomycetota bacterium
GGTACGGAGCAGCCGCCCCACGAGGTCGTCCCCCACGCGGCCGTGGACGCGCGTGGTCGAACCGGAAGACGCGGCCCAGACCGCGGCGTTGGCCGACGTCCCCCCGGGTTGGAGCGCGACGCGTCCGTGGACGTCGCCGCCCCGGGCGAGCTCGCCGGCGTCGACGCGCACGTCGAGCATCACGTCGCCGACGCAGATCAGGTCCATCGCGCCGAGGGTACTCGGGAGTGTCAGCGACCCGCGCCGGACCCGCGCCGGACCCGCGCCAGGACCGATGCCGTTAGGAGCCGGCGGCGGCATCGGCCGCCCACGCACCGAACGCGCCCCAGAAGGGGTCCAGGCCCGGATGGGTCAACGGCCCCTCGCGTCCCTCCACGGCGATCCGGTGCCCGTCGGCCGGCGGGCGGAGCTCGCCCACGATCGCGGCGTCGATCCCGGCGCCGGCGAGCAGCTCCACGAAGGCGTCGGCACGCGCCGGCACGACCGTCGCGATCAACGACCCCTCGCTGATCGCGGTGTACGGGTCGATGCCGAGGTGCTCGCACACGGCGCGCACCTCCGGCCGGACCGGGATGCGGTCGCGATCCACACGGATCCCGTTGCCGGACGCGATCGCCACTTCGAGCAGCCCGCCGAGCACCCCGCCCTCGGTCGCGTCGTGCATGGACGTCACGCCGTCCTCGCGCAGCCCGAACCCTCGGGCGAGCACGGCCTCGGGAACCACCGTCATCGACTCGAAGAGGGAGTCGGCGGCGCGCAGGGTGTCCTCCCCGACGGCCGCCGCCAGCCGATCGGGGAACGTGGCGGCGAACAGGGCGGTCGTCTCGATCGCCGCTCCCTTCGTCACCACGACCGCGTCGCCCACGCGGGCCATCGTCGGGGTGACGAACGCGTCGGCCGGCCCGAGCGCTAGGCAGGTCGCTCCACCCACCATCGGCCAGTCACACCCGTCGTAGCGACCGGTGTGGCCCGTCACCACGGCGATCCCGAGGTCCTCGCACGCGCTGTGGAACGCATCCCACAGGAGGCTCAGCTCCTGGTCGGAGATCGACGGCGGCAGGTTCAGGTCGACGGACATCCAGCGGAGCGGGAGGCCGCTCGTGGACGCGTCGGACGCGAGGATGTGGACGGCGAACCATGCGGCGCGCTCCCACCCGTACGCCGGCACCACGAAGACGGGATCGGCGGTGAGCGCCATGGCGACGCCGTCGGCGACCCGGACCACCCCCACGTCGACGCCGTGCTGGGGGCCGACGAGCACGTCCTCGTCGCGAGCACCGAGTCGTCGCAGGATGACCTGTTCGAACAGCTCGGGCGTGGCCTTCCCGGTCCGCTGCTCCCCCGGCGTCGCACTCATGCCCGCCGGTCCTCGTAGCTCTCATCCACCACGGCCCGCAGCTCCCGGACGGCCACGGTCGGATCGTCGGCGGTCGCGACGGCGCCGATCACCGCGATGCCGGCCGCTCCCGCCACGAGGACGTCCCGTGCGTTGCGCGCGTCGATCCCGCCGATCCCGACGACGGGCAGCGCCGTCGCCGCGACCACCGCCCGGACGCCCTCGAGCCCGATCGCGACGGCCTCCGGCTTGGTGGAGGTCTCCCACACGGTGACGCCCAGGTAGTCGGCCCCGGCCTCCTCGGCCGCCCGCGCTTCCTCGACGCTTCCGACGCTCACGCCGAGGATCCGCTCCGGGCCGAGCCGTCCTCGTGCCGCGTGCACGTCCTCGTCCTGTCCGATGTGCGCCCCGGCGGCGTCGCAGCGGATCGCCACCTCCACCCGGTCGTTCACGAGGAACAGGACGCCGGCCTCTCCACAGCTCCTCGCGAGGACCGCCGCGAGCGGCAGCAGGCGGTCGTCGGAGAGCTCCGGAGCGCGAAGCTGGACCGCGGTGGCGCCGCCCTCCACCGCAGCCGTCGCGATCTCGCCGTGCGCGCGGCCGGAGACGAGGGTCCCGGTCGTCACGACGTACAGGTCGAGCGCTCTGGGCTCGAGTCTCGCCATCGCTCCCTCCGCCGGCATTGCCCGGTTCAGGTCCTGCGGGTCGCGGGGCGGTCCCCGCCTCTCAGCCCGGCCGTGTCCGAGCTCCCCGAGTGGTCGGTCGCAGGATACCCGGGTCAGACGGCGGTCCGCCGCCGCGCCCGGCCGATCTCCAGCTCCCGTCGCACCTTCTTCCAATCGCTGGCCTTCGTGCTGAAGAGCACGTCGGTGACGATCTGGAACAGACCCAGCCCGAGTAGGACGGCCACCGTCCAGCCGGGGGCGCCGGTCGCGGGCGCGAGGGCGAGTGCGAGGAACGGCGCCAGCTTCGTCGCGATCGCTCCCGACGCGTGCATCCATGCGCGACCGGTCGGCGTGGCGCGCAGGTACGTCGCGTAGTCGGTCTTCAGCCCGGGCAGCGGCGGCGGCGGGATCACGAAGAAGTAGCGCCGGAACCGGATCCCCACGAGTCGTCCCACGACGTAGTGCGTGGACGAGTGGAGCCCGACCATCCACGCCAGCGCCGCCACGAGCAAGGCGACGCCGACCGCGGTTCGTGCCTCGGAGGAGGTGTCGATCGCGAAGAGCACCGCGGCCCACGCCGCGATCCCGCCCACCGCGATCGCGGCGGCCAGGAGTGCGTTCCCGAGCCAGAGCGGGACCCGGTGGGGGAACCGAACGTCGAACGCCTTCGCATCGATCCGGCCCACCTGCTCGGCGTACCGATCGATCAGCTCGTCGCCGCGCTTGATCAGCCCGACCACCCGCCAGAAGCCGAGCCGGCGGAGATCCGTGTCCCCCCCATCGACCGCCGCCTCGATCCTGTCGAGCTCGGCCCCGAGCCCCCCCGAGGGACTTCCCCCAGCTTCCACGGTTGCCTCCAGGTCCGGCGGTACGATGCGCCGGACGCGCTCCGACCTGCCCCCGAGCGCTTCCCTAGGGAGGAGAGCACCATCGCAAGGAGTATCACGCAGCCGGCGCCCCCGCACGGCGGAGGGCATGCATTCGTCACGCTCGACGGCCGTTACCACATGGTGGAACGGATCGCGGCCGGGGGCATGGGCGAGGTGTTCCGTGCCCACGACGCCGTCTTGGCGCGCGAGGTCGCGATCAAGGTCCTGCACCGCTCCCTCGCAGGCGATCCCGCCTTCGTGGATCGGTTCCGCCGCGAGGCCCGCGCCGCCGCAAGCCTCTCCCACCCGAACATCGTCGCCGTCTACGACTGGGGCGCCGTCGACGGCGTCTACTACATGGTCATGGAGTACGTGCGGGGCCCGAGCGTCCGGCACCTGTTGAACGAGCAAGGACGGATGGAGCCGGCGCAGGCCGCGGAGATCCTCCGCCAATCGCTCCTCGCGCTCGGGCACGCCCACCACGAGGGCTTCGTCCATCGGGACATGAAGCCCGAGAACCTCCTGGTGACGCAGGAAGGGGTGGTGAAGGTCGCCGACTTCGGGCTCGCCCGAGCGTACGCCGACGGCCGCGTGACGCAGGCAGGGGCGGTCACCGGCACGGTGCAGTACCTCGCGCCCGAACAGATCCGCGGCGAGCCGGCCGACCCGCGGAGCGACCTCTACTCCCTCGGCATCGTCGCCTACGAGCTCCTGACCGGGAAGCTCCCGTTCACCGGTGAGACCGCGATGGCCGTGGCCTACAAGCATCTCTCGGACCGCGTGCCCGCCCCCTCTTCCGTCCTGCCGGAGCTGCCGGCCGAGCTGGACGGCTTCGTGGCCGCCGCGACCGATCGCGACCGGGAGCTCCGGCCCGAGTCCGCCGGCGTGATGCGGATGGACCTCGACGTCCTCTCGCACCAGCTCCCCCCGGCACGCAAGCTCTCCGCGATCGTTCGGGAGATCCCCTCCGTGACGGTGGAGGGAGGAGAGACGACCGAGGTGGGCGTGAGGCTCGAGACCTCGGTCCCCCGGATGGAGCGCCACCGGAAGCGCCGGAGGTTCGTCAAGCGCGTCCTGGGCGCCGTCGCCCTGGTGGCGTTGCTGACGGCGGCCGCGTGGGGCACCTGGACGTACGCGATCCCGCACACGGCTGTGATCCCCGCGCTCGTCGGCGAGACGGTCGATGACGCGACGGACCGGCTGACGAGCCTCGGGTTCGACGTCACGCGGGCTCCCGGTGCGTACTCGATGCAGGTTCCCGACGGCCACGTGAAGCAGATCGAGCCGGCCGCCGGCGCGGAGCGCGATGTCGGCACCACGGTCACAATCGTCCCGTCGCTCGGACCGCCGCCGGTGGACGTTCCCCGGGTGCGAGGGGAACTCCTCCCGGACGCGCGTGAGGCGATCGCCGGGGCGGGCTTGCACGTGGGGGCAGTCCGGCATCGGTTCGATCGGGAGGTGCGAGAGGGTCGCGTGATCGGCGTGCAGCCCGACGCCCCGATGCTCCCCCGGGGGACGTCGGTCACGGTGATCGTGAGCGACGGCCCGAAGCCGGTCGCGATCCCCGACGTCGGCGGCGCGACGGAGGGCAGGGCGGTCGATGCGCTCACTGCGAAGGGCTTCGAGGTCGTGATCGAGGAGGATTTCTCGAACAGGGTCGCGCGCGGCCGAGCCCTCGGGACCGATCCGCCCCGCGGGACCGAGCTCCAGCCAGGTGAGACGATCGTGTTGCGGATCTCGCTCGGACCTGAGTTCTTCGCCAGTCCCGATTTCGAGGGCATGACGGTCGACGCCGCACGAGAGCTCACGGAGCGCGTCGGGCTCGAGCTCACCGCGCTCCCGGTCCCCGGCAGCAGCGGCGGCGGCATCGTGAGTCAGCTCCCGCCCGCCGGCACGCGCGTTCGCTATGGCTCCACGATCACCGTCTACTACGCGTGATCCTGGGCGCCCACGTCCGGCGCAGGCACACCGGTATCGAGGGAGCGATCGAGGAAGCCGAGCTGCGGGGCGCCGACTGCCTCCAGATCTTCGTCTCCAACCCGCGGGCGTGGGCCGCCCCCCGGTACGACGGGCCGCAGATCGAGCGGTTCCTCGATGCCCTCACAGCGAGTGGGCTGCGGCCGTGCGTGGCGCACCTGTCCTACGTGGGCAACGTCGCCTCCTGGGATCCCACGACGCTCCGGCGAACCCGCGAGCTCCTCATCGGAACCGTGCGATCGTGCGACGCGCTGGGGGTGGATCTCCTGGTGGTCCATGCCGGAGCCGGCGGACCGCAGGATCGCGACACGGCGTTGGGGGCAGCGGCGGAGAGCTTCCGGCTCGCGGTCGGCGAAGCGGACCGGACACGTGTCCTGGTCGAGCTGATGGCCGGCACCAGCGGCGCCGTCGCCTCCGTTCCGAGCGAAGCCGAGGAGCTGTGCACGGCGGTGGACGACGAGCGACTCGGCATCTGTCTCGATACCGCCCATCTGTTCGCCGCCGGCGTCCCCCTCGAGGTCGCGGACGGGGTGGAGGGGCTTTCGGAGGAGCTCCGCGCACGCGCGCTCGACGAGCGGCTGGGCCTGGTCCACGCGAACGACTCGGTGTTCGAGCGCGGCGCCCGCCGCGATCGTCACGCCGACATCGGGGACGGGAGGATCGGTGAGGAGGGCTGGCGGGCGCTGGTGAACGATCCCGTGCTCGGCTCCGTTCCGTGGATGCTCGAGACGCCCGGCGATGCCGATCGCCAACGGGCGGACATCGCCCACCTGCGCCGCCTCGCGGGTCCCGATTAGACTCCCGCCCCGGGAGGAGGAGTGCTTGTGGACGACGCTTCCGATCGGCTCCTGCGGGTCATCGAGGAGTACGAACGAGTGGCAGAGGCGGTCACTGCCGACGACGCGGTCCGCACCTTCGACGAGACGACCCTGCAGCTCTTCTGGCAACGCTGGCCGCACGTGAGCTCGTGGGGTGGCGCGCTCTGGCGTCAGCTGAACGACGATCTGGCCGATCCCGCCACCCCCGCCGGGGATCTCGAAACCCATGAGGTCGGCGGCGAGGGCGGCGGTTGAGATGGAGGCCTGAGGAGAGGACATGGCCACACTGAGGGAGATCATGACGCCGGAGGTGTTCTCGACCACCGCGAGCACGCCCGTCGCGGACGTCGCGGCCAGCATGTTGAAGGGGCGGTTCGGGTCGGCGTTGGTGATGGAGGGATCCACGTTGATGGGGATCTTCACGGAACGCGACGTGCTCCGCGCCGCCGCCGCGCGCGCGGATCTGACCTCGTCCCGCGTCGCCGACTGGATGACCGGAGATCCGGTCACCGCGAGTCCCGACATGGAGACCGGTGAGGCCACCGAGATCATGATGAGTCAAGGCTTCCGCCACCTGCCGGTGGTGGACGGGACGACCATCGCGGGCATCGTGAGCTTCCGGGACATCCTGAGGACCCGCATCCGGCGCGTCACGCCGTGACGGGGTCCGAGGACGGGACGACGATCTTCGACGTCAGATCCGGGCGTTCGCCGACGACGTGAACGAAGGGATCGAGCGAGAGGGCCGAGGTGTCGCTCCGGAACGCTCGTTCACGAAGAAGCCCTGGTTCGAGGTCCTGATCGCGGTGGTGCTCCCCGCGGGGGTCGTCGCGGCGATCTATCTCACGCCGTTCGTGACCGATCCTTCGACGATGCCGTTCGGCGTGGACACGTCCACCTATATCTGGCGGACCAACGTCGTCCACGATCTGGGGATCGCGTCCCTCACTCCGGACGTGACGAACGCCCCCAAGCCTCTGGGCGATCGCCCCGGATATCCCCTCGTGCTGAGCCTGCTCCGATCGGCGACGGGCTTCTCGTCCCTGTCGCTGATGTGGTTGACGCCGGCTCTCTTCTCGGCCGCGCTGGGTCTCGCCGCCGGCTCGCTCGCCTCCGATGGGGCACTGGAGCGACGCGTCCGCTCCGGCGCCATCGCCGTCGCGGTCGGTGGCTCGGCCTTCGTCGCGTGGACGGCCGTCGGCTACGCCGCGAATCTCGCGCTCGATGTGGTCGCGATGGCGGCTGCCGTCATGGCGCTCGAGGTCGCCCGCGGTCGCCGCGGCGTCTGGGCCGGAGCCGTCCTCGTCGTCGCGGCGGTCCTCCTGCATTGGATGTTCGCGCTCCTGCTCGTCGCGGTCCTGGGGGTGACGGCCGTGATCCGCTCCGTTCGCCTCCGCGACGAACGGGATCGATCGCCTCGCATAGCCCTCGGGAGGCTCGCCCGGATGCTCGCGATCGGCACGGTGGTCGGTGTGATCGGTCTCCTCCTCCTCGCGCCGCAGCGCCCCGCACGTCTGCCCGAGGTCGATCCCGCCCGCCCAGGCCCCGCGGGGAGGGTGGAGCTGCGCCTCCCGGCCCTCGCCCTTCCGGTCACGATCCCGCTCGCCGCCATCGGGTCAGCGCTCCTCGTCTCCGATCGGAGGCGTCGGACCGCCGGGCTCCTCCTGGGCACCTGGGCATCCCTCGCGGTCATCAGCGTCGTGGCCTGGTTCCTCCTCGACCTGCCGCTCCCTCCCTACCGTTGGGCCGGATTCGCTCTCGGGATCCCGATCGCGATCGTGCTCGGAGCGTTCGCGGCCGGCGACCTCCTCGTACCACGCGGTCGGCGCCTCCTCGCCTCCCTCGCCGTCGCGGGAGCGCTCGCGGTGGGGGTCGGTCTCGCGGGAGCCGGTGCATCCGTGTGGTGGAGCCGGGAGCCGACCCTGGCCGCGGACGAGTTCGGACAGCTCCGCACCCTCTCGTCCTACGTCGGATCGCTGTCCCCGCAGACGCGGATCGTGATCCTGATCGAGCCGTACCGGGAGCGGGCTCCCTTCAACCGTGCGTGGACGGGGTTGCCGGCGGACCGACTCCGCTTCACTACGATGATCCCCGCGAGGATCGACGAGCGCGCCCCCGATCTCGGACTCCCCCCCGCCGCCCGCGAACGTCCGGGGACCGTCGTGGTCTCCCTGGATGCCTACCGGGAACCACCGGGCGTCGGACGCTCCCTCGGCCCGGGCGTCCACCTCATCTCCGGTCCCGATCCCGATGGCGTCCAGGTCGGGGCGCCGCCGCGGGCACCACCTCCCGTCCATCTCGCCGCATCGGTGGTGGTCCTCCTCGGACTGTTGGCCTTCAGCGGCGGGGGGTGGGCATCCCTCACCGATCTGCCCGGCATCGGCGTCGCATCCGTGGCTCCGGCGTTCGGCGTCGCGATCCTGACCTCGGTCGGGCTCCTGGCCAGTCGCGCCGGCGTCCCGCTCCACCCGCCCTGGGGAACGGTTCTCGTCGCCGCCGTGGGGATCGCGGGGTGGTTGGCGGCGTTCGCGCGGCGGGGCCGTGCGCCCGCCGGCGAGGACGGGTCGGGCTAGGGCTCCAACTCCGCCCGTGGACCCTCTTGATACGAGTACCGCTCCTCGCCGAACGGCTCGGCGTGGACGTGGTAGCCGCGCACCTCCCAGAAGCCACGCTTGTTCTCGTCGACGAACTCGAGCCGGGTGAGCCACTTCGCGCTCTTCCAGGCGTACCGCTTCGGCACGACCAGCCGGAGCGGCCACCCGTGCTCCGGCTCGAGGTCCTGTCCCCCGTTCGCCCACGCGACCAGGACGTCGTCGTCGCTCATCGCCTCGAGGGAGAGGTTCGACGTGTAGCCGTACTCGCAGTGGGCGATCACCCACTTCGCTTCCGATGTGGGCTTCGCGAGCTCGAGCAACGTCCGGAACGCGACCCCGTGCCAGGAGTTGTCCAGCGTCGTCCAGCCGGTCACGCAGTGCATGTCGGCCGGCACATCGACGTTCGGCAGGGCGCGGAGCTCCTGATAGGAGAGCGTCACGGGATTCTCCACCAGTCCGGTGAGCTCCAGGTCCCAGTTCGTGCCGTCGAAGGCGGGGATCGGTCCGTAGTGCAGGACCGGCCAGGTCTTCACCAACCGCTGCCCCGGCGGGATGCGCCCGGCGATCTCCGGCGGATAGGTCTTCGAGAACAGGGCCATCAGCGTCCTTTCTCCGACGCGAGCTCGCGCCAGGCATCAAGCGCGGCGGCGACGCCGGCGTCGTCGACATCGAGGTGCGTGACCATCCGGATCTTCCCGCCCGAATGCGTGACGCCCACGCCGAGGGCGGCCAACCGCTCGATCGTCTCGAGCATCGGCATCCCCACGGCTTCGGTGTCG
>DASSDW010000146.1:0-2270 GCA_035696925.1 Actinomycetota bacterium
TCCATGCCCGTCGTGCCGATCACGGTCCATTCGATCGAGTCTTCCGTCGAGCGCTCGATCCGGTAGCCGGTCTCGCTCCCGCCGTCGGCCCAGGACAGGTCCACCGTCGTGGAGGTCGCGACCGCCATCACGGATGGCGCCTCCGGCGGCGCCACTGAGGTCGTGGCCGAGACGATGTCGGACGCGACCGCTGCCCCCGAGGTGGTGATCGCGGATACCCGATACCAATACGTCGTTGCCGGCTCGAGTTTCGTGTCCGTGAAGTCGGTCACATCGCCGTTCGTCTTCCCGACGACCGCCCAGGGTGTCGTGCTGCCCGGCTGCTCGTCCGTGCGCTTGATCGAGTACGCCGTGGCCGTCGCCACCTCGCGCCACTCGATGTGGATCTCGGTCGACGAGTGTGACTCGGCAGCAACCGCTTCGGGGACGTCCCCGCCCGCGGTCGTGATGGGAGGCTCCCAGCCCGGATCCGGCGAGGTCGCGACCGAGGGATCCACCACCGACCCGACCGGGTCGGCCGACCTCGTCGGTTTCGTCTCGCGCGAGCTCTCACCCGAGGCGAGCAGCTGGGAGTCCCGCTCGCGGGCCGATGGGCCCCGGTCACGTCCCGGGGTGGGGGTGGTGAAGACGGCCACGGCCACGAAGGCGGCCGACAGGGCGACGCCGACCGATCCCCTCAAGAGTCGTCTCGGGGAGAGTCCGGTGGGCTGATCCTCGACCGGAGGGCTCTCGAACCGGTGGGCCGATTGCGTGCGCGCCCCGGCGGGGACCGTCGTGAACTCGCGCCAGAGCTCGTCCAGCTCTCGGATCTCTCGGTTGAGTCGATGCTGGGTGAGCAGCTCGAGTCCGGCGAACCACCCCAGCACGAGGAAGTTCAGCCCGAACACTGCCGCCAGCACCCAAACCAGGACATCCATGGGAGCCCTACCCTACGCCCCCAAGGGCCCCGGGGTCCATCCCGGCCGGAGGGTCCCTCACGGGGCCCTCGAGAGGCCCTCCGAACGACCCTGGGCCCTCGCGGCTACCCGGCCGCGACGCGCTCGGCCGCCCGCATGACCCGCAACACGTTGCGGCCGGCGATCTTCGCGAGGGACTCGTCCCCGTAGCCGCGTTCGGCGAGCTCGGCGAACAGGGCCGGATACGTCGACACGTCCTCGAGCCCGTCGGGCATCCCCGGAAGCCCGTCGAAATCGCTTCCGACGCCGACGTGGTCGATGCCGGCCACGTCGCGGATGTGGTCGATGTGGTCGGCCACGTCACGGACCGAGCTGGCGGGGGTCGGCTGGGTCTCCTCCATCTCCTCCACGGCAGCGCGGACCGCGTCGGGGTCGTGGGGATGTTCCTCCTTCAGCCTGCGGATCTCCCGCCACTCGGCCTCGTTGGCCTCCGCGCCCTCGGCGGTGAGGAACCAGGGCACGAAGGTCGCACAGATGACGCCGTTCGTACGACCCACCAGTTCGATCACGTCGTCCGGCACGTTACGTGGCACGTCGCAGAGCGCGCGAGCGTTCGAGTGCGAGAAGAAGACGGGCGCCCGCGAGACCTCGATCGCCTGCCGCATCGTGTCGTCGGAGACATGCGACAGGTCGACGAGCATCCCGAGGCGGTTCAGCTCGCGGACGACCTCCTCGCCGAACGTCGTGAGCCCGCCGTGCGCTCGCTCACCGGTCCCCGAGTCCGCCCACGGCGTGTCGTCGTTGTGGGTGAGGGTGAGGTAGCCCGCGCCGAGTCCGGCGAGGATCCGCAGGGCGCCGAGCGACGAGCCGATCGACTGCCCACCTTCGACCCCGATCATCGAGGCGACACGCCCCGCCGCCGCGATCCGCTCCACGTCGTCGGCCGAGCGGGCGAGCTCGAGGCGATCGGGATGCGCGCGCATGAGCGCGAACAGCGCGTCGATCTGCTCGAGCGTCATCGTCACGGCCGCGTGCGGATCGACGAGGTCGGATGGGACGTAGACCGACCAGAACTGGCCGCGGACGCCTCCCCGCTCGAGACGTGGGAGGTCCGTGTGGAGGCTCGGGGAGGACGCACCGACGTCGTGCGCCTCGCCGTTCTCCGCCGCCTTCCGCAGCGCCCACACCAGGTCGTTGTGCCCGTCGATCAGCGGCGCGGATCGGAGCAGCTCGACGATCCGGTCCGATGCCATCCGCGGATGGTACGCCCAGTCCTGTCGCAGCCGCGTTCCCCAGGAGGACGGCGACGTCGCCGCGGCGAGCCAGGCCGCCGCCCGCTCGATCGACGAAGAGCCGTGGTGAGATGACGATCGA
>DASSDW010000147.1:0-6198 GCA_035696925.1 Actinomycetota bacterium
GCCGCCTTCCTCGAGAAGGAGGGGCACGTGACCACGTGGGAGGGTCGGGGCCAGCGCCTCCAGCGCGTTCGCGACCCGCTCGGGATGTCCCGGCCCGACTGGGAGATCTTCGCGAGCCTCGCGCTCGCGTGCGGCGGTGACCTGGGGTTCGAGACGCTGGACGAGCTCCACGAGGAGATGGGGTCGCTCCTTGCCCCGCCAACGGCACGCCGCCCCGCCGTGGCCGATACCGGCGCTGCGCCGACCCCCGTCGAGGACGGCGAGCTCCTGCTCTTCACGTACCCGCTCCTCGTGGACGAAGGCCGACTGTCCGAGGATGCCGATGAGCTGAAGGCGGCCCTCGCCGACCCGCCGTTCGTGGAGATCCATCCGGAGGACGCAGGCACGGCGGGCATCGACGACGGGGCCGACGTTCGGCTGACCACCGCGGCCGGCGAGGCCACGCTCTCGGCTCGCGTCACCGAGCACCTGGCGCGGGGATCGGTCTTCGTCCCGTTCAACCAGTCCGGGGTCGCCGCGAACACGCTCCTGCAAGGCCACTTCTCGATCCCCGCCACGATCGAGTCCGTCGACGCGCCCGCGGACGGGGATCCGGTCCAGGTCGGTGAGGTGGCCGAGGCCGCCGCGGGAGGTACCGGGTAGATGGACTGGCTCGACTGGCTGTTGCTCGTCGCCCGCATCGTGCTCGTCTTCTTCGGCTTGCTGATCTCCGTGCTGCTCTACATCTGGTTCGAGCGGAAGGTCATCGCCGACCTCCAAACGCGGAAGGGCCCGATGCGCGCGGGGCCGCGCGGGATCTTGGTGACGCTCGCCGACGGGATCAAGCTCTTCTTCAAGGAGGGCATCCTTCCGACCAACGCGGACCGGCGCGTCTACCTGCTGGCCCCGGTGCTGGCGATGTTCCCGGGGTTCCTCGCGTTCAGCACGATCCCGTTCGGGACCGACACCACGTTGTTCGGGCGGGAGATCCCGTTCCAGCTCGTCGACCTCGACATCGGCATCCTGTGGGTCCTCGCGATGACCTCGATCGCCGTGTACGGCGTGGTCCTCGCGGGATGGGCGAGCGGGTCGAACTACCCGCTCCTCGGCGCGGTTCGCTCGACGGCGCAGATGATCTCCTACGAGGTGGCGATGGGGCTCTCGCTCGTCGCCGTGTTGATGTACAGCGGTCATCTCTCGTTCTCGGAGATCGTCGCCGCGCAGGATCGGGTCTGGAACGTGGTCCCGATGTTCCCCGCGTTCGTGGTCTACCTGATCTGCGGGATCGCCGAGACGAACCGGCCGCCGTTCGATCTCGCCGAGGCCGAGACCGAGCTCGTGGCGGGCTTCCACACGGAGTACTCGGGGATCACGTTCGCCATGTTCTTCCTGGGTGAGTACGTCTCGACCGTGACCGTCGCGGCGATCGGTGTGACCTTGTTCCTCGGGGGATGGCGTGGACCGGCGCCGGACTTCCTCCCCGCCCTCTGGCCGTTCCTGTGGTTCCTGCTGAAGGTCACGCTCGTGATCTATCTGTTCGTCCTGATCCGCGGCACGCTCCCGCGTGTCCGCTACGACCGGCTGATGGCGTTCGGCTGGAAGGTCCTGATCCCCTTCGGGCTCGTCTGGGTGCTCGTCACGGGCGCGATCGTGGTGCTGCCGTCGGAGCTGGAGCTCGATCGGGGGACCGTGTTGACGTGGGCCGCGGTCGCGCTCGGTGCGACGCTGCTCCTCTCGTTCCTACCGATCGGCCGCGCGTCGAGACGTGAGGAGGTCCCCCGATGACGGACGAGCAGCGCCGGGAACGGAACTTCCTCGCGGACACGGGCGCCGTGCTGAAGGGCATGGCGACCGTCTTCAAGCAGACGTTCCGTCCCGACGACACCGAGGAGTACCCGAAGGTGATCGCGGAGATCCCGGAACGCGCGCACACCGGCCGCCACCGGCTGAACCGGCACGACGATGGCTTGGAGAAGTGCATCGGATGCGAGCTCTGCGCGTTCGCCTGTCCCGCCGACGCGATCTGGGTGGAGGGGGAGGACAACGATCCCGAGCACCCGACCTCTCCCGGAGAGCGCTACGCGAAGGACTACCAGATCAACTACCTGCGCTGCATCATGTGCGGCCTCTGCGTCGAGGCCTGCCCCACGCGCGCGCTGACCCTCACCAGCTACTTCGAGATGGCCTACACCTCACGTGAGGACGCGATCCTCACGAAGGAGCAGCTCCTGGAGCCGCCCCCGGAGCTCGGCACCACCCCGGGGGCGAAGGAGGGCCTGTAGGGGTGCCGCTCGACAACGTCGTGTTCTGGGTGTTCGCGCCGATCTCGGTGGCGTCCGCCGTCGGGATGCTCCTGATGCGCAACGCCGTGCACGCCGCCCTGTTCCTCGTCGTGAACTTCTTCTGCCTCGCGGTCTTCTTCCTGATCCTCGACGCGCCGTTCCTGTTCGCCGTCCAGATCATCGTGTACGCCGGCGCGATCATGGTGCTGTTCCTCTTCGTGATCATGCTGCTCGGCGTTGACCGGGGAGACGACCTCCGCGAGCGACTGGTCGCGCAGCGCCCGCTCGCGCTGGCCCTTGCCGCCGGGTTCGTCATCGAGATCACCCTCGCCGTGCGGACGGGGATCGGGTTCGCTGCGAAGGCGCCCAGCGGCTTCGACGCGGTGAACGATCCCGGGAACGCGCAGGCGGTGGCGACCGTGTTGTTCCGGGAGTACTTCCTGCCGTTCGAGGTCACGTCCATCCTGCTGATCATCGCGGCGGTCGCCACGATGGTGCTCGGGCAACGGAAGGCCCGCGCCGTCACGCAGGCCGAGCTCGAGGCGATGGAGACGGGCGCGTGAGGACGCCGATCGCGTACTTCATCGTGCTCTCCGGTGTGCTCTTCACGCTCGGCACGCTCGGTGTGCTCCTTAGGAAGAACGCGCTGCTGATCTTCATGTCCGTCGAGCTCCAGCTGAACGCGGTGAACCTGGCCTTGGTGGCGTTCTCGCGGATGCACCTCGCGCTCGACGGCCAGGTGCTGGCGTTCTTCTCGATGGTGGTGGCCGCGGCCGAGGTGGTGGTGGGCCTGGCGATCATCGTGGCCGTCTACCGAAGACGGGGGACCGTCGACGTCGACGACGCGCGAGGGCTCGCAGGATGATGCTCGGCCTGTCGCTTCCCGAGGCGAGCTCACTGAGTCCACTGTGGGTGGTTCCAGCGGTCCCGCTGTTGGGAGCGGTGATCAACCTCTTCACCGGACGGAGGCTCGGGCGATCCGCGGGCTTGCTCGCGTCCGCGTCGGTCGGCGCTGCGTTCGTGCTTTCGCTCTGGCTCGTGATCGCGCTCCTCGAGCGATCGGGTGAATCGCGGAACCACATCCAGCACCTCTTCGACTGGATCTCAGTGGGGCGATTCACCGTGGGCGCCGATCTCCGTCTCGACGTCCTCTCGGCCACGATGATCCTGGTCGTCACCGGGATCGGGCTCCTGATCCATGTGTACGCGATCGGCTACATGGAAGGAGATCCGCGGTACGGGCGATTCTTCGCGTACCTGAACCTCTTCGTGTTCTTCATGCTCCTGCTGGTCCTCGCGGACAACTACCTCCTCTTGTACGTCGGCTGGGAGGGCGTGGGGCTCTGCTCGTACCTCCTGATCGGCTTCTGGTTCGAGAAGACCGAGAACGCGAGCGCCGCGAAGAAGGCCTTCGTCACGACGAGGATCGGCGATACCTTGATGTTGATCGGCCTCGCGCTGATCGTGGCGAAGTTCGGATCGCTCGACTTCGACGCCGTCTTGGGCGCGCCAGGCGACACGATCGCGAAGGGGACGGCCACCGCGATCTCGCTCCTCCTGTTCGCCGGGGCGATCGGCAAGTCCGCGCAGGTGCCTCTCCACGTGTGGCTGCCCGACGCGATGGCCGGCCCCACGCCGGTCTCGGCGCTGATCCACGCCGCGACGATGGTCACGGCGGGCGTCTACCTCGTCGTCCGGAGTGCCCCCCTCTTCGAGCTCTCGGGCGTGGCCTTGACCGTCGTATTGATCGTCGGGCTCGTCACGGCGCTGTTCGCTGCGACGTGCGCCCTGGCGCAGGACGACATCAAGCGCGTCCTCGCCTACTCCACCGTGAGCCAGCTCGGGTTCATGTTCATGGCCGCGGGCATGCGCTTCTACACCGGCGCGATGTTCATGCTCGTCGCCCACGCGTTCTACAAGGCGCTGATGTTCCTGGGCGCCGGCTCCGTGATGCACGGCATGCACGAGCAGACCGACCTGCAACGGATGGGCGGGCTGATCCGGCGGATGCCGGTCACGGGGTGGACGTTCGTCGTCGGCGCGTTCGCGTTGGCCGGCGTGTTCCCGCTCGCGGGCTTCTTCGCGAAGGACCAGATCCTCGAGGTCGCGAACCACACGGGACGCACGTGGATCTACCTCCTGGGGACGCTCGGCGCGCTCCTGTCCGCGCTCTACATCGGCCGGCTCGCGTTCCTCGCCTTCTTCGGATCGCCGAGGAGCGAGGAGGCCGAGCACGCTCACGAGTCGCCTCCGGTCATGACGGTTCCGCTCCTCGTGCTCGCGGCCGGCGCGGTCCTCGCCGGTCTGCTGCTCTCGACCTCCGCGGAGGGGACCTTGGCGCGCGTGCTCGAGCCGGTCACCGGGCCGGTGCCGCGCGGCGAGGGGCTATCGACCCTCGCCCTGTCCGGGATCGCGACCGCGATCGCGCTGGGTGCGCTCGCGGTCGCCTGGTGGGTCTGTGCATCCGGCCGGGTCGAGTGGCTCACCCTCCGCGAGCGGCTGCAGCCGCTCCCGCGCGCCGCGCGGAGCGGCTGGTACGTCAATCAAGCCTATTCCACGTTGTTCGTGAACCCCGGGGCCGCGGCGGCCCGGTTCACCGCGAACGTCTTCGACACGAAGGTCGTGGACGGACTGGTCAACGGCGTCGGCGTCGGAACGCGCCGGCTCGCCGCGGTCGGTCGCCTCCTCCAGACGGGCTTCGTGCGCTCCTACGCGCTCGCCTTCCTCCTCGGCGCCGTCGGCGTCCTCGTCTGGGTGGGTACCCGCCTGTGAACAAGCTGCTCACGCTCACGACGTTCCTTCCGCTGATCGGCGCGCTGCTGATGCTCGGCGGTGATCGCGGGCTGAAGGACACGGCGGCGCGTTGGGTCGCCCTCGGCGTCTCGCTCGCGACGTTCATCGTGTCCCTGGTCGTGCTCGGGCGGTTCGACCCGGCATCCTCGGGGTTCCAGATGGTCGAGATCGCTCGGTGGGTGCCGTCGATCGGCCTCTCCTACGCCGTGGGCATCGACGGCGTCAGCATCTGGATGCTCCTGCTGACGACGTTCCTCTTCCCCGTCTCGATCCTCGCGTCCTGGACGATCACGAAGGACGTCCGTCGCTTCCTCGCCGCCGTCCTCGTGCTCGAGACCGCGGTGATCGGTACGTTCGTCGCCCTCGACCTCCTGCTGTTCTTCCTCTTCTTCGAGGCGCTCCTCGTCCCCATGTACCTGCTGATCGGCGGGTGGGGCGGTCAGCGCCGCATCTATGCGGCGGTCAAGTTCTTCCTGTTCACGATGGCGGGCTCGGCCTTCCTGCTCGTCGCGATCCTGTTCCTCTACGCGCAGCAGGATGGCGTGCGCCTGTTCGGCTACGCCGCGATGATGAACGTGGCGGCCGAGGTGCCGGTCACGACGGCCCGGTGGCTGTTCCTCGCGTTCTTCGTCGCGTTCGCGGTGAAGGTGCCGCTCGTTCCGCTCCACACGTGGCTCCCCGATGCGCACACCGAGGCCCCGACGGCCGGCTCCGTGCTGCTCGCGGCGCTCCTCTTGAAGGTAGGGACCTACGGGCTGATCCGCTTCAACCTGATGCTGTTCCCGGAAGCGTCGAGGTACTTCGCGACGTTCGTCGGCGTGATCGCCGTGATCGGGATCGTCTACGGCGCGGTCAACGCGCTGGTCCAGACCGACATCAAGCGGCTCGTCGCGTACTCGTCCGTCTCCCACCTGGGCTTCGTCGTGCTTGGAGTGTTCGCGTTCACCCAGCAAGGCGTCACCGGGGGTGTGCTGCAGATGGTGAACCACGGGCTCGCCACCGGCGCGCTGTTCCTCTTGGTGGGCATGGTCTACGAGCGAACGCACACCCGCGACCTGGACAGCATGGGCGGGCTCGCCTCGGTGATGCCGTGGCTCATGGGCGCGTTCCTGTTCACCGCGTTCGCCTCCGCCGGACTGCCCGG
>DASSDW010000148.1:0-6502 GCA_035696925.1 Actinomycetota bacterium
CGGCCCCACGCCGGAGACCGCCGCGAGGTCGGCCCAGTCCTTGCACTTCCGCTCCGCGATCTCGGCGAGCGTGCGGTCGTGGAAGACGACGTAGGCCGGAACACCGTCCGCCTGCGCGCGCTTGCGGCGCCAGTCCTTCAGCCGATCGAACAACGGCCCGCCGCGGGGCAGGGCGACCGGGGCGCTCGGCGACGAGGTTCGCCCGGGAAGCTCCGGAGGTGCGAGCTCCATCTCGTCGAGGAACGGGCTCGGCCGCGACCGACCGCTCCGGGGCCAGGTGAGGAAGAGGTACCGTCGGGCGCGCGTGATCCCGACGTAGAGCAGCCGTCGCTCCTCGCGCGGATCGGCCTTGGCTCGGCCCGATCGGAACGGCAGCTCGCCGTCGATCATCCGCGGGAGGAACACGGCGTCGAACTCGAGCCCCTTCGCCCGGTGATAGGTGAGCAGGTTCACGCCGCGGCCGGTGTGCGCGGTGGAGAACCGTTGAGTGAGCTCGGCGAGGAACGCCGCCGGGCCGCCATCGGGATGGGTCCTCTGGAACTCCGTCGCCAGGGAACGCATGCGCGCGAGGTCCGACTGGCGCGTCACCTCCTCGTCGGCATCGGGGGACGCTCGTGGGTCGTACCCGAGCTGGTCGGTGATGCCGACGACGGCCTCGGCCACGGCGGCGTCCGCGCTCGCTCGCCGCAACCGTTGCACGACCCCGCGCGGTCCGGGTCGCCGGAGGAACGCTCCGTCGCGGACCTGGTACGGGATGCCCGCGGCGGCGAACGCTTCCTCGAACGGCTCGGATCGAGCGTTGATCCGCGACAGGACCGCGATCTCCTCGAGCGGTACCGCCTCCTCGACGTGCAGCCGCTGCACCGCCCGCACGACGGCGGTGACCTCGGCGTCCTCATCGGGCTCGGCCCGGGCGACCGGGGACGGACCGGAGGGTCGGTTGGGTCGGAGGGTCTTCCTGATCCCTCCCAGGTTGGGCGCGAGCCGGTTCGCGAGATCGAGGATCTCCGGAGAGGACCGATAGTTCTCCTCGAGGCGAATGACCGTCGCGCGCGGGAATCGACGCGTGAAGTCCAGGAGGTGATCGGGCGACGCCCCCGTGAACGCGTAGATCGTCTGGTAGTCGTCGCCCACCACGCAGAGGTCGTCGCGATCGCCGAGCCACCGGTCCAGCAGTCTCGCCTGCAGCGGATTCACGTCCTGGAACTCGTCCACGGTGAACGCGGAGAACCGCGATCGGACGGCGTCGGCAGCATCGGGATGGTCATCGAAGAGCCGCAGGGCGAGTCCGAGCATGTCCTCGAAATCCAGTCGACCCATCGCGCGCTTGCGACGCTCGTACCCGTCGTAGATCCGCAGCATCAGCTCGGCGGGGATCGGCGGCTCGTGGTCGCCCAGCTCTGCGAGGTAGCGGGCGGGCTCGATCATCCTGTTCTTGGCCCACTCGATCTCGCCGGCGAGCTCGCGTCGGGGGAGGAACCTGTGTGGCGGAGGCAGCGCGTTCGCGAGCGACGCGATGAGTGGAGCCTTGGCGTCCACGACGTCGGGGAGCGGCTCGCCCGTGTGCGCGGACCACAGGCGCGAGAGCTGTGCCAGCGCCGCGGAATGGAACGTGCGCGCCTCCACCCCGTCGACCTCGAGCGCCTGGAGCCGTCGCTTCAGCTCACGCGCCGCCTTGTCGGTGAAGGTGACGGCGAGGATCTGCGAGGCATCGAACGCTCCGCTCCGGACCTGGCAGGCGATCCGATGCGTGATGGTGGTCGTCTTCCCCGTCCCCGCACCGGCCAGGATCGCGACGGGTCCGCGGAGTGCGAGCGCGGCTTCGCGCTGGGGATCGTTCAGTTCGGCGAGCACGCTCTCGAGGTCGGGCACCCGGCCGACCCTAGCATCGGATCCGTGGCGTCCCGCCGTGATCGAGATCACTCCCAGGTCGCACGGATCGGAGGTGCGTCCCCCGGCGTTTGTCGGAGCTGCGGGCACCGACGATGATGTGCGCCACCGGAACGGAGGGCACCTGATGGCGGTCGACACCTCGGCAGGCACGACGTTCATCCGTCCCGACGGTCGGGAGAAGGTGACGGGCGCCGGTCGCTACACCGCCGACCTCGCGTCCACCGGCATGGCGCACGCCGCGTTCCGCTACGCTGACCATCCCCACGCGAGGATCCTCCGCATCGACACGACGAAGGCCCGCGCGCTGGCCGGCGTCGTCACGGTGATCACGCAGGACGACCTGCCCGACGTCCGCTTCGGGGGGCTCGTGCAGGACCGCACTCTGTTCGCGAAGGACGTCGTGCGGTTCGAGGGTGAGATCGTGGCGGGTGTGGCCGCGCTGACCGAGGCCGCCGCGGCCGAGGCGGCGCGCATGATCGAGGTGGAGTACGAACCGCTGCCGGCGCTGACGGACTTCGTCGCGGCGATGGATGCGGACGCCCCGCTCGTCCACGCCGACTGGGCCTCGTACGAGCGCGACGAGCAGATGGTGGCCGACGGGAACACGATCTCCTATGCGACGATCGTCAAGGGCGACGCGGACGCCGCGATGGCCGCGGCCGACGTCGTCGTGAAGAGCCGCTACGAGTCCGACGCCTCCCAGGGCGTGCCGATCGAGCCGCGCGCCGTCCTCGCCGAGTGGCGCGGCGACCAGGTCACGATCTGGTCGTCGACCCAGGTCCCCTACGCCGCACGCTCGGGCGTCGCACAGACCCTGCAGATCCCGGAGGCGAACGTCCGGGTGGTCGTCCCACTCCTGGGCGGCGGGTTCGGAGCGAAGTGCGACCTGCATTTCGAGGCGCAGGTGGCCGCCCTCGCGCGCGCCGCGCGCCGTCCGGTGCGGCTGGTCTTCTCCCGCGAGGAGGAGTTCCGTGCGATCGCCCAGCGTCGCGAGGGCATCGTGATGGAGTTCGAGACGGGGGCGACGCGGGACGGACGCCTCGTGGCGCGGAGGGCTCGGCTGGTCCTCGACAAGGGCGCGTACTGCGGCGAGGGTGGATTCCTCGGGCAGATGGCCGCGATGCACGCGTGCGGTCCGTACGTGATCGACGCCATCTCCGTGGAGTCGTTCCTCAACTACTCGAACCGGCAGCCGTCCGGCTCGGTGCGGGCGCCCACCGCTCCCCAGGTGTGCTGGGGCCTGGAACAGCACATGGACGAGGTCGCGCGGGAGCTCGGCATCGATCCGGTGGAGCTCCGCCGTCGCACGCTGATCGAGAAGGGTGCAGAGGGTCCGACGCGCCAGGTCTTCGACGAGATCGGTGTGAAGCAGACCTTGGAGCGCGCCGTCGAGATGATCGGGTACGAGCGCGACCTCCCCGAGGATGAGGCGATCGGCGTCGCGGTGGGCTGGTGGCCCTCGGGACCGGCTCCTTCCGGCGCCTACATCCATCTGAACGGCGACGGCAGCGGGACGATCGTGACCGGAGCCCAGGAGAACGGCAGCGGAGCCGTCATGGCCATGCCGGCGTTCGTCGCCGAGGAGCTCGGGATGGAGCCGGAGAATTTCACCCTGCTCTACCAAGACACCGCCGCGGCGAACTGGGACATGGGCTCGTGCGGGTCGCAGACCACCTTCAACTCCGGTCGCGCGATCCTGGCCGCGGCCACCGACGTGCGCGGCCAGCTCCTCGACGCCGCCGCCGCGGAGCTCGAGGTCGACCGCGAGGATCTCGAGCTCGCCGAGGGCCGGGTGCGGGTGAAGGGGTCGCCCGATCGGTCCGTGTCGATCGCGGACATCGCCGGGGCCGGCACGATCCATGGGAAGGGCTCGGGCGACGTGCCCGAGGTCCCGACGGGCGACACGGGCGGATGCGTGGGCCGTCTCGGGAGCGAGACGTTCGCCGCCCCGCAGCTGATCACCCAAGCGGCGCACGTGAAGGTCGATCGCGCGACGGGCGTGGTCCGCGTCTTGAAGGTGGCCGCCGCGCACGACTCGGGCATCATCCTCAACAGGATGGGCGCCGACGGCCAGGTGACGGGCGGCGTCGTGATGGGGGTCGGCCTCGCGCTCTCGGAGGGAACCGTGTTCGACGACGACGGCCGGCAGCGGAACCCGCACCTGCTCGACTACAAGCTCGTCACCTGCTCCGACGCTCCGGAGATCGAGATCGACTGGGTGCAGATCCCGGCGGAGAACGCGGGCCCGCGCGGTTCCAAGGGCGTCGGTGAACCCCCGCAGGTCCCGACCGCCGCCGCGATCGCGAACGCGGTCGCCAAGGTGCTCGGGCGGCGCGTCCGGCAGCTTCCGATGACGCCCGAGCGGGTCTGGGCCGCGTCCGCCGAGGTCGCGTCGTGACGAGAACGTTCACGACGGCGGCGACGGTGGAGGACGCGCTCGAGGCTCTCGGCTCGGGAGCGCGGCCGATCGCCGGAGGCACCGACCTCGTGGTCGGAGCCCGCCAGGGGAAGGCGCCGCTCCCGGAGGCGATCGTCGCGATCGATCGGATCGCCGCGCTCGAGGGGATCGTCGAGGGCGACGACCGACTGCGGCTCGGTGCGCTCGTCACGCATGAGGAGATCGTCGCGAACGACGTGATCCGCGCGCGGTTCACGGCCCTCGCCGACGCGTCCGCGATCGTCGGCTCCCACGCGACCCGCGCGCACGGCACGATCGGCGGCAACGTGATGAACGCCTCTCCTGCGATGGACACGGGCGGGCCGCTCCTGTGCTTCGATGCATCCGCCCGTCTCCGGTCGGCGTCGGGAGAGCGGGAGGTGCCGCTCGACGAGCTCTGGACCGGACCCGGAACGACCGGGGTCGATCCGCGCGAACTGCTCGTGGGGATCGACGTTCCGGCGCCGATCCCGGCGACCGGCTCCGCGTACGTCCGCCTCGAGTACCGCCGCCAGATGGAGATCGCCGTGGTGGGTGTGACGGCCGTCGTGCGGCTCGACGGCGGGTCGGTCGCACACGCGCGTGTGGCGATCACGGCGCTGGCTCCCACCATCCGCCGCGTCCCCGACGCGGAGGCGGCGCTCACCGGTTCCGACGGCGCCGCCGACGCGATCGCGGCCGCCGCCCGAGCGGTGGCGGCGGGCTCCTCTCCGATCACCGACGTCCGGGGGTCGGCCGGATACCGCTCGGCGATGGCGGAGGTGATCGCCGGCCGGGCGATCTCGACCGCGCTCGCCCGCGCCCGGGGCGAGGATGTCGCGATCCCCGCGAGCGCCGCCACCTACGCGGCTCTTCGGGGGGCGAGCACATGAGCGTCCCGGCCACGCTGCACGTGAACGGCGCCGTGTACGAGGTGGAGCTCGATCCGCATACGAGCCTGCTCGACGCTGCCCGCGACGTGATCGGACTCACGGGCTCCAAGGAGGGATGCGACGACTCGGAGTGCGGGGCGTGCATGATGCTCCTCGACGGCAAGCCGGTGAACTCCTGTAGCTACCTGGCGCTCCAAGCGGACGGCCGGGACGTCACGACGGTCGAGGGCCTGGCGAAGGGCGACGAGCTGACGCCTCTCCAACGCGCGCTCCTCGAGCACGGAGGCGTGCAATGTGGGTTCTGTACCCCGGGGATGCTGATCTCGGCCACCGCGCTGCTGCGCGGGAACCCGGATCCGTCCGAGGAAGACGTCCGAATCGCGCTCTCCGGGAACCTCTGCCGGTGCACGGGATACGACGGCATCGTCCGCGCGGTCCGAAGCGCGGCCCGGTCGTCGGGCTGACGCCGGCTCCGGTCATCGGTACCGGCGTTCTTTCCTTCTTCTTTGCCATCGGTTGGCGCGGATTTGGAACCTCATCGATCAGCCTGCATGCATGGACCTGCGGATCTCGATCGTCGCGCTCGTGGCGGCCGTCGGCGCCGGCGCCTGCTCGGTCGCCGAAGGGGGCGGGCTGTCGCCCGCGGTCTCCGCCGATTCCGCTTCGACCGCGGTCCCGAGCGGGTCGGCACCGGCCGTGACCGGCGTGGTGGACCCGCGGCGCGGCGGTCTCGAGCTCGGCTTCGGCGAGTTCGCGATCACCCTGGAGGCCGGCGAGATCCGACCGGGGCCGGTTACGTTCGTGATCCGCAACGGCGGGCAGCTCGTCCACGGTTTCGAGATGGAGATCGAGGAACGAGGAGACAGCAGCGGGCACGGCTCGGGCCATGACGGCCTGAAGATCGAGGGGCCCGCGTTCGGACCGGGGGAGACGATCCGGATCCCGACGGAGCTCGCTCCCGGCGTGTACGAGATCGAATGCTTCGTCGCCGAGCACGACGACATGGGGATGCGCGCGACGTTGATCGTCAGACGGGATGCGCCGCTGGTGCGCGTCGATCCGGGGCCGGCCGAGGGACAGATCGAGATCGCCGATTTCGCGTTCTCACCGACGCCGCTCGAGGTGCCGGTGGGGACCTCGGTGACGTGGACGAACCTCGACCCCACCGCCCACACCGTGAGCGCGAGCGACGGCTCGTTCGACTCGGGCACCCTCGGGTCGGACGCGCGATTCGAGACCGCGTTCGAGCGACCCGGGACGTTCGCCTACCTCTGCCAGATCCATCCGACGATGCGCGGCA
>DASSDW010000149.1:0-9982 GCA_035696925.1 Actinomycetota bacterium
TGGGTGACCCCCGATAGTCCTCCATGTCCCCCACCTGGGGTGGGGCGGGAATTGGGAGGAGGACACTGCATGAAGCTCGTGAGGCGCGTCGCAATCGCCCTGAGCTCTCTGCTCGCCATCGCCTTGGCGGGTGGCGCGCACTGGAAGGCATAGCACCCTCCAGCAGCGCTCCGAGAGTTCCCAACTCAAGAAACCGCCCCGAGGCCTTGGCTTTGCCTTGGCCTCGATGGCTTTCCCCTAGTGCTGGAAGATCAGCCGAACGGTAGTGCCTATCCCAGGGCTGGATCGAATCTCGAGATCGGCTCCAATCTCAGCGGCACGCTCGGACATCAGCTGAAGACCAAAGTGCAGATCACTTCTGCTGCTACTGGGATCGAACCCAACTCCGTCATCCTCAATCTCGACTTGAAGAGAATTGGCCTCCTTTCTGAGAGAAAGCCAAATGGTCCTGGCCTTGGAGTGATGGGCCGCATTGATGAGAGCTTCCCTTGCAATTTGGTACACGATCAGTTCGCGTTCCGGCGTCGAGTGGATTGAGGAGTCAAGGGACAACACCATCTGGACGCCTGACTCCTGCTCTATGCGCCGGGCGAAGAGACCCAGGGTCTCAATCAGCCCGGCGTGACCGATGGCGGCGGACCGAAGACCGTGGATGACGTCGCGAAGATCTTCGACTGCGGCCTCGCTCGCCTGAATGACGGCTGGCAAGTCGTCCTCCAGCTCAAGCAAGCGGCCACCGAGGAGGTCCTGCCGTAGAACTTGAGCACGAATGGTCACGTTGTAGAGATCCTGGAGAACCTCATCATGGAGCGCCGCGGCGATACGCGACCTCTCCTGCTGCCGCTCAGCAGCGATACGTTCGTCAACATGGCCGAGCGCGGCGGTGTTGTCAGCAAGCGTTAGTTCGACATCCTCCAAGCGCGAACGATGGAGAAACAACTGCTTCCCAAGAATCACTGGAGCAACCGAGGCGACGACTCCTGACAAGCCGAACCGTGTGTAAGCCTCAGCAATCAGAATCCCAATGAACCCGAAACAGAGATAGCTCATCAAGAAGGAACTGGGAGAGCCAAAGCGCATCGCTCGAAGCGAATCCCGGAGAGGAGCGCCGCGCCGTAGAGAGGTCCCGTAGGCAACGATCGTGTAGTTCACCGCGACATCTACCCCCAAGGCCACCAAGGCCACCAGAGGTGTCAACGGCCAGTCTCCAAGGTGACTGAGTTCGGAGAAAACGACACTGGCACACATCACGCTTATGGAGGTTTGTGATCGGTTCCAGATCGCTCGAGGCCAACTGATTTCTCGCCGGAGCTCTCGAATGTCTACAGCGCCCAGAAGAGCGATCAGACCAGAGATCAACGGGCCAAAGATGAACGCGGCGGCAAGGAGCAGGGGCAAGTCCATCGCCAATGAGGGTCCGCGGCCCGAACTCAGTGGGACGAAGCCCGCGATGGCTACGAAGACGACCCACGCCAGGAACTCAGCGGTGTTAGGAAGCGATGATTGGGCCTGGAGTGCAGCCATAACCAGCAGAGCGAGGTTCAGGCAGACAACACCCACAGCGAACAATCGGAATTGGGGTGTGTCCCCTTCGCGCAAACTGCTATTCGACTGGCCAGGGCTGCCTGCTGCGTAGACCGACATCTGCCCTCCTCGGGACGAAGCGGTCTCCCCGGTCACCGCGGGAACGAAGACTGCCGATTTGTAGCTCATCCACTGTGTCCCGTTCAAGAGATGTCCCGTTCGAGAGTGACAATCCCGGTCGGGAGCCAGTGACGGCTCACCGTGCGAAACTCGATGGCATGACGACCGAACGCGATCCGGATCGGAGGAAGCGCCGGAACCCCTTCAGGGACGAAGTGTGGGGCGACGAACCTCAGGAGGTCGATGCCTCGGAGTTCGTCGAGGAACTCCAGTCGAGCCGCCCCGAGCTCGCCCGCCGCTGGCACGACCACCCGACCATCGTTCCGTTCAAGGTTGTCGGGCGATTCATCGGTCGGAACAGCAAGCGTGTCGCGATCACTATCGCCGGCTTCGTCGTCGTCCTCGCAGGTGCCGCGATGCTCGTGCTCCCCGGGCCGGGGCTGCTCGTGATCATCGCCGGTCTCGCGATCCTCGCAACAGAATACGTCTGGGCCCAGCGGCTGCTGAAGATCGCGAAAGAGAAGGCCACGCAAGCCAAGGATGTGCTCCTCCGGAAGAAGCCCGAGGAGAACGCCGGCGAGACCGAGTCGTGACCCGCGGCGCCATCCTGATCGGCACGTCGTCGTGGACGGATCCCACGCTCATCAAGGACGGTAATTTCTATCCGCCGGGGACGAACTCCGCGGAGGGGAGGCTCAAGTTCTACGCCTCCAAGTTCCCGTTGGTCGAGGTCGACTCGACGTACTACTTCCCACCGTCGGAGCGGAACTCTGAGCTCTGGATCGAGCGCACACCCAAGGACTTCACGTTCAACATCAAGGCATACTCCCTCCTCACGAACCACCCCACGCGGCCCGACTCGCTCTACGGCGACATCAAGGCCGAGCTTCCGAAGGACCTCCTCGACAAGCGTCGGCTCTACCGGGACAAGCTCCCCGCCGATGCGGTGGACGAGGTGTGGGAACGCTTCCGCCTCGCCCTGTATCCACTGCACTCCGCGGGCAAGCTCGGCGCCATCCTGTTCCAGTTCCCTCAGTACTTCACGATCTCGAGGAAGAACAAGGCGTACATCGAGGAGGCCGTCTCGAGACTCCCGGACTATCGGATCGCCGTCGAGTTCCGCCACAAGTCGTGGCTGGAAGATCGCAACGTCGAGGAGACGCTGTCGTTCCTCGAGGAACGCGATCTTCCGCTCGTGTGCGTCGACATGCCGCAGGGGTTCGACTCCTCGATGCCGCCGATCGCTGCGGCCACGGCGAAGGACATCTCGATGGTTCGCTTCCACGGTCGCGATCCGAAGGCGTGGGAAACGAAGAGCGAGAGCGCGAGCGAGCGCTTCCGCTACGACTACGGGCACGATGAGCTCAAGGAATGGGTTCCGAAGATCGAGGGCCTCGCCGGAGACACACGGGAGACGCACGTCCTGATGAACAACTGCTACCGAGACTTCGCCGTGCGGAACGCGCGGGACCTCGGGGCGATGCTCGACCTCGACCTGCCCGAGTAGCTCGATCCCCCGCCCACCGGCCCCGTGACACGAGCTTCCGGGCGAGCGGGGGTAGGCTGCCGACCGTGGAGAGGCGCTGGAAGGTCGCGTCGATCGGCGGCATCCCGATCTACATCACGGTTCCATGGCTCATCTTCGCGGCGTTCGTCGTGTACGGGACCTACGACAGCCTCGCGCGGACGCGCGCCCTGACCGACCAGCAGGCCCTGTGGTGGTCCGTGGTGAACGCGATCCTGTTCTACGGGAGCATCATCTTCCACGAGCTCTCGCACGCGGCGACCGCCCGCGCGTTCGGGTTGCACGTGCACGGCATCACGATGGTGTTCTGGGGCGGCTACACGGAGACCCATTCGAGTGAACGGGGCCCGCTCGCGTCGTTCCTCATCTCGGCGGCGGGCCCGTTCAGCACCCTGGCCTTGGCCGGCGTGTTCTGGATCGGATCGGAGCTCTCCGACGACGTCCTGGCGGCGATCCTCGGCAACCTCGCGTTCCTCAGCCTCCTCTTCGCCGGGCTGAACGCGCTCCCGGGGTTCCCGGTCGACGGCGGTCGCATGCTCCTGGCCGTCGTCTGGGGGATCACGAAGGACCGGTTCCTCGCCCTGCGAGTGGCGGGATGGGGCGGCGTCGTCGTGGGCGCCGTCCTCGGCATGATCGCGATCCAGCGGCTCCGAGTGCAGGAAGGTGACTGGCTCTTCTTCGCGTTCATCGGTTGGATGATGATCGGCCAGGGACTGCAGGTCGGGAAGCAATCACCGATCCTGCGCGATCTTTCCCGAGGAACGGTCTCCGAGGCGATGGGACCGCCTCCGCCGCCGATCCCCGCGGATGCCACACTGCTCCACGCCCTCGAGACGCACCTCCGCGCCGATCGCACGACCGAGTTCCCCGTCGTAGAGGGGTTCGGGCGCGTGATCGGGTCGCTCTCGTTCTCGACCGCCTCGAAGGTCGGCGGGAAGGACCCGACGCGAGGCGTCCGATCCGCGATGACGCCCCGGGATCGGATGCGCATCGTGTCGCCGGACCTGCCCCTCGACCGAGCCCTCGAATGGATCGCGGGCGACGGTCAGGCGCTGGTCGTCGACGGTGAACGGCTCGTTGGGCGGCTGACGACGAGCGAGGTGGACCGCTGGTACCGGCGCCGCATCTCCGGGGAGACCATGCCCGAGGATGCGCCGGTACCACCACGACCGGACCTCGGTGGTGTCGGCGACTGGCGGTAGCATCCGCCTCGTGAACCCCCCCTCTCCTCCCGATGCTGCGCAGGACGCCGTTCTCTCGCATTCCACGGGTGCGCTCCTGGTCACCGGCGCCGCCGGAACGGGCAAGTCCTCCGTGCTCCGCGAACGGTTCGCGCGGCTCGTGGAAGGCGGCGCGGACCCCGAGCGTGTCGCGCTGATCGTGGGATCGCGTCGCGCGCGTCAGGTCGCGCGCGACGCCCTGATCACGCGGCTGCCGGCGTCCCTGTCCAGCCTCAACGTGCTGACCTTCCACGGCCTCGGGCACTTGATCCTCCGCGAGCGCTACTCGGCACTCGGCTACACGGAGCCGCCCGAGGTGCTGTCCGCCGCCGATCAGTTCGCGCTCGTCCAGGACCTGCTCCAGGGACAGGACCCCTCCGAGTGGCCGGCGTACGGCCACCTGCTCACCTTGCGGGGGTTCGCGGACCAGATCCGGCAGTTCCTCCTCCGCGCACAGGAGGCCCGGATCACGCCCGAGGAGATCCAGGCGAAGGCCGGATCGCGCGGACTCAGCGGGTGGCTCGAGCTCGCGCGGTTCGCCCGGGCCTACCTCGACGTGCTGGACGCGGATCGCTTCGTCGACTTCGCGGCCCTGATCGGTCGAGCGGAAGCAGCTGCGGCCGCGTCCGAACCGCTCCTCGACCATCTGCTCGTCGACGACTACCACGACGCCACGTTCGCGCAGGAGGCGCTCGTGCGGTCGCTCCGAGCGAGCGACCTCGTCGTCGCCGCGGACCCGGAGGCGCACGTCTTCTCGTTCCAGGGCACCACCGCCGTCCCGTCGCTCCGGTTCACGCAGGTGTTCGCCGGAGCGTCACACGTGGAGCTGACCACGCCCCATCGCGCCCCACAGACGGTGCGCGTCGATGCGTGGACCGCGGCACACACCTCGGAGGAGTACGCGGCCGTCGCACGGGAGCTCCGACGGCTCCACGTCGATGACGGCGTCGCGTGGGGAGAGCTCGCGGTCGTGATCCGCCGTCAGGGCTCGCACGTCGGCGGGCTGCTGCGGGCACTCGACGACGCCCGCGTCCCACGGACCGCACCCGAGAGCGGGGTCTCGCTCGCGCAGGAGCCGGCGACCCGGCCGTTCGTGCTCGCGCTTCGGTGGCTCGTCGCGTCCGAGGACGAGCGGAACGGGTTGATCGAATCCGTCCTCACGTCGGATCTGGTTCGTCTCTCGCCCGCGGCGGCGCGCGGCCTCCTGCGTGTCGCCCACACCCGGACGGGATCCGTGGGACGGGCCCTCGAGTTCACGGACGGCCTCACCGCGGAGGAGGCCGCGCACGTGGAAGACGTGCGAGACGTCCTCGACCGAGCCGCTCAGGCCGCGGATCGCTCGGTGCTGGATGCCTTCGCCGTCCTGTGGCGGGAGCTGCCCTGCTCGCGCCGATTGGTCGAGGCGGCCGATGCGTCCATCGATTCGAGACGCGAGCTCGACTCCGTGGTCGCCTTCTCGAGCGCGGTCGCGGAGGCCGGCTCCGCCGCCGACCCGTCGGTGGAAGCCTTCCTCGCCTCGTTGGATGCCGGGGAGCGCGGACCGGGCTTCTCGGCATGGGAGCGTCGGGAAACCGACGCCGTCCAGGTGCTGACGGCTCACGGTGCGGTGGGACGCGAGTTCCACACGGTCCTCGTGGTCGGCACGGTGGAGGGGAACTTCCCCAGCCTGACGCGGCCCGAGCCGATGTTCGACCTGGAGGCCCTCGACCGGCTCGTGTCCCAATCCGACAGGAACCGCGCCCGGCTCGAGGACGAGCGGCGGCTCTTCCGCATGGTCGTGGGTCGGGCTCGGGAGCGCGTGGTGCTGATGGCGAGCCGGGCGCACGCGGACGAGGCGTCCACCGGCTCACGGTTCGTCGAGGAGCTGGGGCTCAAGTGGTCGGCCGTACCGGACCCGGCGTTCGCAGAGCCGATCTCCGTCCGAGAGGCGGCAGCCCTCTGGCGCCGGACCCTCGGTGATCGCGCGGTCCCGGGAGCCGAGCGGCTCGCCGCCCTCCAGGGGCTGGTCGCGCTCGGCGTGGATCCACGTCGGTGGTGGTTCCAGCGCGATTGGACGGACACGGGTCGTCCGTTGCACGAGCAGCTCCGGGCCTCGTACTCGAAGCTCGACGTCCTCGACAACTGCGAGCTGCAGTTCGTCCTCGGTTACGAGCTCGGTCTCGGGCGCCCCGTCGGGTACCAGGCATGGGTGGGCTCGCTCGTCCACCGCATCATCGAGGATTGCGAGAAGGGCGCGGTCGACCGAACGCTCGAGGCACTCATCGCGGAGGTCGACAAGCGCTGGCGCCCGCAGGAGTTCCCGGCGAAGGCCGTTTCGGAAGCGTGGCGTTCGCTCGCTCAGAAGAAGATGCTCCCGAACTGGTTCGAGCGCTACGGCGCCCACCCCGCCTCCGCCACGGAACAGGGCTTCGAGTTCGACTACGAGGGCGCGTCGATCGTCGGGTACATCGACCGGATCGGGCCCGACCCCGCCGGGTTCCCGGGTTCCCGGATCACGGACTACAAGACCGGCAGCGCCGACCGGGCTCCCAAGGCCAACGAGAGCCTCCAGCTCGGCATCTACTACCTGGCGGTCCTCGAGTCGGAGGAGATGAAGGAGTTCCAGCCGGTGTCCGGCGTGGAGCTGTCCTACCTGAAGGGCGACTGGCGCACGGGTGATCTCGTGACCCGAGAGTGGACGGTGGGCACCCCCGACCGCGAGGAGGCGTACCAGGACGTGATGCGCCAGAAGCTCTCCGGTCTGGTCGGTGAGCTGAAGCGGCTGAACGACTCCGGTTCGTATCGTCCGAACTACCAGGCCAACTGCTTCTTCTGTGAGTTCCAATCGCTCTGCCCGCTCTTCCCGGAGGGCCGACCCTTGTTCGATATCGGGAGCCCTCAGGAGGCGACCGAGCGATGAGCGGCACCATGACCTTCCCGCAGGAGATCCTCGACGTCCTCGGCGGGAGGCCCCCGACCGAGGAGCAGTGGCGCGCGATCTCGTGGCCGCTCGAGCCGTACGTGCTCGTGGCCGGCGCCGGTTCGGGGAAGACGTCGGTGATGGCGGCGCGCGTGGTGTACCTCGCGCTCGTGGCGCTCGGCCGGATGCCCGCCGAGCACTCCGGCGTCCTGCCCGGGAACGTCCTGTGTCTGACGTTCACGAACAAGGCCACGGAGAACCTCCAGCAGCGCGTCCGCCGCGCCCTGGCCGGCCTCGATCTCCCCGACGGCGAGGAACCCGAGATCACCAACTACCACGGCTTCGCGGCCCAGCTCCTCGATCGGCACGGCGTCCTGATCGGGATCGAGCCGAACCAACGGGTGCTCACGCCCGCGCAGCGGGTCGAGCTCTGCGGCCGCGTGCTCGACCGCATGACGTTCGAGGTCGTCGAGGCACAGCGTCTCCCCGGCGTCGTCGATCGGATCCTCACGCTCGACGATCAGGCAGCGAACCACTTCCGGTCGCCGGATGAGATCGTCGAGTTCAACGAGCGCCGGTTGGAGGAGCTGAAGGAGCACCGATCCGACCGCGCCTACGGATCGGCACGCGAGCGCATCGAGCTCGCGAAGGCGTGCGCGGTCTTCCGGGAGCTGAAGCGGGAGCTCGGCGTGATCGACTTCGGTGACCAGATCGAGCTCGCCCTCGGCATCGTCGAGCAGCATCCCGAGGTCGCCGGCCAGTACCGCGAGCGGTTCGCCGCCGTGCTCCTCGACGAGTATCAGGACACGAACGTGGCCCAGGCGCGGCTGATGGCGGGCGTCTTCGGCGGTGGCCACCCGGTGACGGCGGTCGGCGACCCCGATCAGAACATCTATGCCTGGCGCGGCGCGTCGCTGTTCAACCTGCTCGAGTTCCCGAGGCAGTTCGCCAAGGCGGACGGCGAGGAGGCCATCAAGCTCCCCCTGTACACCAACTTCCGCTCGGGTGCGCGGATCCTCGAGGCGGCCGACGTGCTGATCGGCCAGCTCCCGGCGGCACAACGCCCGGACCCGGACAAGCGGCTCGTCCCGTGGGAGGAGAACGGGCTCGGCGAGGTCCACGTCGCACGCATCTCCGACGAGGTGAAGGAGGCGGCGTGGGTGGCGGATCGGATCGTCGCGCTGCACGACGCGGGCGCCGCCTGGTCGGACTGCGCCGTGCTCTGCCGCACCTCGCGCCTGTTCCTCTCCCTGCAGCAAGCGTTCGTGGAGCGCGAGGTGCCCGCGGAGATCCTCGGACTCGCGGGGTTGCTCAAGATGCCGGAGGTCGTCGAGGTGCTCGCCTACGCCCGCGCCACGCTCGACCCTCTGGCGAGCGTCGCGCTCGGCCGGATCCTCCTGGGACCGCGCTACCGTGTCGGCTTCAAGGACCTGGCACTCGTCGCCTCGCTCGCCAAGACGAAGAGCTACGCGTTGCGAGAGGAGGACGAGGCCGACGGAGACGCTGCTCCGTTCCTGTTCACCGAAGCCCTCGAGCATCTCGACGAGGTCGAGGGTCTCTCCGAGGAAGGACGGGCACGACTGGAGGAGTGCCGGCAGGAGCTGACGGAGCTCCGCGTGGAGGCGCGGAGGCCCGTCGGTGAGTTCCTCGGCGAGATCATCCGACGGACGGGCATCCTCACCGAGCTCGACGCCCACCTCGACGTGGCGACGGCGACGGCGGCCCGGCGCAACCTGGCGGCGTTCCTCGACGAGGTGCACGCCTTCTCCCCCGTGCAGGGCGAGCTCACGCTGCGAGCGTTCCTCGAGTACGTCGACGCCGTCGAGAACTTGGACAAGCAGGAATGGTCACCCGTCCAACCCTCCGAGGAGGACTCGGTCAAGGTCATGACGATCCACGTGGCCAAGGGCCTCGAGTTCGATCACGTCTTCGTGCCCGGCCTCGCGAAAGGTCTGTTGCCGAACACGACGATCCAGCACAACCCTGCCGAGCGCGGCAAATCGATGGACTTCGAGCTCCGCGGCGACGCCTCCTACCTGCCCCGCTACGACGGCAACCTCTCCGCCTTCAAGAAGGACCTGAAGCAGCAGGAGGAGTACGAGGAGCGGCGCACCGCCTACGTCGCGATGACCCGTGCGCGTCGGTCGCTGCACGTCACCGGCGCCCACTGGTACGCGGAGAACATGCGCGCGAAGGAGGCCGGCCCGTTCCTCAGGGAACTGAAGGACTGGATCATGGAGACGAAGCACGCCACGTGGGACCCCGGCGCCGATATCGACGAGGAGCACAACCCGATCCTGGGGTACCGGGAGCGGTTCGTCCGCGACTGGCCGGGCCCAGCCCTGCCGGCGGAACGCGATCCCGTGTTCCCCGAGGGCTGGCGGCATGCGGCCGTGGCCGTCGCCGAGAGCGCGGGTGTCATCCAGGATTCCCTCCTGGAGCCGCTCGACCCGGATGAACGAGCGACGCTGCAGCGGCTCGGTGCTGACCGTCGCGGCCTGGCGCTCCACCTGAGGGAGCGCGAGGAGGTCGAGGGTCGTGGCGGCGAGATGACGCCGCCACGGAACGTGTCGGTGGGTGGGGTGATCGACTACGCCCGGTGCCCGAAGCGCTTCTACTGGACGTCCGTGCGCCCGCTCCCTCGTTTCTCGGGACCGGCCGCCCGGATCGGGACCGAGGTGCACCGCTGGATCG
>DASSDW010000150.1:0-2382 GCA_035696925.1 Actinomycetota bacterium
GGGCTCATCGAGTTTGTCGGGCGGGCATTTGGCGCGGAGGAGATCGCGCGGGTCCACAACGAGGATGGCTCGATCGGGCACGCCGAGTTCCGGATTGGCGACTCGGTGGTGATGGCGTTCGACGCGACGGAGGAATGGCCGGATACGCCGGGTTTCCTCCGCCTGTACGTCGAGGATGCCGATGAGGTGCACCGACGGGCGTTGGAAGCCGGGGCTACGTCGGTGACCGAGGTGACCCATCTGTTCTGGGGCGATCGCGTCGGGCGGGTGCGGGATTCGTACGGCAACCTATGGTGGATTCAGGCTCGTGTTGAGGAGGTAGATCCCGCGGAGATGGAGCGGCGTGCCGGGGAGAAGGAGTGGATCGAGCGGATGGCGTACGTTCAGGAGTCCCTCGACCGCGAGCTTGGGAACCGGACGCGCTAGGCAGGATCGCTGAACCCGCGACCGCTGTTAACGACCAACGCAGAGAGGAGATCGCAACCATGACCCACGCTGCCAGCCCCGACAACGAGATCCGGCCGTTCCGGATCGACATCCCAGAGCAAGACCTCGACGATCTACGCGACCGTCTGGGCCGCACGCGCTTGGCCAACGAGTTGCCGCTCGACACGAGCGGGCCCCAGACCGGTCCGGTCCCGCCGGGCTGGGAGTACGGTGTCCCGGTCTCCTACGTCAAGGAGCTGGTCCAGTACTGGAGAGACGGCTATGAGTGGCGCGCGTGGGAGGCGAAGCTGAATGCCTACTCGCAGTTCACCACCACCATCGACGGGCAGAACTTCCACTTCCTCCACGCCCGCTCACCCGAGCCGGATGCCATCCCGCTAATCCTCACCCACGGCTGGCCCAACACGGTTGTGGAGTACTTGGAGCTGATCGGACCACTGTCCGACCCGCGCGCCCATGGTGGTGATCCGGCCGACGCCTTCGACCTGGTGATCCCGCACCTGCCCGGCTTCGGCTTCTCCGGGCCGACCACCGAGACGGGCTGGGACGCGCAGCGCACTGCAAAGGCGTGGGCTGAGCTCATGAAGCGCCTTGGCTATGAGCGCTACGGCGCCCACGGAAACGACGCCGGTGCGATCGTCGCCCCTTTGCAGGGACGACTCGACCCCGATCACGTGATCGGCGTGCACGTCAACCAGATCTTCTCCTTCCCCTCGGGAGACCCGGCCGAGTTCGAGGGCCTGACCCAGGAGGAGCTGCAGTACCTGCAGTTCCTACAGAGCTTCGTCGAAAGAGCGGTCCACGACAAGGTGCAGGAGGCCCAACCGCAGACCATCGCCCACGCGCTGGCGGACTCGCCCGCCGGTCAACTCGCCTGGAGCGGCCAGCTCTTCGGGGAGGCGCTCAGCCCCGATGAGATCCTGACCAACGTCTCGATCTACTGGCTGACCAACACTGCGGCATCAGCGGCCCGCTTCTACTACGAGAACAAACACGCCGAACACTCGACCGAGCCAACCACTGCAGCCATCGGACTAGCAAGCTTCGCCTACGACTTCCGGCCGATCCGTAAATTTGCCGAACGTGATCACACCAACATCGTCTCCTGGAGCGAGTTTGACCGCGGCAGTCACTGGGCCGCCCACGATGCCCCCGACCTCCTAATCGGCGACATTCGGCAGTTCTTCCGCCGGTTCCGGTGAGGGCGAATATCCTCGGGCGGCGCTGTCTGCTCCCTCGAACGCCGCCCAAACCCACGACATCTTGTTCGCCGCTGTCAACGACCACACCGAGAGGAGACCGCGACCACGATTAACGACTACCCCGATAACGAGATCCGGCCTTTCCGGATCGAAATTCCGCAGGAGGACCTGGACCGCACCCGCTGGCGCGACGAGCTGCCCAGTGTCGGATGGAGCCGCGGTGTCCCACTGGACTATCTGAAGGAGCTAGCCGAGCATTGGCTTACGTCGTAAGACTGGCGCGAGTGGGAAGCGAAGCTTAACGAGTTCCCCCTTGAAGAGCGGATGCTAGAGAACGGACTGGCCGGATACGAAGAGTACGAACAGAACGTGAGATACCGACTCGTCCCCTACACCTGGTGAGCATTCACTGAAGTGCTTGCCATGAAGGCCGCCATCTTCGCGACTAGGGCTAGGTGGGCGGCCGTCCCAGTACGGTACCGCGCTCGCCAGAGGCCCCGGACCTCCGCACACTAGTAATCTCTCAGCGTCCGACTCCTTTCAGGTACAGGACCGCCGGGCCGGCCTTCGCGAACGGGGCCGTGAAGGTGGCATTGCCGTGATTTTCGACCGTCACCTTGCCGGCGTCTTTCGTCTCGCGGCTGCCGACGCTATGCCACCGGACCGAGTAGGTGTTGGCTTCCAGCCTCGCGGTGAACGGGTCGGCCTTTTCGTCGGGCTGGAGGACGAGGTA
>DASSDW010000151.1:0-9878 GCA_035696925.1 Actinomycetota bacterium
CGCGGTCGGTCGCCGACACCTGCAGCCAACGTGAGGGGATCGTCAACGGGAGTTGCGATCCCCGTTCCTCGGTGGGGTAGTGCCGGGGACGGAGGCAGGGTGCCCAGATGTTCACGGCATCGCGGAGGTCATCGGCATCGAGGGAGCGCGTCGTGCCGCCGCCGTGGAGCGTGAGTGTGCCGTCGCTCGCCGTCGCGCGCGCGATCGACCGTCCGGACCATCGGCCGGCGGCGCGGAGGAACGCGGTGAGGTCGCCGAAGGGGAGCCGGACGCGCCAGCGCGACGTGGGTGAGGCGCCGTCGTCGCGCTCGGAGACCGGCCGGAGGTAGGGGAGCGGTTCGCTGCCGAAGACATCCTCGTTCCCGTACGTCCGCCCGTTGGACGTGGAGAAGTACACGGTCGTCGCAGGAACGCCCCCGTCCAGCAGGACCTCCCCGTCGGTCCGACGGACGGCGCGGATCCATCGCCGGTGGGTCGGGTCCGGCGGCACGGGGATCCCTCGGTAGACCTGGCAGGAGGTCGTCGCACAGATCGGCTGGTCCAGCGTGTCGCCCTCGTCCCCGGACCAGCCGGTGGTCGCGAGCGCGTAGCTCCGCGCGGCGATCGCCTGGGCGTCCAACGCCGCAGCCGGCCAGGAGGGAGGCACCTCCGCGATGCCCTCCAGGTAGCGATCGAACGTCAGCGTGACGGTGAGCGAGATCGTCCCGTCGTCGGCCAGGCGCGCGCGGAGCGTCCCCGGGAAGCGTCCGGTGAGGGTGGGCTGCTCGGGATCGCGGCACGAGGAGGGAGCGAAGGGATACCGGCCCCGGACGAGGAAGGAACCGCCCGTGGCCGACGTGAGCTTGACCGACGACGCTGCGGGTTCGGCGGGCTCCTGCGGAGTCGATGGCGAGGCGGTCGGGCTTCGGGTCGGGGTCGGAGCCGATGCGACGGGAACGTCACGCGATGGCTCCGAGCACGCGACGGCGACGAGCAGCGCGGCGGCGATCAACGGTCGAGGAGACGCACGTCGTCTCCGGATGCGCGGATGCATCCTGCGACGCTAGCGTCCCGGTGGGGTGGATGGCCCGCTCGGGCCTCGTTCCACCGAAAGTGTGACAAGACCCCGCGTTCCGGGTTGACCGCCGCACCCGTCGCGTCATACGGTGCGCGTGCCCTGATCGGAGAGAAACCGGGGGCGGGGAGCAGGCAAGGGACGCTAGCCGAGCCCCCGAGGTCCCGGACCAGCCGCAAGGTTGGTTCGTCCGGAACTCTCCGAGCAGGGCACTTTCTTTGCCTCCGACGCTCGGCTGCCGTGTGGTGCCCCCGGAACCCCAGCCGGCAGCTCCGAAGACGCCTCGACGTCTCGACTTATCCGATCCTTGACCGCCTCTTTCGGCCCGCTTCAACGGTCCCGTCGCATCGTTGAAGGACCGCCGCGCCACTCCCGGCGCGGCCCGGGAGGAGGAGGGAACGATGCGGGTCCGAGCAACGATCGCGACGGTCGTGCTGGGCGCACTGCTGATCGGCGGGTCGGCCGTGCCGACGCTGGCGAAGGACGGTGACGTGATCCGGCGAGGCGCGTGCAGCGGCGCCAGCGACTGGAAGCTCAAGCTCAGCGAGGAGAACGGCCGGATCGAGGTGGAGTACGAGGTCGACCAGAACCGCGTCGGTGACCCGTGGCGGGTCCGCATCCGCCACGACGACGCCCTCGTGTTCACGGGCAGGAGGACCACGAAGGCCCCGAGCGGGTCGTTCGAGGTCCGGATCCTGCAACGCGACCGGGCAGGCGACGACGTGTTCCGGGGTCGGGCCGTCAACCTCAGGACCGGAGAGGCCTGCGGCGGCAGGACGGTGTGGACCGCCTGACGCCGGGATCCACGGCGCACGATCGAGGCGGCGCATCGGGTGGTGGCCGTTAGCATCGGGCGGATGGGACCTCGGGTGCTGGTCGTGGAGGACGAGACGTCCATCTCGGAGCCCCTCGCGTCGCATCTGACCCGGGAAGGGTTCGAGCCCGAGGTCGCCGGGACGCTCGCGGCCGCTCGCGAGGCGATCGGCCGCGACGAGCCGGATGTGATCCTCCTCGACGTGATGCTGCCCGACGGTGACGGCCGGGACTTCTGTCGCGACGTTCGGGCCCATTCGGACGTGCCGATCGTGATGCTCACCGCCCGGGGCGAGGAGGTGGACCGGATCGTCGGCCTCGAGCTCGGCGCCGACGACTACGTCGTCAAGCCGTTCTCGGCGGGAGAACTCGTGGCCCGGATCCGCGCGATCCAGCGCCGCGGCCGCGCCGCGGGGTCGCGGCGGGCGCCGATCACGATCGGCGACCTCGTCCTGGACCCGGCATCTCGCTCGGTCACGAAGGACGGCGCTCCGATCGAGCTCGCCGCGAAGGAATTCGACCTCCTGAAGATGCTGATGTCTCGGGCCGGGGAGGTGGTCGGGCGGGAGGAGATCATGGACGAGGTGTGGGATCCGCACTGGTTCGGACCCACGAAGACCCTCGACGTGCACATCTCGTGGCTGCGCAAGAAGATCGAGGACGAGCCGTCGGCCCCCCGGTACATCACCACGGTCCGCGGCGTCGGGTTCCGGTTCGCCGCGCCCTCTCCCTGACCGGGCGATGCACGTGGGCGAACGCAGATGAAGGTCCGGACACGGCTGGCCGCCTCGTTCGCCTACGTCCTGCTCGTCGTGATCGTTGCGCTGACCGTCCCCCTCGGCATCGTGCTCCGCGATCGCGCTCGTTCCGAGCTCGAGGCGCTGACGCTCGCGAACGCCCAGACGATCGCCGCCGTCCTCACGCGCGACCAACTCGAGGACGATCCCGCCGAGCGCCGGGCGCTCGTTCGGAACGCGGCGCGGTACGCGGGAGACGTGGGCGGCCGCGTCGTGGTGCTCGACGCCGCCGGCGTCGCGATCGCCGACTCCGCCGAGGAGGATCTCGGCGAGGACTTCGCCACGCCGGGGCGACCGGAAGTGACCAGCGCCCTCGCCTCGCGGCCGCTCGCGGAGGTCCGCCGGAGCGAGGAGGAGGAAGGGGACATCGCGGTCGCGGCGGCCCCGATCATCGACGAAGGTGAGCTGGTGGGCGTCGTGCGGATCTCACGGGACGTGGCGACCGTGCAGGCGAACGTCGGGAGAGCCACCGCGGCGATCGTGGCGGTGGCGCTCGGTGCGCTCGTCGCGGGGCTGGTGCTCGTCCTCGCGATCGCGCGGTCGCTCGCGCGGCCGCTGTCGCGGCTGGCGACGACGGCGCGGCGTCTCGGGGACGGTGATCTGTCGGCCCGCGCCGGGTCCCTGGAGGGAGGGGACGAGGTCCACGAGCTCGCGGGATCGTTCGACGAGATGGGCTCTCGAGTGGAGCGAACGGTCCGCGCGCAGCGCGAGTTCGTCGCGAACGCGTCCCATCAGCTGCGCACGCCGCTCACGGGCATCAAGCTGCGCCTCGAGGCCGGGATCGCCGAGTCCGACGACGAGGAGGTTCGGACCCAGCTCCGAGCCGCCGACAGGGAGGTCGATCGCCTCTCGCAGATCATCGAACGGCTGCTGACGATGGCGAGCCAGATCGAGGAGGGGACGGTCCCCCACGCCGACCTGGGCGACGCCGTCGAGCGGGCGGTGCATCGATGGCGGGAGCGGGCGGAGCGGGGATGCGCCGAGCTTTCGAACGAGATCGACGGTACCGAGCTCGCCGTGGTCGCCGATCCCGCCGATGTGGATCAGGTGCTCGACGTCCTGATCGACAACGCCCTCACGCACGCCGCCGGCCCGATCCGGGTCATCGCCTCCGCCGGACCGGGACGCGCGGTCGTCTCCGTCGCGGACCGCGGTCCGGGGATCCCCGGGGACGAGGTCGCTCGGGTGACGGAGCGGTTCTTCCGCGGTCGCGGCGCGGCGACGGGTGGGTCGGGGTTGGGGTTGGCGATCGCCCGTGAGCTCGCCGAACGCTGGGGCGGTGGCCTCGACCTGCGCGCCCTGGACGTGGGCACCCGTGTGGACGTCTGGTTCCCCGTGCCTCCCGACGGCGCTTAGTCGGTCCTTAACGGCCGGGCCGCTACGGTGGAGGCATGAAACGCGTCGTCGCCATGGTCGTGCTCGGCATCGGCGGCCTCGCCGCCGCGATCGCACTGACCGTCGGCGCGCTGGCACTTGCCGGGGACGTGGGCACGGTGGTGCAGCCGACCCTCTCCGGATCCGCGTCCGCGTCCCGATCCCCAAGCGCGTCGGCCGAGGACGAAAGCGGCTCCGAGATGCCGTCCCCGTCGGCCGACGACCACGGCGGAGGGTCCGACGACCCGGCCGGCGACGACGACTCGGGCGGCAACTCCGGGCCGGGCTCCGACAACTCGGGATCGGGCTCCAGCAACTCCGGCTCCGGCTCGGACGACTCCGGTTCACACGACGACGACTGAGGCTTACCGCCGCCTTTACCTGGCTCTGGGCAGCCGGTAACCCGCCTCTCCCTACCTTGGTCGTAGGCGATCTCGACGAGATCGACGACAGAGGAGGAAGACATGCAGATCGTGCGGAAGGTGTTGGCAGCGGTGGCGTTGCTGCTGGTGGGCGGACTCGTGATCGGAGGCACCATGGCCTTCGCGGGAGACTCGCCGAGTCCGAGCGCCTCGGTGGCGTCGACGGCGAGCGCCTCGTCGGCCAGCGAGACCCCGTCGGCCAGCGAGACCCCGGCGATCGGAGACGACGACGGCACGGCGGACCAGGGCCCCGGCGACGTCCCGGTCGGGACCGGAGATCTCACGGACGACGGGCTGGTCTCCGGGGACGACGACGGGACGCTCGACCAGGGCCCCGGCGACTTCTCGTTCGGTGACGACGACGGCGATGACCGTAACGACGATGCCGACGACGAGCACGGGGACGATGACAACTCCGGTCCGAGCGAGAACAGCGGGCCCGGGAGCGACGACGACGACTCCGGTCACGGGAGCGACGACTGAGGGACGGACGTCCCCCACGCCCACGAGGGCGGCGGCGCCGACGGCGCTGCCGCCCTTCCGCGTCGACCGCTAGCATCTGCTCGCGATGGCCGATGATCCGAACGCCGGGCGACCGGAGGAGCGCTCCCCGGTCGGCCCGATCGACCCGCTCGTCGTCCCCCGATTCGCCGGCCCCGCGACGTTCGCTCGCCTGCCTCGGCGCGAGGACGTCGACGCCGGCGACGTCGCCATCCTCGGGATCCCCTTCGACAGCGGCGTGACCTACCGCCCGGGGGCCCGTTTCGGTCCGCAGGCCGTGCGGAGCGCGTCCCGGTTGCTCCGGGCCTACCATCCCGCGCTGGACGTCAAGCCGTTCGCCGCGCAGCAGGTCGTCGACGCCGGCGACGTCGCCTGCAATCCCTTCGACATCGCCGAGGCGATCACCCAGATCGAGGCGGGCGCCGAGGAGGCGTTGGGCTCCGCCTCGGCGCTGCTGTCGATCGGCGGCGATCACACGATCGCGCTCCCGCTCTTGCGGGTGATGCACCGCCGTCACGGTCCCGTCGCGCTCGTGCACTTCGACGCGCACCTGGATACCTGGGACACCTACTTCGGGGCCGCGTACACGCACGGAACGCCGTTCCGCCGCGCCTGGGAGGAGGGGCTCCTGCTGGAGGACAAGGCCACCCACGTCGGGATCCGCGGGCCGCTGTTCTCGCCCGAGGACCTCGTGGACGACGCTCGGTTCGGGTTCGAGATCGTGACCGCGATGGACGTCCTGGACGAGGGCCGCGCGGCGGTCGCGGATAGGGTCCGCCGCCGGCTCGCCGACGCGCCGGTGTACGTCTCGATCGACATCGATGCGCTCGATCCCGCCTTCGCGCCGGGAACCGGAACACCGGAGGCCGGCGGTCTCACGAGCCGCGAGCTCCTCGGGATCCTCCGTGGCTTCGCGGGCATCCGGCTCGTGGGCGCGGACATCGTCGAGGTCGCCCCACCGTACGATCACGCGGAGGTGACGGCGGTCGCCGCCTCACACGCCGCCTACGAGCTGCTCGCATTGTTCAGCTCGAAGGCCTAGCGGTTCTTCTCCAGGATCGCCGGGTCGGCGCCGAGGAACCGCATCAGGTTGCCGAAGATCGCGAACAGGGTGAACGTCGTGGCGGCGATCACGATGAAGACCACGGCGACGGCCGCGATCGTCGGCGTGAACCCGTAGCGGAGCCCGTTCACGATCTTCACCGGGAGCGTCTCGACCGTGAACCCGGCGACGAGGAACGAGATGATGTACTCGTTCAGGCTGAGGACGAACGCCGCCGCGTACCCGGTGACCATCGACGGGATCAGCAGCGGGAGGGTGATCGTCCGGAACGTCGTCCGCTGATCGGCGCCGAGCGTCCGTGCCGCCTCCGGGAGCGCCTGGTCCATCGTCTCCATCGCGAGCGAGATCGTGACGAGCGGCAACGTCGAGAAGAAGATCGCGTGCGCGATGATCACGTTCTCGATCTTCCCCACGTGACCGGACGAGAGCCAGAACACCTGCATCCCGAGGGCGCTGATGATCGGCGGCAGCATGAACGGGAGGATGCCCAGCGTGTACAGCAGCGGCGCGAGCCGGATCCGGTACGTCCGGAGCACGTAGGCGAGCGGCGTCGCGATCAGCACCGCGAGGCCGGCGCTGATGGCCGCGATCGTGACGCTGTAGCGGATCGACTCGCGCCACCCGGAGTCCGTGAACAGCTGCGCGTACCAGGAGAGCGAGAATCCCTCGGGAGGGAAGTCGAGATAGCGGTTCACGTTGACGGAACCCACGGCGATCACGACGAGCGGAGCGAGCAGGAAGACGACCACCAGGGTCACGACGATCGCCCGGAGCGCCCGCACCTACGTGGCCCGCCTCGTGCGGGACTCGATCAGCCCGACGATCCCGACGACCACCAGCGACAGCACCGTCAGGAAGATCGCCATCGCCGCCGCGAACGGCACGTTCGCGTTCGCGGACGCCTGATCCGCGATGAAGACCGAGAGCGTCCAGTGCTCGGGCCGCCCGAGGAAGAACGCGATGATGTAGCTCCCGAGCGTGAACACGAACACGAGCAGGAAGCCGGCCACGATGATGGGCCGCGCGATCGGCACGACGACGGTCCAGAACGTCCTCCAGGGCGACGCCCCCATCGTCTGCGCGGCCTCCGTGATCTCCGGATCCAGCCGGGTGAGCTGCGGGTAGAGCGTGAGGATGCAGTACGGGAACGCGATGTAGCACAGCCCGAGCAGCACCGCGGCGAAGCTCGGTTGGTAGGCGGCCGACTCGCTCATGATCCCCAGCCAGACCAGGATGTTCGAGATCCCCGAGGCGCGGCCGAGCAGGATGTACCACGAGAACGCGACGATCACCTCCGAGAGGCTGAGCGCCGAGAGCACCACGACCAAGAGGATCACGTGCGGGCGGCGCCGCATCCGGGTGAGGAAGTACGTGAACGGGAACGCGATCGCGATGCACACGAGTCCGGCGAGCAGGCAGATCCCGATCGAGAACAGCGCGCGCTCGAGGAACACGGGCTGGAAGAGGCGCTGCCAGTTCGCGAGCTCGAACGCCGGCGTGTAGAAGGCGCCTGGATCGCGGTGGTAGAAGCTCGTCGCGACCATGATCCCGAAGGGGATCAGGAAGAACACCACCAGCATCCCCACCGGGAACGCGAGGACGCCGAGGGTTCGGCCCGAGGGCTGCTCCCGGGTGCTCATGACGACACGACCACACAGTCTTCGGCGGGGAACCGCACCGCGACCTCGGCGCCCTGCTCGACGGGAACCCAGTCGCGGGGCGAGCCGGCCACGATCACGTGCTCTCCGATGCCGCAGTCGACGAAGCACTCGAAGAGCTCGCCGAGGTCGCGGACGAACACGACCGAACCCGGGAGGGCGTTCCGATCCGGCATGCCGTCCGCGACGAGCTGCGCGGCTTCCGGCCGGACCGAGATCGACACCTCACCGGTGGTGTCCGCTCCGCCCGCGACGTCGAAGGGACGTCCGGCGACGGCGACCGATCCGTCGCCGGACGCCTCGCCCACCAGCAGGTTGGTGCGGCCGATGAACCCCGCCACGAACGGCGACCCCGGGCGCCGGTACACCTCCAGCGGCGGTCCGACCTGCTCGATCCGCCCCGCGTTCATCACGACGACGAGGTCGGACATCGTCATCGCCTCGCGCTGGTCGTGGGTCACGATGATCGTCGTGATCCCGAGCTGTTGCTGGAGCAGGCGCAGCTCCACCTGCAGCTGCTCCCGGAGGTTGGCGTCGAGCGCCGAAAGCGGCTCGTCGAGGAGGAAGAGGCGCGGCTCCAGCGCAAGTGCGCGAGCGGTCGCGACGCGCTGGCGCTGACCGCCCGAGAGCTGTTGGATCCGCCGGTCACCCATCCCCTCGAGCGAGACGAGGTCGAGGAGCTCCCGCACCCGGGACGTGATGCGGTCCTTCTCGGTCCCCCGGATCCGGAGGCCGTAGCCGATGTTGCCGGCCACGTTGAGATGGGGGAAGAGGGCAAGGCTCTGGAAGACCATCCCGATGTCGCGCGTGTAGGCCGGTCGGTCGGTGACGTCCTCCTCGTCGAGGAAGACGCGGCCCTCCGTCGGGCGCTCGAGCCCCGCGATCATCCGCAGCATCGTGGTCTTGCCGCATCCGGACGGCCCGAGGAACGAGATCAGCTTTCCGGGGGGCAGCTCGAGGTCCACCCCCGCCACCGCGGTGACGTCGTCGAACCGCTTGACCAGCCCCTCGAGCCGGAGGCCTCCCCGTGCGTCCATGGCGCGACTGCTCATGGAGTCACCCCGATCTCCGGCGCTAGGAGAGGATCAGCTCGGTCCAGTTCTGGTCGATCCAGTCCTCAAGCTCGTTGTACATCTCGTACTTCGGCTGCAACGCGACCTCGGGGCCGGGGCCGGCGACCGCCTCGTACTCCTCGTCGCTCATCGTCATCGTGTCCCGCTTCGTCGACGGGATCGTTCCGAGCGTGAGCGCGAGCTCCTGCTGGACGTCGGGTCGACACATGTAGTCGATGAAGGCGACACAGGCGCCCAGCTCCTCGGTGGTCTTCGAGATCGACCAGAACCCGGTGTCGATGATCGCTCCCTCGGTCGGGAAGACGCTCCGCAGCGGGGCGCCGCCGCCGGCCTCCGAGGCCGCGAACAGCGTGATGTCGTGGTAGAACTGCCCGAGCGACACCTCGCCCTCGTTGTACGCGGGTTGCGCCTGCGCCTCGTCCCGGAACCAGAGCTTCACGTTCGGCTTGACCTCCTGGAGCTTGCGCATGACCTCGAGGATGCCGTCCTGCGTCTCGAGGATCTCGTACCCGTCGAAGAAGCAGGTCGCCGTGATCTCGAGCAGGAACGAGTTCGCGGCGTTCCGCAGGAGCGCGAGCTCGTTCTCCCACTCCGGATCCCAGAAGGCCGTCCACGTGTCGGGGCTCTCCTTCACGCGATCGGTGTTGGACACGAGCGTGATGTACCACGAGAGCCCGCCGACGCCGATCACGCTGTCGCCTTCGTCCGTGCGGATGTACCCCTCGGCGAGGTGCACGGACTCCGGGATGTCGCTCGCCTGATACGAGGCGAGGATCTCGCCGTTGATCGCCCGCTGGAGCCCAACCCCCGACAGCATCGACACATCCGCCGGCGGAGCGCCGCCCGCCGCGATCGCCTGCTGGAGGTTGACCACCCACGTCTCGGACGTCGGTTGCGAGACCGACTCGACCTCGACGCCGAACTCCTCCGTGAACGCCGGGTACATCTTCCGGAAGTTCTCCTCGAAGAACCCGCCGTAGGTGCCCACCTTGATCGTCGCTCCCTCGATGTTGGTGGTGTCGATCGGTGTGGGGCTCGCGTTCCCTGCGGGCTCGGTCGGCGCGTCGGGAGCGCACGCGGCCAGGATCGCCGGCATCCCGATCGCGGCACCCGCGAGGAGTCC
>DASSDW010000152.1:0-3819 GCA_035696925.1 Actinomycetota bacterium
GATGGTCCGGAACCTCCGCAGCGCGCAGTCACGAGGCTGGCCGATCGAACGGATCTACGCCTACTGGCAGGCGCACGTCGGGGTCGCGGGGAAGCTCATGATCGATCCGCAGCAACACGCGGACACCCTGTTCCAGGTCGCCCGCCGCGTCGGCGCGATCTAGAACCTACGCCGAGCGGCGCTCTTCCCACTCCTCCCACGTGAGGAGCACGTCGCGAGCCTTCGAGCCTTGCGACGGCCCGACGAGACCTTTCTCCTCCATGAGATCCATGATCCGTCCGGCGCGCGCGAAGCCCACCTTCAGCTTGCGCTGCAGCATCGAGGTGGATCCGAGTTGCGACCGGATCACGAGCTCCGCAGCCTGCTCGAGCAGGTCGTCGTCGTCGCCGACGCCGTGCTCGCCGCCGCCCTCGCCCGGAGGGAGCGCCAGCCCTTCCACGGTGTTCTCGTAGACGACCTCGCGCTGGCCGCGGATGAACTCGCAGACGGCACGCACCTCGGCCTCCGTCACCCAGGCGCCCTGGATCCGGACCGGTTTCGAGATGTTCGACGGCGCGAACAGCATGTCGCCGTGTCCGACGAGCTTCTCGGCGCCGTTCATGTCGAGGATCACGCGCGAGTCCGCCTGCGACGAGGTCATCAAGGCGATGCGCGAGGGGATGTTCGCCTTGATCAGGCCCGTCACCACGTCGACCGACGGGCGCTGCGTGGCGACCACGAGATGGATCCCGACGGCACGCGCCATCTGGGCGATCCGACAGATCGCGTCCTCCACGTCGCGCGGTGCCACCATCATCAGGTCCGCGAGCTCGTCGATCACGACGACGATGAACGGCATGTGCTCGAACTTCTCCTCCATGCCGGGGGGGATCCGGAGCGTGCCGTCGCGGAGTCCCTCCTCGTAGGAGTCGATGTCGCGGACGGCGACCGTGGCGAGGAGCTCGTACCGCATCTCCATCTCGCGCACGATCCACTGCAAGGCCTCGGCCGCCCGCTTCGGATGGACGATCACCGGGGAGAGCAGGTGCGGCACATCGCCGAAGTGACTGAGCTCCACACGCTTCGGGTCGACCAGGATCAGCCGGACGTCCTCCGGGGTCGTGCGCGCGAGCAGGGAGGTGATGAAGGAGTTCACGAGCGAGGACTTCCCGGCGCCGGTGGCGCCGGCGATCAACAGGTGCGGCATCTCCGCGAGGTTCACCATCCGCGCGCGGCCATGGACGTCCTTGCCCAGGGCGACCTCGAGGGGATGGGTCGCCTGCTTGGCGGCCGGGGAACGCAGCACGTCGCCCACCATCACGAAGTCCCGATGGGTGTTCGGTACCTCGATCCCGATCGCCGATTTGCCAGGGATCGGCGCCTGGATCCGGACGTCCGGGGAGGCGAGCGCGTACGAGATGTCGCTCGACAGGGCCACGACCTTGCTCACCTTGGTTCCCGAAGCCACCGCGACCTCGTACATCGTGACGGTGGGACCTCGGTGCGCCCCCACGACCTGGGCGTCGACGCCGAACGTGTGCAGGGTCCTCTCGAGTGCGGCCAGCGTGTCCTTCTCCGCGCGCGAGTCCGCGTTGGAGGGAGGCGCCGTCCGGAACAGGTCCAGCGGCGGGAGCTGGTACGGCCCGAACGGGGTCCTGACGGTTCGCGAGCGAGAGCCGCTCGTCGCCGGGAGCGCCGGCTCGGAGGGGAACGCGGGGTCCTGCGGGATCGACGCGATCGTCTCGGTCTCGGCCTCGTGCCCGTCGTCCACCTCGGGGAGGTGGATCACGTCGTCGGTGAGCCCGAACGCCTCGCGGAGCGACCATCGGCGGCGCGGCTTCGCGTGATCCGAGTCCTTCGCTCTCGCGGCCACCGGGTCGCGTTCGTCGCGCTCCTCTCGGAACGAGTCGAACTTCTCCTTGACGGCGGCGAACGGCGTGCCCGTGAAGATCAGCAGTCCGAGGCTCGCGAGCCCGGCGCACACGATCGCGGCGCCGATCGGAGAGATGACCTTCGCGAGCGGCCACGCGGCGAGGGCCCCGATCGCCCCACCAGCCACGGACAAGCTCTCATCGCCCGTCCATCCCTCCGTGATGCTGGGGTTGCCGGCGAACAAGGAGATGAGGCCGAGGACGCCGGCGACGAGGACGGCGAACCCGATCGCCATGCGCACGCGATCCTCCCGGCCGATGTCTCGCAGGAGCACGAACCCCCACCACGCACCGAGCACCGGGAAGGCGTAGGCACCGATGCCGAAGCTTCCGCGGATGAACCAGGTGATCCCGCCACCGACGACGCCACCAGCTTCGAGCCAGAGGGACAGAGCCGCGAGGAGCGACAGGACGATCAGCCCGATGCCGAGGGCGTCGCGCGCCCATGGCGACAGGACCGTCCTGACGGGGGTCTTGGACGGCTTCCTGCTCTTGCTTCGGCTCTTCCGAGGGGCAGGCTTCTTGGAGGGACGCGAACGCGACCCGCTGCCCCCGGACCTCCGGGAGGGGGAAGTCTTCGTTGCCATGTGCGGACAAGCATGACTGCTGAGGCGGACGCTTCAAGGACCCGGAGGGTCAGACCTCCATGATCACGGGCAAGATCACGGGCTTCCGCTGGGTCGCCTCGTTGAAGTACCGCTTGAGGACGCGACGGACGTTCTGCTGCAACGCGGACGGGTCGGTCACCCGGGCGTCCGCCGACTCCTTCACCGCCTCGACCACGCGCAGGCGGCCCTCCTCCAGGATGTCGGCGGAGGACTCCTCGTGCACGAAGCCGCGGTTCACGAGGTCGGGGCCGCCCACCAGCTCGCCGGTCTGCGAATCGACGATGATGACCACCACGACCACCCCGTCGGCCGAGAGCTTCCGCCGGTCCCGGAGCACCTCCCCACCCACGTCGCCGATCCCGAGACCGTCCACGAACGTCATCCCCGCCTGGATGCGGTCGACGTGGCGCACCTCGTCGGCGACCTCCACGACGTCGCCGTCCTCGCAGACGAGCGTCCGCTCGGGCGGGATGCCCACCTCATGGGCCAGGCGTGCGTGATGCTGCAGGTGTCGGCGCTCGCCGTGGACCGGGATGAACCACCGGGGCCGGACCAGCGACAGCATCAGGCGCAGCTCCTCCTGCGCGGCATGTCCGGAGGCGTGGACCGGATCGGAGGGCATGTGAAACACGTCGGCGCCGGTCCGGTAGAGGGAGTCGACGACGCGGTGGATCGCAGGCTCGTTCCCGGGGATCAACGACGACGACAGGACCACGGTCTCGCCGGAGCCGATCGTGACCCACTTGTGCTGTCGCTGCGCCATCAGCGAGAGGGCCGAGTAGGGCTCCCCCTGCGAGCCGGTGCAGATCACCACCACGCGGCCGGGATCCAGTCGGTCGATCTCCGAGATGTCGACGACGTCCTTGTCATCGACCTGCAGGTGACCGAGTCGCCGTGCGGCATCGACGGACTTCAGCATGGAGCGTCCGAGGAACGAGACGACCCGTTCGTTCGCGCGCGCGGCGTTCACGATCTGCTGCACGCGATGGATGTGGCTCGAGAAGCAGGCCGCGACGACGAGGCCCCCGGCGTTCTCGACGATGTCGAGCAGGACCGGCCCGACGGTGCGCTCGCTGACGGAGTACCCAGGCTCCTCCGCGTTCGTGGAGTCGGACAGCAGCAGGTGGACGCCCTTGCCGCGGCCCGCCTCCTGGGCCAGGCCGTGGAGATCGGTGGCCCTGCCGTCGAGCGGGGTCTGGTCGATCTTGAAGTCGCCCGTGTGGAGGATCGAGCCGAACGGCGTGTCGACGACCACGGCCATCCCATCCGGGATCGAGTGCGTGACGCGGAGGAACCGCATC
>DASSDW010000153.1:0-12123 GCA_035696925.1 Actinomycetota bacterium
AGTGGCCCGCGGTCGTCGCGCGGCTGCTCGGATGAAGCCCGCGACCCGCAGGCTCGCGGGACGCGTGGCGCGACGGGTCGGGTTGCGACTCCCGGCTGGGTCGGGCCGCAGGACGAACGGCCGGCTGGCGTTCGTCGGTCCGATGCCGCCGGCATCCACCGGGATCGCGTCGTACGACCGGGCAGTGATGGACGGTCTCCGGCGCACCGGGTTCCTGCAGCGGCATCGAACCGACGTGATCTGGCCGGTGCGCTCCTCGCAGGACCGCAGGATCTCCGCCTACGACCTCGGGATCTTCCAGCTGGGAAACAACGCGAGGTTCCACGGGCAGATCTACCGGTTGGCGATCGCGTCGCCCGGTCTCGTCGTTCTGCACGACCTCGCCCTCGACGGGCTCGTCGTCGGCCTCGCGGCGCAGGGCGACCCGGCGGCGATCGCGGCCGCGCGCGAGGCCGCCGCCCTCCGCTCGCGGGTCACGGACCCCGACATGGCGATGCACGAGCCGTTGCGATCGGTATGGTGCGCGGCCGTCGCCAGAGCGTCCCGCGGCATCGTGGTCCACTCTCCGTTCGGGAAGCGCTACCTCGAGTCCGTGGGTGTGCGCACTCCGATCTTCACGGTGCCCCATCCGGTCGTCGAGGACGAGCCCACGATGCGGCGCGCCGAGCCCCGCGCGAAGGAGCTGCGCGCGATGCTCGAGGCGCAGGGTGCGCGCACGATCGTGGTCGCCCCCGGCGACGTGAACGAGGCGAAGTGCCTCCCCGCGCTCGTCGAGGCGATCGCCACCCTGCCCGGTGACGTGCACGCCGCGCTCGTGGGCCGTCGGATCCCGGGGACCGACATCACGGCGGCGATCGCGTCCCACGGCATCGGGGATCGGGTCACCGTTCACCATGACGTCTCCGACGACGACTTCCGGGCCTGGCTCGTGGCGGCCGACATCGCGGTGGACCTCCGGTTCCCGCATCGCGGCGAGGTGAGCGGGTCGCTCTCGATGGCGATGGTGGCGGGCACACCCACGCTCGTTTCGGCCACGGGCACGTACCTCGACATCCCGGAGGAGCTCGTGGTGCGCGTCGCTCCGGGTCCGGCCGATCCCACCGAGCTCGCGCGCCGGATCCTCGAGCTCCGGGACGACCCGGAGCGACGGGCGCGGGTCGGCTCGGCCGCGCGCGCCCACATGGCCGCGCTCCGTGACACGGATGCGACCGCCCGGGGCTACGAGGAGGCGATCATCGCGACGCGCGCGATCGTCGCCGACCCCACCCGGCCGCTGCGCACGCGATGGGCGGCGAGCCTTGCCGCGGTGGGCATCGACGACACCCTCGTGGAGGAGGGCTACGGCGTCTCCTACGTGCGGGCGCTCGAAAGCTTCGAACGAACGCCATGATCGTTCCGCGGTGCGGCGCAGGGCCGTTGCTAGACTCGCGACCGTCGCCCTGACCTGGGCGTTCGCCGCGAACAGGAGCCTTGCCATCGCCTCGACGGCCGCCGTCGTCCGCACGTCCGAGTCGCCCCACCTCCGCGTGGGGCCGCGGCTGCGCGAGCTGCTCGCGCACCGCGAGGTGCTCGTCAACCTGATCCGCAAGGAGCTGAAGGTGAAGTACACGGCGTCGGTGCTGGGCGCCGTGTGGTCGCTGCTGAATCCGGTCGTCTTCTTGGCGGTCTTCTTCTTCGTCGCGGAAGTGCTCAACAACAGCCTGCCGGACTTCCCCGTGTTCTTGCTGTCGGGGTTGCTCGCGTGGAACTTCGTCTCAAACGCGCTGCTGGCCGGGTCCAGATCGGTGATCGACAACGCGAACCTCGTGAAGAAGATGGCGTTCCCGAGGGAGATCCTGCCCCTGTCCTCGATCGGAGTCGCGCTGTTCGACTTCACGCTCCAATCCGTCGTGTTCCTGGTGTACATCGGGGTCTCCGGCCACGGGCTCCAACTGCCCGCGCTGTGGCTGTATCCACTCTCGATCGCCGTGCTGATCGTGTTCGTCACGGCACTCACGTTCTGGGTCGCGGCGCTGAACGTGCGCTATCGCGATGTCGGCCATCTCCTGAACCTGGCGTTGTTGGTGTGGTTCTGGGCCACGCCGATCGTCTACCAGGGCTGGCTCGTCCAACAGAAGCTCCAGGGGTTCCTGATCCTCGGGGTCGACGCGTGGTTCCTCTACCTCCTCAATCCGGTCACCGTGATCGTGCTCGGGTTCCAGAGGGCGCTCTACGCGATCGTGCGACCGGAGGGCGGTGGCGATCCGATCCTTCCCCTCATGACGCTGTCGGCGCTGACCTGGATGCTGCTGGCCGTCCTCGGCGTCTCGCTCGCCCTGCTCTTCCTCGCATGGCGCTCGTTCTTCCAACGCTCCGGAGACTTCGCGGAGGAGCTGTGACGACCGCGATCCGGATCGACGGCATCTCGAAGATGTTCCGGCTCTTCCGAGAGCGTCCGACATCGCTCAAGCAGCGGCTCCTCGTGTCCCGCTCACGATCCGAGGAGTTCTGGGCGCTGCGCGACGTGTCGTTCGACATCGCGGACGGCTCCTCGATGGGCCTGATCGGTCACAACGGGTCGGGGAAGACGACCCTGCTCAAGTGCATCGCCGGGATCCTCCGTCCCACGGCCGGCACGATCCGCTACCAGGGGCGCCTGGCGGCGCTCCTGGAGCTCGGCGCGGGCTTCCATCCCGATCTCACCGGCAGGGAGAACGTGTACCTGAACGCGTCGTTCCTCGGCTTGTCACGGCGAGACACCGACCGGATCTTCGACGACGTCGTGGCGTTCGCCGAGCTGGAGGACTTCATGGACAACCAGGTGAAGTTCTATTCCTCGGGGATGCTCGTGCGGCTCGGCTTCGCCGTCGCCGTCCACGTGGATCCGGAAGTGCTCCTGATCGATGAGGTGCTGGCGGTGGGCGACGAGTCCTTCCAGCGACGCTGCCTCGATCGCATCCGCCGGTTCCAGGCGGACGGCCGCACGATCGTGCTGGTCACACACGCGCTCGACGTCGTCCGGGACGTCTGCGACGAAGCGGTGATGTTGGAGCACGGCTCGGTGCACGCGATCGGGACGCCGGACGACGTCGTTCGCACGATGCGGCATCGGATGCTGAGTGACGACCCGACGTTCGTACCGGAACAGGGGAGCCGCGAGGTGGAGATCTCCGGGGTCGCGATCGAGTCCGAGGGAGGTCTCCGCGACACCGTGCGTCCGGGCGAAGGGCTGACGATCACGGTCGATCTCCGTGCCGACGCACCCGTCCCCGACGCGGCCGTCTCGTTCGCGATCGTCTCGGGATCGACCAACCATCCCGTCCTCGCGGGGAAGACGTCCGAGCTCGGGGTCAGACTCGGCCCGGTCGACCGCAAGAAGCGGGTCCGGTTCCGGATCCCCGCGGCTCCCTGGGTGAGCGGCACCTACTTCGTGACCGTGGGCCTGGACTCCTCCGACGGTCGCGTGTTCCACGTGCAGACCCAGCACTACCCGCTCACGGTCCCCGACGTCGACCATGCCGTGCACGCGCTCGCGGTGCGGCCGACCGTGGAGGTCGAGGACCTGTGAGCGATGACCGCCCCGATGCGATCACGGATGGTCGCACCGGTCCCGATCCCATCCACACCACTTCTGGGGAGACGAGTCATCTCATGTTGATCGCGCTGATCCTGCTCTCGGTCGTGCTCGCCGCCGTCGCACAGCTCACGTTGAAGCACGGCATGGATCAGGTGGCGGCCGGGACCGGCGTCCTGCGCTTCGACGCCGAGTCCGTGCGTGACGTGGTCACGACGCCGGCGGTCTGGGCCGGTCTGCTCCTCTTCGGCTTCTCCGCGGCCGTCTGGCTCGCGGTGCTGTCGCGAGCGTCGCTCTCCTTCGCCTACCCGTTCGCATCGCTCACGTACGTCCTGATCGTCCTGGCCGATCGCTTCGTGCTCGACCAGGAGGTCCCCGCGCTCCGCTACGCCGGCGTCGTCTGCATCGTCGTCGGGATCGTGCTGGTGGCTCAGACCCGCCACGCATGAGATCCGGAGCGGAGCGAGTCGGATGAAAGCTGTCGTCCTCGTCGGGGGAGAGGGCACGCGCCTCCGCCCCCTCACCGAGACCGTGCCGAAACCGCTCCTGCCGCTGGTCGATCGGCCGATCCTCGCGCACGTCCTCGACCACCTCGTCGCCCACGGCGTCGCGGAGGTGGTCATGTCGTCCCCGTACCTCGAGGAGACGTTCCATCCCTTCCTCGAGACGAGGGGTGATCGTCCGGCGGTCACCTGGGTCACGGAGCGGGAGCCCCTCGGGACCGGCGGCGCCATCGTGAGTGTGCTTGATCGCCTCGGCGACGAGCCGTTCCTCGCGCTGAACGGGGACATCCTGACGGACCTGGACCTGACCGCGATGCTCGATCGGCATCGGTCCCGCGGCGCCGCGGTCACGATCGCGCTGCACCGCGTGGAGGACGCGCGGGCGTTCGGCCTCGTCGCAACGGATCCCACGGGCCGCGTGACCGGGTTCTGGGAGAAGCCCCCGGATCCGATCCCCGGGGACATCAACGCCGGAACGTACGTCCTCGACCCCTCGGTGCTCCGCGGCTGGGATCCCGAGACGTACGTCTGGATCGAGGGCGAGATCTTCCCGTCCCTGATCGCGGAGGGCATGCCGATCCACGGGTTCGGCTCCGACGCGTACTGGCTGGACCTCGGGACGCCGGAGCAGTACCTCCGTGCGCACGCCGACCTCCTGGCGGGGAGGGTCGCCGGCCATGCCTACGACGCTCCCTGGATCGGCGCGGGCGCTCGTGTGGACCCCTCGGCACGCGTCGGCAGGTCCGTTGCGATCGGGCCCGACGCGCGGGTCGAGGCCGGCGCCGAGGTCGATGCATCGGTGCTCCTCACCGGTTCGGTCGTCGAGGGAGGCGCGCGGGTCGTGGGCTCGGTGCTCGGATCCGGGGCGACGGTGGGGGTCGGTGCGTCGCTCGCCGGATCCGTGCTCGGCGACGGCGTCCGGGTGGGCCCGGGTGCGAGCCTGGACGGGGTGCGCCTGGGCGCCGACGCCACGAGACCCTGAGGGTCCCCCGGCTCTCCGCCTCAACCACCCGGGGGACGGCACCGATGTGTGTAGGGTGTCCGACTCGACCGTGGGGAGCCCGAAGCTTCGACGTGCGCGCGTGCTCGTGACGGCCCTGGTGGTCGTCATGATGCTGTCGACTGCTGCCGTCGCACAGGCGGTCGAGACGTTTCGTTTCCACGGGTCCGGCTACGGCCACGGCATCGGGATGTCCCAGTGGGGCGCCAACGGTCTGGCGCAGGAGGGCTGGTCGCATCGGAGGATCCTCACGCACTTCTACTCCCACACCCGCGTCGCGACGTCCTCGACGCTGCCGAAGAAGGTGCGCGTGGGGCTCACCGCCGGCCGCTCGAAGATCCACCTCGGCGCCCGGAGCGGGCCGGTCCAGCTGTGGCTCGACGGACCCGGGAAAACGTTCGTCGCGAAGATCCCGTCCGGGAAGACGTGGACCGTCTCGGCCGCGCCGGCCGTCCGCAAGTACACGATCCGCGACGACACGCGCGCCTTGGTCGGAGGGGTCCGGTGGGGCGGTCCGGCCCGACCGCTGTTCGCCACCTTCGCCGGGACGGGCTCTCGGGTGTTCGTTCCCGAAGCCGACGAGGTGTGGCATCAGGGATTCGCGTACGCCTACGGGTTCCTCGAGTTCGACCTGAGGGGATGTGTCGATCGCTGCGTGGAGCGACTCACGATCGAGCTCCCGTTCGAGGCCTACCTCCGCGGGATGGGGGAGATGCCGAGCAGCTGGCCGGCCGCCGCGCTGCGGACCCAGGCCGTGGCCGCCCGGACGTTCGCGACGTACAAGATCAAGCGGTACGGGCTTCGGAGCGACTGCGACTGTCATCTCCTCGATGGCTCCGGCGACCAGGTCTACGTCGGGTGGAACAAGGAGAGCGGGCCCGATGGCGACCGATGGGTGGCCGCGGTGGTCGGCACGCGCGGGGAAGTCGTCACGTATCAGGGATCGGTGATCCAGGCGTTCTACTCCGCGTCGGACGGTGGCTACACCGAGAACGTGGAGGACGTGTGGCACGGCGGGAACCCGGCCTACGCGATCCCGTACCTGCGCGGCGTCTGTGATCCGGGGGAGTACACGTCCGCGAACCCGTGGACTGACTGGACGAGGACCTTCACGGCGTCGAGCCTGTCGTCCCGCCTGGCCCCGTACACGGGCGGTATCGGCAGGATCGAACGATTCACCGATGTGCGGCGGGGGGTGTCGGGCCGCATCGTCCGGGCGACGGCGCGAGGGACCGGTGGGTCCGCCTCCGTCGAGGGCGATGAGCTGCGGCGCGCGCTGGGGTTGCCCGACGGTCGGGTCTGGATCAACACGAAGCGCACGATCGTGGGCGCGGTCCGGGCGAAGTACGACGCGCTGATGTGCCGGCCGGGATTGCCGAGGTCTCCCGTGGCCACCCTCGCTCACGGATCCCGTCAGCTCTTCCAACGCGGCGGGATCTACCGCAACGGCCAGGTCGATCTCACGATCTGGCTGAAGGGAGCCATCCAGACCGAGTACGAGGCGGCCGGCGGCGCGCGAGGTCGCCTGGGACTGCCCGTCTCCAACGCGACGTCGGTGCGGCGGACCTCCGCGGCGACCGCCTGCTCCTCGTGCCGCCGGCTCATCCTCGAGTCCGGACGGATCTACTTCAAGCCCGGCGTCGGGGCGCACGCGCTCTGGGGACCGGTGCTGTCGGCCTATCTGGACCGCGGAGGGCCACGGAGCGCACTCGGATACCCGAGGACGCGCGTGCGTCTCGTGAACGGGGCCCGGCGGGCGTCATTCGAGCACGGCACGATCGCGTGCGCGAACGGCAGCTGCGACGTCAGCGTCGGCTGAGGTTCAACAGGGGGAGAGCCCGTTCTCGGGTGCGTCCCCCGTGCACTCGAACCCGGTCATGAACCCGTTCACGATCGTGGCGGCGGCCGCCGGCGTGAGGGCGGTCTCGTCCGCCGAGACCGGACAGGACTGTCGGTAGTTCCAGGCCGTCAGGCTGAGGGCCGTCTCCGGCGTGAGGGTCGGGTACGGCGCGAGGAACGTCGCGTTGCTCCGCGAGGCGATGTCCGCGAGCCGGTCGACCACGGCCTGGGGCAGTCCGCCGTCGGCTTCCGGGAGGTAGTACACGAAGACCGCCCCGTGTTCGAGGCCGTGGACGGCGACGGTCTCGTCGAAGGGAGTGTCGAAGACCTTCGGATCATCGGGGGGCTGCGAGCCGTTGTGTTTCCCGGACGTCGCGGGCGGATCCGGATACGTGATGGTCTCGCCCGGGGTCAGGTGCCGTTGCGCCGGTGTGATGTCGGGCCGCTGTTCGGGGACCGTGCAGCCGGCCCGGCTCGCCGCCTGGACCGCGGCCTCGGGGATGTCGTTCGGACCCTGGAAGGTGCGGAACAGCGAGATCGCCGCGACGGCGGCGACCGCGATCCCCGCCGAGGTGAACGTGCGACGGATCGATGCCGCGCGTCGCGCGCGGCGGCGCTCCGCCTCGCGGAGCCGCCTGGCTTCCTCCTTGCGATCGCGCCGCTCGAGGTTGGCGCCTCCGCGCGGAGCCCGCGGGCGTTCCGAGGCTGGATGGCGCGGTCGCTTCTTCTTCTTGGCCATCAGATCCCCTCGATCATCCGAGCGAGGCCCCGGGTTCGGGCGCGACGCCCGCGTACTCCCGGTCCTCCGCGGTCGGGAAGCTGTACTGCGACGTGAAGTCGAACGCGACCGCGAGGTCGATGCTCGCGCACGAACGGAGGCGATGCCACGCCACCACCGCCATCTGCGTGCCTTCCGGGAGGACCCCTGCAGCATCGCCGGGGATGTCGTACGGCGCGACGATCACGCGATCTTGCCCGACCTGTGCGTCCTGGAGGCGGCGGTCGTAGAACTCTCGCAGCCGGGCGACCTGCCCGACCGGCGCCGTCGGGTCGTACCAGACGATGCTCGCACCGTGCTCCAACGAGTGGATCGCGCGGTAGACCTCCTCGAGGGTGAGGGAGTCGTAGATGCCGGCGGGGAGCGGTCCCGGGGGGATGTCGGCATGCGGACCGGATGCGGGCGGCGTGGTCGGGTACGAGGACAGCGGCGGGCCCGCGGCGGGATCGATGTGTGCCCGATCCCCATCGGCGGGGTCGTAGTCCGGCGTCGTCGCGACCTCGCCGCACCCAGCCTCGGAGGCGGCCGCCGAAGCCCGCTGGAGGAGCTGCGCGGGCTCCGGGAATCCGCCGCCCGAGGGGAGCAGCGTCGCGGCGGCGACGACCGCCGCGACCACGGCCCCACCGGCGACGATCCCGATGGTGCGGGCGCGGCGCTTCGACGCCAACTTCCGCTGGAGTTCCTCACGTTCGCGCCGCGCCTGCTCCTTGCGCTCGGCCTTGGTCAGCCGCCGGCCTTCGCCCGGCCGTCGGGTCGCATCGTCGCTCAATCAGCTGCCTCACGCATGGGATCGCGGAAGCTTACCGGCCGTACCGGACGTGCACGGGGATGCCCGTCTTGCGGCCGCGAGGCTGCGGGCCTATCCTGCTCGCGCCTTCCCCCGTGTGCACACCGGCCAGCCGGCCGAGGGGAGGGAGGGCGCGTGTCAGACACCAAGCACGACCAGGTCGTGAGGGTGCCCGCGGCGGAGGAGCGCAGCGGTCTCGATCGCTTCTTCAAGGTCTCGGAGCGGGGTTCCACGATCCGCATCGAGGTCGTCGCCGGGATCACCACCTGGCTCACGATGGCCTACATCCTGTTCCTGAACCCGCAGATCCTGGGGTTCGCCGCGGTGCCCGACCTGCAGCCGCTCGGTCTCCCGTTCGGGGCCGTCCTGACGGTGACGGCCCTCGTCGCCGGGATCGCCACGATCGCGATGGGGCTCTGGGCGAACTACCCGTTCGCGATCGCGTCCGGGTTGGGACTGAATGCGTTCGTCGCGTTCACGCTCGTGGCCGGCGAGGGGCTGAGCTATCGAGAAGCGATGGGTGTGATCGTCGTGGAGGGACTCGTGATCACCCTCCTCGTCCTCACGGGGCTCCGGAACGCGATCGTGAACGCGATCCCGATGGACCTGAAGCGCGCGATCGCGATCGGCATCGGTCTGTTCCTGACGGTCATCGGGCTCGTGAACGCGGGCGTCGTCGTGCGTGGCGAGGGGACCGTGGTGGCGCTGAGCAACAACCTGACGACGCTCCGGATGCTGACGTTCGCGATCGGCTTCGCGGTGGCCTCCATCCTCGTCGTGCGGAGGATCCGAGGCGGTCTGCTGATCGGGATCGTCGCGACCACCGTGATCGCGGCGATCATCAACGCGATCTGGGGCGACAACGCGATCTGGGACGCGGTCGGCCCGGGGATCGCGCAGGTGCCGGACTCCGTCACGTCGACGCCCGACTTCAGCCTCTTCGGCGAGTTCTCGTTCGGCTTCTTCTCGACGCTCGGGGTCGTCGCGGCGATCGCCGCGGTCGTGACGGTCATGCTCTCCGACTTCTTCGACACGATGGGAACGGCGGTCGCGCTGGGTGACGAGGCGGGGCTCCTCGACGACGAGGGTCGGCTCCCCCAGATGAACCGCGTCCTGCTGGTCGACTCGCTGGCGGCGGCGGCCGGCGGCGCGGCGAGCGCGTCGTCGAACACCACCTTCATCGAGTCGGCGGCGGGCATCGGCGAAGGTGGCCGCACCGGACTCGCGTCCGTGGTCACCGGCGTGCTCTTCCTCCTGTGCATCTTCCTGTCCCCGCTCGCAGGCGTGATCCCGCCGGAGGCGACGGCGCCGGTCCTCGTGATCGTCGGGTACTTCATGATGCGAGGGATCGGGGAGATCGATTGGCGCGACCCTGCGATCGGGATCCCCGCGCTCCTCACGATCGGCCTGATGCCGTTCACGTACTCGATCACGAACGGGGTCGGGGCCGGCTTCATCGCCTACACGGCGATCCGGCTGATGCAGGGCAAGGCCCGGGACGTGCATCCGTTGCTGTACATCGCCACGGCCATCTTCCTCTGGTACTTCCTGCGTGGGTCGTTCGCGTAGACGGTCGGGGGCGGGGCCGTCAGGCCCCGCCCGCCGGCATCGGGCCCGCGGCCACGACACCGATCGGGCGCCGATCCGGATCCAGCGTGAGCGCCGCGCGCACGCGATCCGGATCGAGGACGCGGCCCGGGTCCCAGGACCACGCGAGGCCCTGCGCGTGGAGGGCGACCACGAGCGACCGGATCGCCGCACCGGCGGTGAGGAGGGTCGCCTGCTCGGAGATCCCAGGATCGGCCCTCACACAGGGAACGATCAAGACGGGAGCCGTCCGGAGTGCATCGTCCGGGTCCTCGACGGCGGCGAGCAGCCGGCGCCGCCCGGCGGTCGAGTCCACCGCGACGAAAGAGCACACGGCCGCGCCGAGGGGCGGGCTCGCCGCAGCCATCGCGTCCTCGAGGAGGGCTCGGGGCACGTCTCCGGGGCCGAACGCACTGCTCGGAGCGGCGGAGGCGAGGGCCACCGCGACGGATTCCCGGAACAGGTCGTCGACCGGTGCCCGGACGAGGTCGCGCGCGGCTCCCGGCGGCGCGTCCCCGATCGCCCGATCCAGTCCCCGGACGAGCGCCGCCGGGACCCGCGCCGTCTTCGTCATCACCAGGCCGCTCGCCGCCGCCACCGCGTCGGCGAGCGCCACGACCGTGGTCTCCAGCACCGTGCCGTGGTCGTCGACGGTCCCTCGGAGATCGAGTGCCGCCGGCATCCCGGCGCAGCCGATCGCGACGTCGACGACCCCCTCGCGCCAGGGTCGGCCGAACGTGTCGGTGACCACCACGCCAAGCCGCGCGAGGCCGAGGCGAGCGGCGAGCTCCTTCTGCAGGCGCTCGGCGCTCGCATCCGGATCCTCGGGGAGCAGGGTGAGGAACCCCGGGGCGACGTTCGACGCATCGACACCCGCGTTCGCGCACACCAGCCCGTGCTTCGTCCGCGTGATCAGCAGGTCACCCCGGCGGGCGACGACCGCCACCGATTCCCGGGCCACCCACGACGCGCGATCGTCGCCGGGGACGATCCGTCCCTCCGCCTTCGAGACGACCTTCTGCGTGATCGCCACCACGTCGCCCTCGCTCGCTCCGCGTCGGCGGAGCGACGGCTCGAGCAGCGAGCCGAGATCGTCGCCGGGCTCGACCTCGGGCAGCCCCTCGAGCGGGATCAGCTCGATCGTCATGTGAGGGTCGCGAGCGCGGTCCTCGCCACGTGCTCCGCGACCTCGTCGTCGCGCATCACCGTGTCCGTGACCGCGACCCGTGCGCCGAGCTCGTCTCGTACGCGCGCGCGCAGCCCGGCGTCTTCCGCGTCGATCACCCAGGCGTCCAGGAGGTCGTCGTACGCGCGAGCGGCGCCCACCGCCGAGACCTCGAGCCCGACCACCGGCATGAGCCGGTCGGCCATCCCGGCGAGGGGTCGTCCCCCGACGATCGGGGAGACCCCCACGACCGGCCTGGCGGCGACGGCCGCGCGCACACCGGGGACGGACATGATCGGGCCGATCGAGACGACCGGATTCGAGGGGCAGATCACGACGACGTCCGCGGTTCCGATCGCGTCGAGCACGCCGGGGGCGGGGGACGCCCGCTCGGCGCCCTCGAAGCGGATCGCCTTCACGTCGTCGCGGCCGCCGCGCCTGACCCAGTACTCCTGGAAGTGCAGGTCCATCTCCCGGCCATCCGCCACCACGTCGAGCCGTGTCTCGACTCGGTCCTCGGTCATCGGCACGATCGTGGCGACGATCCCGAACCGCTCGGCGATCCGTGCGGTGACGCCGGACAGCGACATGCCGTCGGCCAGTGAGCGGGTCCGGAACAGGTGCGTCGCCAGGTCGAGGTCGCCCAGCCCGAACCACGCGGCGTCGGGGTCGAAGGTCTTGAGCTCCTCGTTCGCGCGGAACGTCTCGTCCCGGCGGCCCCACCCGCGCTCCCGGTCGAACGCGTCGCCGAGCCAGTACGTGACCGAATCGAGATCCGGGCACACCCGGAGGCCGTGCACGTCGATGTCGTCGCCCGTGTTCACGACCGCGGTCAGGTCGGCGTCCGGCGCCGCGCGCACGAGGCCGCGCAGGAACTTCCCCGCACCGACACCTCCCGCGAGCGCGACGAC
>DASSDW010000154.1:0-2522 GCA_035696925.1 Actinomycetota bacterium
GGACGTGTTCACCGACGGGCACGACCTGCCGGCTGCGCGCGTCCTGATCCGCCACGACGATGCCGACTGGGACGAGGCGCCGATGGTTCCCCTCGGGAACGATCACTGGCGGTCCCACCTCGTGATCACGGAGCCGGGCACGTATCGCTTCCGAATCGAGGGATGGATCGATACGTGGGCGACGTGGCGGTCGGACCTCGAGAAGCGCCGTGACGCCGGCCAGGACGTCGCCGTCGAGCTCAAAGAGGGGGCGGCGCTCGTGAGCGGGGCGGTGCGGCGCGCCCGCGCGGCGGGAGCCGACGACGATGCGGATCGGCTCAAGGCGGCCGCGGCGGTCATGCGCCGCAAGGACACGGCCGCGGGAACGACGCTCGCCCTGTCCGACGACCTCCATGCGCTGATGTCCTCGCATCCCGATCGACGCCGTGGAGTGGCCAGCTCACAGGAGCTCGAGATGGTCGCCGCCCGCGAACGGGCACGCCACGGCGCCTGGTACGAGCTCTTCCCGCGCTCCGCGTCTCCGGATCCCGGCCGGCACGGCACGCTCCGCGACGTCGCCGCGCTCGTGCCGGACATCGCCGAGCTCGGGTTCGACGTGCTGTACCTGCCGCCGATCCACCCGATCGGGCGCACCAGCCGGAAGGGCCCGAACAACACCGCGGCGGCCGGACCCGACGATCCGGGGAGTCCGTGGGCGATCGGATCGGAGGCCGGTGGGCACACCGCGATCCATCCGGAGCTCGGGACGTTCGACGATCTCGAGCACCTGCTCGCGGAGCTGAAACGCCACGAGATGGAGCTCGCCCTCGACCTGGCGTTCCAGTGCTCGCCCGACCACCCGTGGGTCACGCAGCATCCCGAGTGGTTCCGCCATCGGGCCGACGGCGCGATCCGCTTTGCGGAGAACCCGCCGAAGACGTACGAGGACATCTACCCGATCGATTTCGAGACGAAGGATCGGGAGGGTCTCTGGCGCGCGCTCCTGGATGTCGTGCTGTTCTGGGTCGATCGCGACGTCTCGATCTTCCGCGTGGACAATCCGCACACGAAGCCCTTCGGGTTCTGGGAGTGGCTGCTCGCCGAGGTGAAGCGGGATCATCCCGACGTCCTGTTCCTGTCGGAGGCGTTCACGCGTCCGCGGGTGATGGAGCATCTGGCCAAGATCGGCTTCGATCAGTCGTACACGTACTTCGCGTGGCGCCGGACGAAGGACGAGCTGACCCAGTACCTGATCGAGCTCACGCAGGCACCCGTCCGCGACTTCCTGCGGCCGAACCTGTGGCCGAACACGCCGGACATCCTCACTGATCAGTTGCAGGAGGGTGGACCCCCGGCGTTCCGGCTCCGATTCCTCCTGGCGGCGACGCTCGGCGCGAACTACGGGATCTACGGACCCGCGTTCGAGCACATGGAGGGCGAGCCCAGGGAGCCCGGCTCCGAGGAGTACCTCCACTCCGAGAAGTACGAGATCCGTCCCCGCACCCTCGCCGCCGGTGCCTTGCGCGAGCTGATCGCCCGCGTCAACCTGATCCGCCGCGAGCATCCGGCCCTGCAGCACGACCGCACGCTCCGGTTCCACCCGGTGGACGGCGACCAGCTGCTCGCCTACAGCAAGACGCTCCCCGACGGGAAGGACCCCGTGGTCGTCATCGTGAACCTCGATCCCGTGCACCCGCGATCCGGCTGGGTCGACCTGCGGATGCCGGAGCTCGGGATGGCGTGGGACGCGCCCTTCACCGCGCGTGACCTCCTCGGCGGGGAGACGTTCTCGTGGACCGGTGCACGGAACTTCGTCGAGCTCCATCCCGGGCATCAGCCGGGTCACGTCCTCGCGATCGAACCCGACGAGGGCCGAGCACCGTGACGCCTCGCGTGCCAACGACCGCGGAGCCGTCGGCGTCCGAGATCCCCGCGTCCGCCACAGCGACCGATCCCGCGACCGAACCCTCCGAGGGTCTCGCGTCCCTCGGCGCGCCTTCACGCTGGTACCAGGACGCCGTGATCTACGAGCTGCACGTGCGCGCCTACCAGGACAGCAACGCCGACGGTGTGGGCGACCTGGCGGGGCTCGTGCAACGCCTCGACCACATCCGGGACCTGGGCGCGACCGCCGTGTGGCTCCTGCCGTTCTACCCGTCGCCGCTCAAGGACGACGGCTACGACATCTCGGCGTACAAGGCGATCCACCCCGCCTACGGCACCATGCGCGACTTCCGGACGTTCCTCAAGGAGGCGCACCGACGCGACCTGCGCGTGATCACCGAGGTCGTGATGAACCACACGTCGGACGAGCACCCGTGGTTCCAGCGAGCCCGCGCGGCGAAGCCGAACTCCTGGCAGCGCACCTTCTACGTCTGGGCCGACACGCCGGAGGGATACCCCGACGCGCGCGTGATCTTCAGCGACTTCGAGTCGTCGAACTGGGCGTGGGACCAGATGGCCGGCCAGTACTACTGGCATCGGTTCTACTCCCATCAGCCGGATCTCAACTTCGACGAGTCGCGGGTGCGCGCGGCGATGTT
>DASSDW010000155.1:0-26985 GCA_035696925.1 Actinomycetota bacterium
CCGCCGTACATGTTCAGACCTCGTTCGGCGTAGTCGAAGGCGTGTGCGATCGGGATCGTCTTCGATCGAGAGATGCCGTGCATATCCGGAAGCTCGAACCGGACGAACCCGATGTCCTGCTTCTGCCATCCCTCCAGGATCCCCTTCACGTCGGTCATCGATCGGCTCCTCTCGAGGCCCGAGACGTGCGTGCTCATCCTGCCCGGACCGCGCGGCGCCCGGAGGGCTGGGTTATACCGTGCGAGCCTCCTGGCTCGCAACGGATGACCTCCGCGCGCGGCGTGCCGTACGCTACTGCCGCCGGGCGGGCCGGGTCGCTCGGCAGGTTCGACTCCCAAGGAGGCCGGTTGGGACAGACGGCGATCGAGAGCGACCGGACGCACGTCCTCCCGCTCGAATTCGGGCGGGCGATGCCGGTCGCGGTGCGGGGAGATGGCGTCTGGATCGAGGACGCGGACGGCCGCCGGTACCTCGACGCGATGAGCGGCGGCTCGATGGCGGCCACGCTCGGCCACGGACGGCGAGACATCATCGCCGCGGCTCGGGCGCAGGCCGAGACCCTCGCATTCGTCCACAACGAGCGGATGACGAACCCGACCCAGGAGCGGCTCGCCGAGGAGCTCGTCGGGGTCGCACCCGAGGGGTTCACCCGCGCACGGTTCACGGTCAGCGGCGCCGACGCGAACGAGATGGCGATCCAGATCGCCCGCAGCTATCACGTCGAACGGGGCGACGTGGAGCGCTGGCAAGTGATCTCGCCCGCCCAGGCGTACCACGGCCCGACGTTGGAGACGCTCGCGCTGACGGGTCGTCCCGGCATGCACGGTCCGTTCGGTCCCTATCTGCCGCAGCACCTGCACATCCCTCCGAGCACGTGGCGCTTCGACCCGACCGGCGAGGCCGCGCTCGAGGCGCTTGACCGGGCGCTGGAGGAGGCGGGTCCGGAGAACGTCTCCGCGTACTTCTGCGAGGCGATCAGCGCCGCCGCGCTCCCGGGCTACTCGCCACCCGTTCGGTTCTGGGAAGGGCTCGCGGAGCGACGCGAGCGCCACGGTTTCCTCGTGTGCTTCGACGAGGTGGTCACCGGCGTCGGCCGAACCGGCCGATGGTTCGCCGGCGCGGGGACGGCCTGCGTGCCCGACATCATCGCGACCGCCAAGGGCCTCGGCGCGGGGTACGCGGCGATCGGTGCCGTCCTCGTCCGCGAGCACGTGTACGAGGCGTTCGCTCAGGGCTCGCGCCGCTTCACCCTCGGCCACACGTGGGACGGCGCTCCGCTCGCGTGCGCCGTCGGGCTCGCCGTCCTCGAGGCGATGCGCACCGAGGGGTTGGTCGAGCGGGTGCACGATCGTGGTGCGCGGCTCCTCGGCGAGCTCGGGGATGCGCTCGCGGGGATCCCCTTCGTTCGCGAGGTCCGTGGCCACGGGTACCTGCTCGGTGTCTCGTTCGTCGATCCGCGCGACGGCGAGTCGTTCCTGCCGCCGGAGCTCCGGGTCGGCGCCCGGATCGACGCGGCTGCGTTCGATCGCGAGCTGATCGTCCTCTCGACCCAGCCGACGCGCGACGGCTACGCCGGCGACCAGACGTTGTTCGCTCCGGCGTTCACGGCGACGGACGACGAGCTCGGCGAGATGGTGTCCCGGTTCGTCGAGGTCGTGCGCAGCGTCGCGGCCGACGTGGAGCCGGAGCTCGCCCGTGCCGCGCCGATCACCTCGGCACCGATTGGAGGCGCTCGATGAGCCGAACCGAGCGGGATCCCGAGCGGCTGCGCGCGCTGATCCTCCAACACGAGGAGCCGACGCCGCCCGGGCATGTGACGGAGTGGCTCGCGGCGCACGGCGCGGAGGTCGACACGTGGCGCATCGACGTCGAGGATCGGGACGTCGATCCACGCGACTACGATCTGATCGTGTCGCTCGGCTCGGAGTTCGCCGCGTTCGACGACACGAAGCCGTTCGTGGTCCGAGAGGCGAGCATGCTCGAGACCGCGGTCGCCGAGGACGTGCCGGTGCTCGGACTGTGCTTCGGCGGCCAGATGCTTGCCCGCGCCCTCGGGTCGCGCGGATTCCGTCACGAGGAGGCCGAGATCGGCTGGCTCCCCGTCCGGACCTCGGATCCCGAGCTCCTGCCCGAGGGGCCGTGGTTCCAATGGCACTTCGATTCGTTCACTGTCCCGCCGGGCTCGACGGTCGTGGCGGACACCGACGTCGGCCCGCAGGCGTTCGTCGCGGGGCGGAGCCTCGGACTCCAGTTCCATCCCGAGGTGACAACGCAGATCATGGACGACTGGGTCCGCGTCTATCGCCACGAGCTCGACGGCGACGGCGTCGACCCGGACGCGTTGCTCGCGGAGACGAAGCGCATCGCGGGCGAGAGCCGCGCCCGGGCCTTCCAGCTGTTCGAGCACTTCCTCCACCAGGTCGCGGGTATCGACGCACCCCACGAGGCCGACCTGGACGAGCGAGCGGGCTGAGCGGTGGTCGCGTGACCACCCCCGCGATCGCCTCGACCGCCACCCACGTCTTCCCCCGCTTCCTCGACCTCGACTACCCGAACGTCGAGCGAGGGGACGGCGTGTGGCTCACGACGACCGACGGTCGGCGGATCCTCGACTCGACCTCGGGAGGCGCGATGGTCGCCTGCCTCGGGTCCGGCGTGCCGGAGATCGCGGAGGCGGCCGCGGAGCAAGCCGAACGGCTCTCGTACTTCTATAACCACCACTTCACGAGCGAGCCGCAGGAGCGACTCGCCGACCGACTGTTGGAGGTCGTCGCGCCGGGGATGGCGCGGGTCCGGCTCGTCTCCGGCGGTTCCGAGGCGAACGAGACCGCGCTCCAGCTCGCTCGCCTGTACCACGTCGAGCGCGGCGACACCGCGCGTTGGCGCGTGATCTCGCCGGCGCAGGCGTACCACGGATCGACGATGGGCACGCTGGCGCTCACCGGCCGCCGAACGTTGCAGGAGCCGTATACCCCGTACCTCGCCGGGCACCTTCACCTCCCGCCCTCGACATGGCGCACCGACCCCACCGGCGAGGAGGCGCTGGCCGAGCTCGATCGGCTCCTCGAGGAGGCCGGACCCGAGACGATCGCGGCGTTCTTCATCGAACCGGTGAGTGCGGCGGCGCTCCCCGCGTACTCGCCGCCCGATCGTTTCTGGCAGGGCCTCGACGAACGCCGGGCCGAGCACGGGTTCCTGATCTGTTTCGACGAGGTCGTGACCGGCATCGGCAGGACGGGGAGCTGGCTCGCGGCGGATCAAGTCGCCGTCGAGCCGGACATCGTGGCGATCGGCAAAGGACTCGGCGCCGGCTACGCGCCGCTCGGAGCGGCCCTGTGCCGCCAGCACGTCTACGACGCGATCGATCGCGGCTCCCGCGAGTTCGACCTCGGGCACACGTGGGACGGCGCGCCCCTGTCCTCGGCCGTGGGCCTGGCCGTGCTCGACCTCTTGACGGAACGCGGCCTGGTCGACAGGGTGCGTGAACGCGGGCCCGAGCTCCGCGACGAGCTCGAGGCGGCACTCCAGGAGTTCGACATCGTGCGCGAGGTCCGGGGTCGTGGCTTCCTCCTCGGGGTGGAGCTCGTCGACCCTCGAGACGGGGAGTCGCTCCTGCCGGTCGACCTCGACGTGGCGGCGCTCGTGGACGACACCGCGTTGGAACAGGGGCTGCTCGTGACGTCCACCCATCCGCAGGCAGACGGCTTCGCCGGGGACCAGGTCCTCCTCGCCCCCGCGTACGTGACCACGGACGAAGAGCTCGCGGAGATCGTCGAACGTCTCCGGGCGACGATCGCGTCGGTGCAGGCGTCGGTCGAGGGCTCCCTCCCGTCCGCGGGCACGATATGAGCTCCGCGGAGAGCAGCGAGGAGTTCGTCCTCCTCGCGATCCCCGACATGAACGGCTCCCTCCGCGGGAAGGCGCTGCGCCCTGCCGCATTCGATGCCGCCGTGCACCACGGAACGGTGATGACGGATCTGATCATCGGGCTGGACCCGGTGGACACGCCGATCACCGACTACGAGCGGTTCGGGATCCGCACCGGCGCGGCAGACCTGCTCGTCACGCCCGAGGTCGAGACGATGCGCGACCTCGCATGGCGGCCGGGATGGCGGATCTGCCTGGCGACGCCGAGCTGGCCGGACGGGAAGCCGTGCGACTTCGCCTCCCGGGAGGTGTTCGCGGGGGTCGTGGAGGACGTCTCCTCGCTCGGCTACGAGGTGATGGCGGCGATCGAGTACGAGGTCCGGATCTGGGACGAGCAGGGCGCGCCGATGTCGAGTGGGATCAGCTACAGCCTGCACGAGATCGGGAGGTACGACCGGTTCGTCGACGCGCTCGTGGGAGCGCTCCGGTCGATGGACGTGGAGCTCTCCGCGGTGCACACCGAAGCCGGGCCCGGGCTCCTGGAGCTGAACCTCTCGCCCAAGCGCGGGCTGGCGGCGGCCGACGGGGCGGTCCTGGCGAAGTTCGCGACGAAGCAGGTGGCCGCCTCGATGGGCCTCCGCGCGAGCTTCCTCGCGAAGACGATGCCAGGGGAGGAGGGATCGAGCGGGCACGTCCACCTGTCCTGTTGGGACGGGGACACGAACGCGTTCGCGGGCGCGGCGGCTGACGATCCGCTCCCGGATCCCCTCGCCGGAGCGATCGCGGGCGTCCTCGAGCACCTCCCCGCGGCGTCGTTGCTGCTGAACCCGACGATCAACTCGTACAAGCGGCTCGTTCCCGGCTGGTTCGCACCGATCAACGCCACCTGGGGCTACGAGAACCGGTCGTGCGCGGTGCGCGCGATCCGCTCTGCCCGTCCCGAGCTCTGGCGGTTCGAGTGCCGGCGACCGGGCGCAGACGCGAACCCCTACCTGGCGCTCTCCGCGATCGCCGTATCGGCGGCCGACGGGATGCGGCGGAACGCGAAGCCCCCCGATCCGATCGAGGGCGACGCCTACACGCGGGAAGACCTCCCCGAGCTCCCCGGTTCCCTCGAGGCTGCGATCGCCGCGTTCGCCGAGGATGAAGCCCTACAGCGCGCGCTCGGCGTGGGGTTCTGCGACTACTACGCGACGTCCCGTGCCTGGGAGCTCAAGGCGTGGCGCGAGACGGTGACCGACTGGGAACGCGTCCGCTACGACCGCTCCGTCTAGGAGCGATCACTCCTCGCTGAAATAGATGTTCTTCACCTCGGTGTAGAGCGCCGCCGCGTGCATCCCCATCTCGCGACCCAGCCCGCTCTGCTTGAAGCCGCCGAACGGGGCCTCCGTGAACACGCTGCTGGAGGAGTTCACGCTGATCACGCCGGTGCGGATCGCCTTCGCCACGCGGATCGCCCGACCGATGTCACGCGTCCACACCGAGCCCGACAGCCCGTAGGGCGTGTCGTTCGCGAGCCCGATCGCGTCCTCCTCCGTGTCGAACGGCAGGAGGCAGACGACGGGCCCGAAGATCTCCTCTCGAGCGACGCGCCAGGAATTGTCGACGTCCGCGAGCACCGCAGGTCGGAGGTAGTACCCGTCTCCGTCAGGGACCTCTCCACCGGTCACCAGACGTCCACCCTCCTTCTGCCCGATCGCGAGGTAGTCGAGGGAGGTCTGTCGCTGGCCCTGGCTGATCAGCGGGCCCATCTCGGTCGCTTCGTCGAGCGGTTCCCCGAGTGTGATCGCCTCGGTCGCCTTCGAGAACCGTTCGACGTACTCGTCGTAGATCCGGCGCTGCACGAATTGCCGAGAGCGAGCGCAGCAGTCCTGCCCGGCGTTGTCGAAGACGGACCAGAGCGACTTCGGGATCGCGACGTCGAGGTCGGCGTCGTCGAACACGACGTTCGCGGACTTCCCGCCGAGCTCCAACGACACCCTCGTGATGTTGGCGGCCGCCGCCGCCATGACCTGGGTGCCCACCTCCGTGGAGCCCGTGAACCCGATCTTCGCGACGCGAGGATCGGCGATCAACGCCGCGGCCGTCGTGGACCCCGGGCCGGGAAGCACGCTCAGCGTTCCCTCGGGGAGACCGGCTTCCATCAGGAGGTCGGCGATCGCGAGGGCGGTGAGCGGGGTCTGCGACGCGGGCTTCAGGACGGCCGTGTTCCCGCACGCGAGCGCGGGAGCGACCTTCCAGTTCGCGATCACGGCCGGGAAGTTCCACGGGCTGATCAGGACGCAGGGCCCCACCGGCTCCCGGAGGGTCACGTCGAGCCCCGGCGGGACGATCGGGATCGTTTCCCCGAAGATCTTGTTGGCCGCGCCGCCCCAGTACTCATAGGTGTTGGCGACGATGTCGATCTCGGCGCGCGCCCCGCCGATCGGCTTCCCTCCGTTGCGCGCCTCGAGCGTGGCGAGCTCCTCGGCCTTGTCACGGATCAGGAACGAGGCCTTCGTGAGGATGTGCCCCCGCTCACGAGCGCTCATGCGGCGCCACGGCCCCGACTCGAACGCCTCCACGGCCACGTCGACCGCCCGACGGGCGTCCTCCGGCGACGCTTTGGCGACCTCCCAGGCGGGTGCGCCGGTCGACGGCTCGACCACCTCGGTGGTGCCACCGTCTGCCGCCGCCGTCCGCTCGCCGCCGAGCATCAACAGTTCGGTCATCGTTCGCCTCCATCCGCGCGCGCGTCTCCGATCAGGTGCGAAGACTAGTTCAGAGCGTGGCGTCGCGGACGTTCGCGACGATCAGGATCGCGACCACGGCTGCCAGGGCCACCCGGTAGCCGAGGAACACCGTGAAGTCGTGGCGCTTCAGGTACCGGAGCAGGCCCCAGATCACGACGAAGCCGCTGATCGCGGACGCGACCATCCCGGCGACGAACTCTGCCGCGTAGCCCTGGAGCCCGGTCTGCGCGAGGTCCACCGCCTTGTACGCGCCGGCGCCGGCGATGATCGGCAGCGAGAGGAGGAAGGAGAAGCGAGCCGCCGACTCGCGATCGAGGCCCATCGCGCGCGCCGCCGTGATCGTCACGCCGGATCGGGACACGCCGGGTTGGAGCGCCAGCGCCTGCGCGGTACCGAGCAGGAGACCCTCCTTCGGTCCGATCGAGTCGAAGTCGCGGTCGCTCCGGGCACGGCGATCGACGACGACGAGCACGATCCCGAAGGCCACCAGCATCACGGCGATCAACCAGGGTGCGCCAAGCTTCTCCTGGATCACGTCCTCGAACAGCGCCCCGATGATCGCGCCCGGGATCGTCCCGACGACGAGAGCCCAGGCGATGCGCTCGTCAGGGGTGGACATCCGCCGTGTGACGATCGAGTGGAGCCAAGCCGCCGCGTATCTCGCGACATCGCTCCGGAAATAGATCAACGCGCCGAGGAGCGTGCCCATGTGGAGCGCGACGTCGAATGACTTCTGGAGGTCGGGGTCGCCGATCGCTCCCCATCCGAACATCCACGGCACGAGGATCAGGTGTCCCGAGCTCGAGACCGGTGCGAACTCCGTCGCCCCCTGCACGAGGCCGAGGACGATCGCTTGCAGGATGCTCACACGGTCCTTCCGTCGGGAAAGGTCCGCCTGATGCTAGCGGTCGACCGTCACCGGAACCGTGAAGGCCGAGCCGGGGACGAGATCGTCGGGACCCCGAACGGCGACGGAGAGCGTGGCGAACGCCGACGCGAACGCGAGTGCCTCCGCGTCCGTGGGCGAGACGAGCAGGACGAGCCCGACTCCGCCCTGTGGTGGGGCGGTGGTGCCTCCGAAGGAGGCGCCACCGCCCGCCCGGTCGACGGCGAGCACCTCGATCGCTTCGCCCGTCACCTCCGTGTGGGCGCCGCCTCCCCCGAAGGTGGCGATCACGTCGACCAGGTCACCGGCCCGCACCCCGACCGCCGACGCGACCGGTATCTCGACCGCCCGCATGCCGGCGCCCACGAGGGAAGCGGTCGGACCCGAGCGCGAACCGGCCAGACGCAGCTGGGTGACGACCTCGCCCGCCGCGATGTCCGCGACCACGATCCGTCCCGTGGCGCGAGCCGGGTCGCGGATCGCGCCGGGCGGCGCGAAGCGGGACGGCAGCGTCACGACCTCGAGGACCGTCTCGGTGAGGACCGAACCTCGCGGGACGTGCGCGACAGCCGCGACCACCGCGATCGGGGGACCGCCGTCCGGGCGCACCACGTCGAGCCGGTGTGCGTAGGCCCGCATCACGAGCGCCGCCGCCAGCGCGCTCACGACGGAAGCGGAGAGCAGGACGAAGGACGATCGCGGCAGCTTTCGGCGGAAGAGCATCGGCGCGACCGTAGACGGCTCCCGGGCGCCGCACAGTGACCTCCGTCACTCGACGGGGCGGAGACCGCCCTTCTCGTTCGGGGGCTCGAGCGGAAGCGTCTTGACGCGGAACTCCTCGAGCGCCTGCTTGCCGACGATCGTCGCGACCGCCTCCCGCACCCGATCGGTGAGCTGCTCGGGATGCTCGTCGGTCACGAACCGGACCTCGACGGTGACGAGGGTTCGGCGGGCCGTCATCCGTTGCCGGTGCCCGCCAGGGCGGTCGCGCACGGGCATGTCCGCTCGGCCGGCACCGCGGGGATCGCGGCGAACAGGAGGTCTCGGAGCGTGTCGATGTTCTCGCCGAACACCTTGAGGACCTCCTCGTGGGTGACCGCCGGGATGTCGTCCACGCCGACGTCGTAGTCGGTGACGAGCGCCACGTTGCCGTAGCAGAGCTCGAGCTCCCTCGCGAGCGTCGCCTCCGGGAACTGCGTCATCCCGATCACGTCGGCGCCGAGCTGCGCGTACATCCGCGACTCCGCCACCGTCGAGAACCGCGGGCCCTCGATGACGACCATCGTTCCTCCGTCGCGGTGCTCGATGCCCTGGGAGGCGGCCGTCTTCACCAGCGTCTCCCGGAGCGTGGGGCAGTACGGGTCGGCGAAGGAAACGTGCGTGGTCTGCGGGCCGTCGTAGAACGTGTTCGAGCGGGACTTCGTGAAGTCGATGGCCTGGTCGCTCACGACGAGCGTGCGGGGAGGGATCTCCTTGCGGAGCGATCCCGCCGCGCACGGTCCGAACACCCGGGTGACCCCGAGGTCCTTCAGCGCCCACAGGTTCGCCCGGTACGGGACCAGGTGGGGCGGGAACCGATGATCCGTCCCGTGGCGGGGGAGGAACGCGACCGTGCGGTCGCCGACCGTCCCGAGCGTGATCGGCGCGGACGGCGCGCCGAACGGCGTCTCCGCCTCGATCGTCATCGTGTCCTCGAGGAACGCGTAGAACCCGGACCCTCCGATGACCCCGATCTCCGCCCGGGCTTCGGTCACGAGGGCGCCGGCTCCTTCTTCGCGGGCGTGGACGACTTCCCGGACCCGTCGGAGGAGCCCTTCGTGTCCTTCGCCCCGTCGCTCGACGCTGCGCCGTCGGTCTTCTTCCCGCCTTCCTTGCTCTCTCCTGGCTTCTTCTCGCCCTTCTCGCCGTCGGATCGTGACTCGGCCGACGCCTTCGACTTCTTCCCGTGGTCCGTGGCGTAGAAGCCGGAGCCCTTGAACGAGATCGCCGGCGGCGCGAACACCTTCCGGAGGCTGCCGCCGCACTCGGGGCACATCGTCAGCGACTCGTCCCACATCGACTGCACGATGTCGAACGTGTGGCCGCAGTCCCGGCACGTGTACTCGTAGGTCGGCATCCGGAGCAAGTTTACCCGGGGCCCTGTTCGCGGCTGACATCGGTTCCGCGACCGGAGTAGCGTTGCGCGCGTGAAGGTTCAGAACGCCGTGATCCCCGTGGCGGGGCTCGGCACCCGGTTCCTGCCGGCGACGAAGGCGACCCCCAAGGAGATGCTGCCGGTCGTCGACACGCCCGCGATCCAGCTCGTCGTGGAGGAAGCCGTGCGGGCCGGGATCACCGACATCCTGATGGTGACCGGCCGTGGGAAGCGATCGATCGAGGATCACTTCGACCGGTCGGCCGAGCTGGAGCACTTCCTCGAGGCGAAGGGCAAGTTCGACGAGCTGAAGCAGGTGCGCGCGATCGCGGAGCTGGCGTCGATCTACTACACGCGGCAGCGCGACCCGCTCGGCCTCGGCCACGCTATCGCGTGCGCGGAGACCCACATCGGCGACAAGCCGTTCGTCGTGATGCTGCCCGACGATCTCGTCCGGCCCAGGACCCCCCTCCTCGACCGGATGCTGAAGGTCCACGAACGCTACGGCCGGAGCGTGTTGGCGGCGATCGAGGTGCGTCGCGACGAGGCCTCGCTCTACGGCATGATCGAGCCGGAGCCCGTGGAGGAGGACCTCGTGCGGATCGTCTCCATCATCGAGAAGCCGGCTCCGGAGCGATCCCCGTCCACGCTCGCCGCGATCGGCCGCTACGTGTTCACGCCCGAGATCTTCGACGCGCTCCGCGAGACCCCTCCCGGTCACGGCGGGGAGATCCAGCTGACCGACGCGATCAACCTGCTCGCCCAGGAGCAGGCCGTGTACGCGTTGACGTTCGAGGGTCGGTTCGACGTGGGGAACAAGTTCGACTACCTGCGCGCGACGGTCGAGCTCGCCCTCGATCGCGACGACATCGGCTCCCAGTTCAAGGCCTACCTCGCGGAGCTCGCTCGGCGCGAGAAGCTCGGCTGAGTCGGCCTCCGAGGGCTCGCCTCCGCTGAGGCGACGCCTACACTGACCGGCATGGCGGCCCAGCCCCACGATCACGACGCACCCGAGGGCCTGCTCTCCGTCGAGGAGGCCCGGGAGCGGGTGCTCGGCGCGATCCATCCACTGGCTCCGCTTCATCTCCCCCTTACAGACGCGTACGGCTGCGTGGTGGCCGAGGACGTGGTCGCCACCCACGATCTCCCCGAGTTCGCGTCCTCCGCGATGGACGGGTTCGCGGTGCGGGCCTCCGACGTCGCCGACGCCACGCCGTCGCAGCCCGCCGAGCTGAAGATCGTCGGCCGGGCTCTGATCGGCCACGAGCCCGAGGGGACCGTCGGCGCCGGCGAGGCGATGCACATCGCCACGGGTGCGCCGATCCCCGGAGGCGCCGACGTCGTCGTGCCGATCGAGAACGCGATGATCGACGGTGACGAGCTGGTCCGGTTGCTCGACGGGCCCGCCGCCGGCACGCACGTGCGCCCGCACGGGGAAGACGTCCGCGAGGGGGACGTCCTCGTGCCCGCCGGGAAGCGCCTCGGCGCCCCCGAGCTCGGACTGCTCGCGATCGCCGGCTTCCCGACCCCGCTCGTGCATCCGCGGCCTCGAGTGGTCGTGCTGTCCACCGGCGACGAGCTGGTGTCTCCGACGGAGACACCGGCGTTCGGGCAGGTGCGGGACGCGAACTCGGCGCTGATCTTCGGCGCGCTCCGTGAGATGGGCGCGATGCCGGTGATGGCGGGGATCGTGCGCGACGACGTCGAGTCGCTCCGCGAGACGATCTTCAGCTTCGAGATCCAGGCCGACGCGTTCGTGTCGTCGGGCGGCGTCTCGGTGGGGGAGCGCGACGTGGTCAAGGCCGCGTTCTTCCGACGAGGCGACGTGGACTTCTACAAGGTGGCCATGCAGCCGGGGATGCCGCAGGGCTTCGGCCACGTCGAGGGCAAGCCGTATTTCGGGCTGCCGGGCAATCCGGTCAGCGTGTTCGTGAGCCTCGAGGTCTTCCTCCGACCGGCGATCCTCAAGATGATGGGTCGGACGCACCTGTTCCGCCCCGAGGTGACGGCCACCCTGACCGAGGACGTCCGGGGCCCTCGCGGGAAGCTCCAGTACGCGCGGGTCGAGGTCCGCCGCGAGGAGGGGGGCTGGTCGGCCGCGCCGACGGGCGCACGGGGATCGAACCTGATCTCGACCGTCGCGCGGGCCAACGGATTGGCGATGATCCCCGCCGGCACCGACGTCGCCTCCGCCGGCTCATCCGTGAAGGTCATGTTGTTCCGGTCCTCGGAGGACTGAGGTGATCGGCGGGGAGGGCTTCGAGCGGGCGCGACTCCACGCGGAGCTGTCGGCCCGGATGGTCGAGGTCGGTGCGAAGGAGGTCACCGATCGCGAGGCCGAGGCAGAGTGCGTGGTCACGATGACCCCGGAGGCCTGCGCCCAGCTCGTCGCGGGGACGCCGAAGGGCGATCCGATCGAAGCCGCGCGGATCGCGGGACTCATGGGGGTCAAGCGAACCCCCGACCTCCTACCGTTCTGTCACCCGATCGCGGTGACAGGTGCGGAGGTGCGGGTGGAGCCCGACCAGGAGTCCGGCACGATCCGGGTGTGGACGCGGGTGCGGGCGCGCGATCGGACCGGCGTCGAGATGGAATCCCTCACGGCGGCGGCCGTGGCCGCCCTCAGCGTGTACGACACCGCGAAGGCGTACGACCGGGCGGCCCGGATCGACGGCCTGCGCCTGCTGGCGAAGTCCGGAGGCAAGTCCGGCGACTACGCGGCCCCGAGCTGATCCCCGGACCGGCGGATTCCCCGCGGGGGCCGCGACCGTCCCCGACACGCTTGTGAAAAAGTTCTTCGGATCACATCGATGTGATTGAGGACCCCTATATGTGGTGCTACGGTGCCGTCCCAGCCTAGATGTTGTGTCGAACCGGGAACGACAGAGCGGAGGCTGGGCGCATTGGATTGGCTGCTCCTCGCGGCACTCGGCATCATGTGGGCCGCAACACTGCTTCCACGCATATCGCGACGACGCTCGATGTCGGCTTCGGTCGAGGATTTCGAACGTAGGATGGAGTTCTTGGCGCACGCTGAGGTGAACGGCACCACCGGACGCTGGATCGTGACTCCCCGGAAGGGGGCTCGCTTCGTCGGTGACGCCGAACGCCGCAAGGCCCGCGTCCGCGACCGCCGCCGGCGCGTCCTCGTCTTCCTGATCGAGGCCATCGGCATCTCCTTCCTGATCGGGCTCGTCCCTCCGCTCCGGGTCGTCTGGAACGTCACGCTGGCGCTCGCGATCTTGCTCGGCGCATACATCTGGATGCTGATCTCGATGAAGCGCCGGAGCGTGGCCGATCCGCAGGAGACGGTCCGCAACGCGCGGATCCCGGGCGACCACGCCGCCGCCTTCGCGGCCCGGTACGTGATCGAGGGTCGCAACGGGCACGCGCACGAAACGTTCAACGGTCTCGAAGGGCTCGCGGAGAGCGACCGTGTGCACGTCGTGGTCCGCCCCGCCTCCGCCGGCTGAGTGGACCTCTCCGAACTCGCCCGTTCCATCCACGCTCGTCTCGACGCCAAGAACGCCGCCCGCGAGCAGGCGTTGCCCGCCGCGCGCCGCTCGATCCGCGCGAGCGCGAACGCGATCCGCGCGATCCATCGACTGGAGTTCGACACCGCGAAGACCCTTATCGGCGAGTCCCGCGCGTCGTTGGAGGAAGGACTCGCCGCCGTCCGGGATCACGCCGACATCCGCCACGCGGGCTACCTGCAGGACGCCCAGAAGGAGTACGCCGAGGCGAACCTCACGATGGCGCTCGTCACGGGCGACGACCTGCCGGGCCCGACGGACCTCCACGTCGAGGATGCGGCGTACCTCGGCGGGATGTCCGACGCGATCGGCGAGGGACGGCGACGACTCCTCGATCTGCTCCGGGAAGGCGAGGTGGAACACGCCGAGCGGCTGCTCGCTGTGATGGAGGAGATGTTCGGCGTCCTCGTCGCGATGGACTATCCGGACGCGATCACGATGAATCTCCGGCGCGCGACCGACGTCTCCCGCTCCCTGATCGAGAAGACCCGCGGCGACCTGTCGATCTCGGTGGTGCAGAAGGATCTCCGCGACGCCCTCGACCGGCACGCGGCCGAGCTCCGCCCGCGGACGCAGCCGGACGTGTGAGGGAGCTCTGCTACGCTGCCCGACGTCCCGGGGGTGTAGCTCAGCCCGGTAGAGCGCTGCCTTCGCACGGCAGAGGCCAGGGGTTCAAATCCCCTCACCTCCACTCACGATGCGATCGATCTCGCCGGACGCATGCTGTCCCTCTCGAGTCGCATCGGGCTCCGGGGCCGTTGGGGTCGTTGAACCGGCGGGATCCGCGGTCAAGAATCGGCCTATCCCGTGCCGATAGCCGGGACATCCGACGAGGAGGATCGTCCATGCGCTCCGAACGCATCAACTTCCTGGCGGTCGTGACCGCCGTGGCGGGATTGACCGGCTTCATCGGCGTCTACGCGAAGTGGTTCAGCTACTCCTATCCGGTGGACGGCGGCACGGTGACCATCTACCTGGACGGCACCTGGGACGGGACGGGCGCCATCGCGTTCGCCGCCGGCATCGGCGCGCTGCTGTTCGGCTGCGCCTACATCCTGCTCACGGACCCGGCGATCCGGCGCATCGTCGCACTCTTGATGGTGATCTCGAGCATGGTCCTCCTGGTCTGCTCCGCGATCGGGTTCACCCGCGTGGCCGAGACGATCGGTCCGAACCCGCTCCTGCCGGGGGCCGAGGGGCAGACGCCGTTCGAAGCGACCGTCGCGATGGGTCTGGCGATGTCCTTGGCGAGCGGCATCATCGCCACGGTGGCCTCGGTCCTGTTGGTCGCTCGACGAGAGGCCGGCCTGGAAGAGCAGGCGGAGTTGTCGGCGGCCGCGACCGCCTGACCCGGTAGCACGTCGCACCTGCGGGTAGCCTTGGCGCCCGCATGGCGCGAACGACCTCCCAGCTGACGTGGTGGGACCGGCCCGGGCTCGAGGTCCGGGCCGGCCGGCTCTCGATCGCGGGCCGCGACGCCGAGTCGATCGCGCGCGAGCACGGAACCCCGCTCTACGCCCACGATCTCGTCCGTGTGGAGGAACAAGCACGCGGTCTCCAAGGCGCGCTCGGCGCCGCCGGTCTCCGCCACCGGGTCCGGCTCGCGCTGAAGGCCCAGCGAGAGCCGGCGTTCCTCGCCTTCCTCCGCGCCCTCGGCCCGCCGGGTTCCCCGGAGAGCGTCGGGATGGACGTCTGCTCACCGATGGAGATCGGGTGGGCGCTCGATCACGGGTGGATACAGGAGGAGATCAGCTACACGGGGACGAACCTGTCCGCCCGCGACCTCGATGCGGTGCTCGCGGCGGGGGTCCACCTGAACGTCGATCTCCTCACGCAGCTGGATCGCGTGGGGGCCCGGGCGCCGGGCTCGACGGTCGGCATCCGGATCAACCCGCGCATCGGGGCCGCCTACCCGGGCGGCGGCCAGACCTACGCGGGCGATCGGCCGACCAAGTTCGGGATCTACCCCGAGCGGCTCGGAGAGGCGCTCGACATCGCGCGGCGGCACGACCTCACGATCGACACCGTGCACGTGCACGCGGGGTACCTCTACCTCACCGACGCGCTCCCGATCGTCGACGAGACGATGCGGCGTGTGGCCGAGGCCACCAGGACGCTGATGGATGCCGGGTGTCCGATCGTGGAAGTCAACACGGGAGGAGGCCTCGGTGTGCCGTTCCGGCCCGATGACGAACCGCTCGACCTCGAGGCGTGGGCGTCCGTCCTCGCCCGGCATCTCGGGCCGCTCGACGTGGCGGTCGGGACCGAGCCCGGCGAGTTCCTCGCGAAGCAGTGCGCCGTCCATCTCGCCGAGGTCGTGAGCGTCGAGGATCGAGACGGCACCACCTTCATCGGACTGGACACCGGTTGGAACGTGATCAACGAGCACTTCGTGTATCGGATCCCCTACCACCCGATCCTGTGCCGAGCCGCCGACGCCGAGCCCGTGGCGCGCGTCACCGTGGCCGGGCACATCAACGAGGGGAACGACCTGCTCGCCGAAGACCATCCGATGCCGGCGGTCGAGGAGGGCGACATCGTGGCGATCCCCAACGTCGGCTCCTACAACGCGTCGATGACCTCCGTCCACTGTCTCCGCCCCGAGGCCCCGTCGGTGTTCTTCACCGACCGCACGTGACCGACCTTCCCGTCGCCGAGCGGTGGTTCCGAACCGAGCGGGTGACCGACGAGATCACGCTGCTCGTCGAGGATCACCTCGACGTCTTCTTCGAATCGAACGTCTGGCATGTCCGTGGACGCGACCGCGACCTCGTGGTGGACACGGGCAACGGGATCGGCGATCTGCGCGGTGAGCTCGCCCCGCTGGTCGAGGACCGGCCGATCGTGGCGGTCGCGACCCATGACCACTTCGACCACATCGGGGGGATGCACGAGTTCGAGGAGCGCTGGTGTCACGCGGCCGACGCGGAAGGGCTGCGGGCGCCCGAAGGTCTCGCCCTCCTCCGGCGGGATTACCGACCCGGTCTGGAGGATGAGATCCGCTGGTACGGCTACGAGCCGCCCGAGATCGTGATCACGGCGCTGCCCGGTCCGACCTTCGACGTCGGCAGCTGGCGGACGTCGCCCGCGGAGCCGACGCGCGTCCTCGCGGACGGCGACCTCGTGGATCTGGGGGACCGCGCCTTCGAGGTCCTCCACGTCCCGGGCCACACCGCGGGCTCGATCGCGCTCTGGGACGCGGAGGCCGGTCTGCTGTTCACGGGCGACACCGCCGCTCTCGACGACCCTCTGTACGCCGACGACGAGGCGGCGTTCGTGGCGTCGCTCGAGCGGCTCTCGGCGCTGCCGGTCGAGCTCGTCTGCGCGGGGCACTCCCGGCCGTTCGGGCGGGAAGAGCTCAGGACCCTGATCGACGAGCAGCTCGCGTCGCGACGTTGACGCGCGGCGTCAGGCGAAGCGCACGGGGAACACGGCATCGGCGTCCGACCAGCCGCCGAGCCCGAAACGGACCACGAGCGAGCGGCACGAGCCGGCCCAGCCCGCCTCCGTCCGCCACTGCACCATCAGTCGGCCGTTGTTCGACAGGTTCGTCTGGACCGACGCCGCCTGCTCGGCCAGGACCTCGCCGGTCGCGCAGTGCACCTTGCGCACCAGCGGGTACCCGTTCGCGAACACGGTTCCCTGTGGGTGCCCGCCGAGCTCGAGGATGATCGGGATCATGCGCCCCGCCGAGAAGACCGCCTTGTTCGTGATCGGCCCGCTGATCTCCTCGAAGACGACATATGCGTGGGTCGCGGAGCCGACGTTCCCCTCCGCGTCCGTGCCGGTGACGGTGAACGCGTGGGAGCCGGGCCGGTTCGGCACGATCGCGCCGTCCGCGACCGGTCCTTGGCAGGAGACCACGCCCGAGCCCCCGGGCTCATCCGTGCAGAAGTAGTCGGCGAGCATGCCCTCGCCGTCGGTCAGCACCGAGCCGTGTGCGGGCGACACGATCGTGACGGTCGGAGCGGCGTCATCGGCGGGGCCGGACGGTTCGATCCGCCCCACGCGGTTCGTGCCCTGGGCGCTGAACCAGATCGCGCCGTCGGCCCCGGTCGTGATGCCGGTCGGGGTGGCGCCCTCGCCGAGCGGGATCTCGACGATCACGCCGTCGAGGCCGATCCGGCCGACGGCGTCGGCGGTGCTCTCCGTGAACCAGAGGGCGCCGTCGGCCCCGACCGTGATCCCGCTCACGCCCGCTTCCGGCGTGGGGACGGGGTAGGTCGTCACGGCGCCCCCGGTCGTCATCCGCACGATCGTGTTGGACGCCCGAGCCGTGAACCAGAGCGCGCCGTCCGGACCGGTGGTGATCCACCGCGGGCCGCTCGCGTTCGCGGGGAGCGGGAACTCCGTCATCGTGCCGTCGAGCGTGATCCGTCCGATCACATCGGCGGCCGTCAGGGTGAACCACATCGCCCCGTCGGATCCCGTCGTCACGCTGAGCGGCGCGGCCCGAGGGGTGATCGTCGGCCATTCGGTGATCTCACCGTTCGGCGTGATGCGCCCGATCGCGCCGACGCCCCGCTGCGCGAACCAGATCGCTCCGTCGGGGCCGAGCGTGATGCCCGTCGGCGTCGACAGGTCGCGGAGATAGAACTCGGAGAGCTCCCCGTCGATCGTGAGCCGCCCGATCCGGTTCCCGTTGTGCTCGGTGAACCACATCGCCCCGTCGGATCCTCGGGCGATGTCGAAAGGATCGACGCCGAACTCGAGGGGGATCGACGACGACGATCCGTCGGGAGCGACCCGCGTGATCTCGGCGGCCGCCCGGCTCGCCACCCACGTCTTCCCGTCCGGTCCCGCGGCGAGCCCCTGCGGGAGGGAGTCCGACGCCGGCAGGTCGAACCAAGTGGGCTCGATGGCCGCGGCGGGCAGGCGGACGGCGCCGAACAGCGAGGCGAGGATCACCAGCGCGGATCCCGCCACGATCGAAGCATGGTGCCTGCGCCGTACCATGTTTCGGGTATCGGCATCTCGGATCGATCCGCGCACCCGGCGAAGGTCGCGAGGCCTCCCTCGGCTGGGGGAGGCCGAGAGTATGCTCCGCCGATGCCATCGGCCGAACCGCTCGTGGTGATCGCCGGCCGTTTGCTCGACGTGACGACCGGCGATGTGCTCACCGACCGGGCCCTCGTACTCGAGGGCGATCGCATCCGCGACGTGGTCGAGGCGGGTGCGGCCCCCCACGGGCGGACCATCGATCTGTCGGAACGGACGGTCCTGCCCGGCATGATCGATTGTCACGCCCATCTGATCGGGGAGCTCGACGACGGCCGGGGGTACGCCTACCTCGTGACGCGCTCCTCCGCGCAGGAGGCCCTCACCGGAGTCACGAACGCGCGCGCCACCCTGCTCGGCGGCTTCACCACCGTCCGCGACGTGGGAACGTTCCACGCGTTCGTGGACCTCGCGCTCCGTGAAGCGATCGAGGAAGGCAGGCTCCTTGGGCCGCGGATGATGTGCGCCGGAGCGTATGTGACCTGCCCCGGCGGTGGCGGGGACATCACCGGCCTCCCCCCCGACGTACCGGTGCCGAGCGAGCTCCGGATGGGTGTGTCCACCGGCCCCGATCAGGTGCGCGCCAACGTCAAGCGGATCTTCGACGCGGGCGCCGACTTCATCAAGGTGATCGCGACGGGCGCGGTCCTCACGTCCGGGACGAACCCGGGCGAGCCCGAGCTGACCGAGGAGGAGATCCGCGCGGCGGTGGAGGAGGCCGAGGCCCGGGGGACGCATGTTGCCGCCCACGCGCACGGTGCCGAGGGCGCGAAGCGGGCGATCCGCGCCGGCGTTCGCTCGATCGAGCACGGCTGTCTGATCGACGACGAGACGATCGATCTGATGCTCGAGCGAGGGACGTACCTCGTCTGCGACATGTTCGACGGCGACTGGATGATCCAGGAGGGGCCACGCCTCGGCTACTCGGACGAGGTGATGCGGAAGACCGAGATGACGAACGACGCGCAGCGCGAGAACTTCGCCAAGGCGGTGAAGGCGGGCGTCAAGATCGCCTTCGGGACGGACTCAGGGATCTATCCGCATGGGATGAACGCGAGGAACCTCGCGTTCCACGTGCGGTTCGGCCAGACGCCGATGGAGGCGATCCGCAGCGCGACCCTCGGCGCGGCCGAGCTCCTCGGTTGGGACGACCGCGTGGGGTCCCTGCGACCGGGCCTGTTCGCCGACCTGATCGCGGTCGACGGCGATCCCCTCGACGACGTGACGGTGCTCGAGGACATTCCCTTCGTGATGAAGGGCGGTCAGGTCGTCAAGGGCTGACCGGACCCGGCTGCCGGTGTCTGCGATGATGACGCGCGTCCGCACGAGGGAGTCGAGCCGATGAACGAAGTCCAGCCGCTGTCCGCCACCGAGATCGTCGAGAAGTCCAAGCGGTACACGCTCTACGACTGGCAGGCTCAGTCGAAGGCGTCGCCGATCGCGGTGGATCGAGCCGAGGGTGTGTACTTCTGGGACGTCGACGGCACGCGGTACCTCGACTTCAACTCGCAGCTGATGGGCGTGAACATCGGGCACGGCGACAAGCGCGTCGCCGATGCGATCGCGCGGCAGGCGGAGAAGCTCCCGTACATCTCGCCGTTCATGGCGTACGAGACCCGGGCACGCCTCGGGGAGAAGCTCGCCACGCTCTGGCCGGGCGACCTGGAGAAGTCCTTCTTCACGCTCGGCGGCGCCGAGGCGAACGAGAACGCCATCCGGATCGCGAAGGCGTTCACCGGGCGCCAGAAGATCCTGGCCCGGTACCGCTCGTACCACGGCGCCACCTACGCCACGATCAACCTGACCGGCGACCCGCGCCGCTGGGCGAACGAGAACCCACCGATGCCCGGGATCGTGCACGTCCTCGACCCCTACCGGGGCACGGCGCGCGGCACCGAGGATGCGGCGACGGCCCTCGCGACCTTGGAGGAGACGATCGAGCTCGAGGGACCCGGTACGATCGCGGCGTTCATCCTCGAGACGGTCACGGGGACGAACGGGATCCTGATCCCGCCCGACGGTTACCTCGAGGGCGTCCGGGAGCTCTGCAGCCGCCACGAGATCCTGCTGATCGCGGACGAGGTGATGTGCGGGTTCGGGCGCACCGGCGAATGGTTCGCCGTGAACCACTACGGGGTGGTGCCCGACCTGATGACGGCCGCGAAGGGTCTCACCTCGTCGTACCTGCCGCTGGGAGCCGTCGCGATCAAGCCGGAGATCGCCGCGCACTTCGAGGAGAACGTTTTCTACGGAGGGCTCACGTACAACTCCCACCCGCTCTCGTGCGCGGCGGCGATCGCGGCGATCCAGGTCCTCGAGGAGGACGACCTGGTGGGCAACGCGAAGCGGCTGGACCCGGTGATGCGCCGGCATCACGAGGACCTGATGGCCAAGCACGCGAGCGTGGGCCGCGTCCGCAATATCGGCCTCTTCGGGATCATCGAGCTCGTCAAGAACCGGGACACGATGGAGCCGCTCTCGCCGTACAACGTCGTGAACGAGACGATGCAGGCCGTGAACAAGGGGCTCCTTCAGCGCGGCCTGTTCACGATGATCCGCTTCAATGGGATCATGACGAACCCCCCGCTCTGCATCACCGAGGAGCAGCTGGACGACGGCTTCGCGATCATCGACGAGGTCCTCGACATCGCCGACACCGCGATCGGCTGACCGAGAGCCGATTCAGGCGCCGACGGCAGCCCAGCGGTCGGCCCATCTCGCCAGGCCGTCGACCACCTTCGCCAGCTCGCGCCCCCGCTCCGTCAGGGAGTACTCGATCAGCACGGGTGTCGAAGGCGTGACCGATCGGGTAAGGATGCCCGCCGACTCCAGATCCCGGAGCCGATCGGACAGCACGGTATCGGAGATCTCCGGGATCGCCGTGCGAACGACCGAGTAGCGGCGTGGTCCGCCGAGGAGCACCCACACGATCTGCGGCACCCAGCGTTGCCCGACGAGCTGGGCCGCGTGCTGGAAGCTCTCGCAAACGGCGCGATCAGGGTCCATAGCCGAATCTTAGCTGCTACGACCTTCTTTGAGACTCAGGAATACTGAGTATCGTCTCGGGGTTCCGGGTACAGGACCGAGGAGGACATCGGCGTGGCCGAAGAGGCCGCGTCGTCCGAGAGGAAGGAGTCTCTGGCATGGCAGCAGCGACGAAGGAGATCGGTGGCCTCCCGTTGCCACCCCCGGGTAAGTACGAGCTCGACATCGCCCACACGGCGGTGGAGTTCGTCGCCCGTCACATCCTCACGAAGGTTCGGGGCCGCTTCACGGACTTCTCCGGATGGATCGACGTCGGGGAGAACCCGGAAGAGTCCTCCGCCCACGTCGAGATCAAGACCGCGAGCATCCAGACCAACACGGAGCAGCGGGACGAGCACCTGAAGAGCGACGACTTCCTGAACGTCGAGAAGTGGCCGGTGATGACGTTCGCCAGCACCGGGGTGCGGCACACGGGCGGCGCCACGTTCGAGCTGGACGGTGAACTGACGATCCGCGACGTGACCCGTCCCGTGACCCTCGCGGGTGAGTACCTCGGCACCGAGACGAACCCCTACGGGAAGACCGTTCTTGCCGCGACGGCCAAGACGACACTCGAGCGCGAGGACTGGGACGTGAGCTGGAACATGGTCCTGGAGACCGGCGGCTTCCTCGTCAGCAAGACGATCGACCTCGAGATCGAGGTCGAGGCGCTGAAGACCGGCTGATGGGTCACGGCGGCGTCGGGAACGGTCCCGACGCCCCCGCTTCGTACGAGATGAGCTCGAAGGCGCGGTCGTAGCGGACGACGACTTCGTCCGCGACCCAGAGATCGCTCGTCCAGCCGGTCGCGAGCGCGGTGTATCTCCATCGGGCGGCGAGGAACGTACCCGACGGCGTCTCTACCGACTCGCGCCCGATCAGCTCGTACCGCTGACGCATCGGGACCGGTTCGAGTGTCACGGGCTCGAGGAAGAGGACGTCGATCTCGCTCGTCCCTTCCAACCGTTGCGCCGTGATCGCGTTGAAGGCCGGCGAGAGGTAATCCAGATGCATCTCCGGTCCCCACGCCATCTCGACCTTGTGCCCGTCCCGGATCCCTTCGAGTGCGTCCCCATGCGCTTCGAGGAGGGTCGCGTGCGATCCGGTCTCGATCCTCGTCCGGACGATCCGCCACGAGGCGTCGACCACGATGTCGACCGCCTCCCGGTGGGGCGTGGGCTCATCGCGCTCGATCTCGGAGACGTACCGCCATCCCATCGGGCCGGGGGCGAAGCGGAAGTCCTCGGTCCCGACGACGTCACCGCTCCGCCCACGCACCGAGTACCGGCCGCTCGGCACGTCAGACCTGCGGCTGGAGCCCGAGATCCCTCGCGATCACCAGGCGGAGGATCTCGCTCGTGCCCTCGCCGATCTCGAGCACCTTCGCGTCGCGGTACGCACGGGCGACCGGGAACTCCTCCGTGTAGCCGTAGCCGCCGTGCACCTGGATCGCCTCGCGCGCGACATCGACGGCGGTCTCGCTCGCGCGGAGCTTCGCGATCGCGGCCTCCGTGGTGTACGGACGTCCCTGGTCCTTCAGCCAGGCCGCGCGGTAGGTCAGCAGCCGCGACGCCTCGACCGCGGCGCGCATGTCGGCGAGCTTGAACGCGATCGCCTCGTAGTTCCCTATCGGCCGTCCGAAGGCCTCACGGTCCTTCGCGTAGCTCAGGCTGGCATCGAGGCATCCCTGGGCGAGGCCCACCGAGAGCGCCGCGATCGAGATCCGTCCGTCGTCCAGTGCGGCCAGACATTGCGCGAGACCCTTGCCACGCTCGCCGAGGAGGTGATCCTCCGGGACCCGGCATCCCTCGAAGGACAGCTCGTGGGTGTCGCTCGATCGCCACCCCAGCTTCCGGTACGGGGGGCCGACCGAGAACCCCGGCGCGTCGGCCGGTACGACGACCGTGGAGACGCCGTTGGCTCCGGCATCGTTTTCCGTGCGACACGCCACCACCACGAACCCGGTGATCGGGGTCCCACTGTTCGTGATGAACGATTTCGATCCGTCGATCACCCAGCTCCCGCCGTCGAGCCGGGCCTTCGTCCGGAGCGCGGCGGCGTCCGATCCGGTCCCCGGCTCCGTGAGACCGAACCCCGCGAGCATCTCGCCCGCGGCGATCGGGGGCAACCACCGCTGTCGCTGCTCCACGCTCCCGTAGCGCGCGATCATCCCCGCCGCCAGCCCCGAAGCCACCGAGACCGTGACCGCGACGCTCGCGTCGGCCCTGCCGAGTTCCTCGATCACCAGCGCCCAGGTCACGGCGTCCGCTCCGAGGCCGCCGTGCTCCTCGGGGATCGGGACACCGCAGATCCCGAGCTCGCCGAGCTTCTTCACGATGTCGAGGGGGAGTTCCTCGTGCTCGTCCCGCTCGCCGGCGCCCGGCGCGATCTCCTGCGTGGCGAACTCCCGGACGAGGTCGCGGACCTGCTGCTGCTCGGGCGAGAGCTCGAACTCCATCGATCGAGAGTACCGGCTTCCGAGAATGGGTCCCCATGCGAGAGGATGGGGGCCGATGAGTGACACCGTGACCGTCGATCCGCTGGAGGAGGGCCGCGAGGCCTACGCGCGTCGTGCCTGGCCGGAGGCCTACCGACTGCTGCAGGAGGCTGATCGCGAGGGGCGCCTGGAGCCCGGGGACCTCGAGGCGCTGGCGAAGTCCGCGTGGTGGATCGGGCTCGCGACGGAGTCGATCGCGGCGTTCGAGCGCGCCTACGCGCTCCACCTCGAGCGGGGGAACCGTTCGATGGCCGCGATGATGGCGCTCACGCTCCGCCGGGAGTACGGGGCGAAGATGGCCGGCTCCGTGGCGAAGGCGTGGCTGCATCGCGCGGAGCACCTCCTCGAGGGGGAGCCGGAGGCCGTCGCGCACGGCTACCTCGAGATCGCGCACCGTGAGCTCGACTTCGACCGCGGGGACTTCGAGGGAGCGCTCGCGCACCTCGATCGCGCGCAGGAGATCGCCTCGCGGCTGGACGACGCCGACCTCCCCGTCTGGGTCGCGATCAGCCGCGCGGAGGTGTTGGGGACGTCCGGGAGGCTCGACGAAGCGTTCGGTCTGATGGAGGGGGCCGCCGCGGTCGCCGTGGGCGGCGAGCTCGGCCCGTTCACGACCGGCGCGGTGTTCTGCGCGGTGATGTCGGTGTGCCGCGAGACCGCGGACTATCGGCGCGGCACCGAGTGGGCGGAGGTGTCGAAGCGCTGGTGCGAGCGGCAGGACATCAGCGGCTTCCCGGGGATCTGCCGCGTCCACCGGGCCGAGTTCATGCGGCTCACCGGTGCGTGGGCCGACGCCGCCTCGGAGGCGGAGAGGGCATCGGACGAGCTTCAGCGCTTCCATCCCGCGATGGCGGGGGAGGCGTTCCACGAGCTGGGGGAGATCCGGCTCCGCATGGGCGACCTCGAGGGAGCGGAGGACGCCTTCAGCCAGGCCCAAGCACTCGGATCGGAGTCGCAACCGGGGAAGGCGCTCCTGCTCCTGGCGCGAGGTCGCACGGACGCCGCGGCGGCCTCGATCAAGGGCAGCCTCGAAGAGATCACGTGGAACAAGCTGGCGAGGGCCCGGTTGCTCCCGGCGCAGGCGGGGATCGCGAAGGTGCTGGGCGATCTCCCCACCGCGGAGGCCGCCGCGGCGGAGCTCGAGGTGATCGCCGAGGAGTTCGAGACGGCGGCGATCGGGGCGGCCGCGGCGCACACCGCCGGTCTCGCCTCTCTCCTCCGCGGAGACGCGGCCGACGCGATCGAGCGGTTCCGCGAAGCCCGGCGGCTCTGGCGCGAGATCGACGCGCCGTACGAAGCGGCGATCTCCACGGTCCTGCTCGCGGAGGCACGGTCGGTCGCGGGGGAGAGCGAGGCGGCAACGCTCGAGCTCGAGGCGGCGCGCGCCACGTTCGAACGGCTGGGCGCGACGCCCGACATGGCTCGCACGGACGCCCTGTTGGCCGGGCCCGCGACCCGTTCCCGCTCGCGGGAGGTGCGTACGTTCATGTTCACCGACATCGTGGGCTCCACCGCGCTGGTGGAGGCGATCGGGGACGAGGCGTGGCACGACCTCCTCCGTTGGCACGACGACGCGCTGCGCCGCTGCTTCGCCTCGAGCGCCGGCGAGGAGGTCCATCGCACGGGCGACGGCTTCTTCGTGGCGTTCCCGGACGCTCGCTCGGCGCTCGAGTGCGCCGTGGCGATCCAGCGCACGCTCGCGGATCACCGTCGCGACCACGGGTTCGCGCCGGGCGTTCGTGTCGGGATCCACTCCGCCGAGGCCACGAGGGCGGCGGGGGACTACGAGGGCGCCGGCGTGCATGCCGCAGCGAGGATCGCCGCGCTCGCGCAGGGCGGCGAGGTGCTTGCCAGCGTCGAGACTCTCGACACTCTCGGCGACGCTCTCGGCGACGTGGTCACGGGCGAGCCTCGTGAGGTCTCGCTGAAGGGCTTGGCGAAGCCGGTCCTCGTCGTCGCGGTCGACTGGCGCTCGCCGGCTTAGGAACCGGTCCTCTGCGCCACCGGCTCGAAGCCCTCCACGTCGAGCATCGAGCCCTCTCGGAGCGGTGCGAACACGGCGCGCACCCGCTCGCCGATCGCGGGCTCGCCGCCGGCGTCCAGCAGCCGATGGAGCAGCACGGTGTCGGCGCCGTCCAGCCGCACGAGCCCGTAGGTGACCGGGCGGTCGAGCGGACGATCGTCGACGTCCACGCGGACGAGGGTCCACGAGACCAGCTCTCCCTCAGGCCCGCACTCGAGCGACGGCTCGAGCTCGGCGAGGCATCGCTCGCAGAAGATCCGGGCGGGCAGATAGGTCACGCCGCACTCCTCACACCGCGATCCGAGGAACACCCCGCGATCCCGGAGCGCCTCGAAGAACGCGGTGTTCCCCACGCCGGGGGTGTAGCGGAACGAGACCGCGAGCTCTCCCGGGATCTTGGTGGGGCTCACGGAGCAACCTCCACGGGGAGTTCGACCGCCGCGACGGCCACCAGGTCCCGGCGGAGCTCGGGCTCCAGAGGCCGGAAGTACTCGATGTCCAGGATCGACCCGACCCGCTCGCCGGCCGGCTTCCACACGGCCTCGACCTGCATCCCGGCGCGGACGTCGTCCGGAGCGACCTCGCCCAGGAGGTGGAGGAAGCCGCCCTCGCTCGTGCCGTCGAGCCGGATCACCGCCGGGATCTGCGGCTCGTCGAGCGGTCGCATGTCCCAGGTGACGTGACAGATCGAGAACGTCTCCACCGTGCCGGTGTGCGGCACCTCGGTCCAGCCGTCCGTCGGCCGGAAGCATCGCTCGCAGAACTTGCGCGCCGGCACCAGCGTCCGGCCGCACGAGATGCAGGTGGTCGCGAGGATCCGCTGTTCGCGCAGGCCGTCCAGGACCACGCCGATCGCCTCCCCCGGATCCCACTCGTAGCGGGTGTCGAGCCGTTGCTCGACCGCCCCCGTCGCGGAGCGGAACTCCTGATCGGACAGGGACGTGGCGCGCGGCGCGAACGGCGGCGACTGCGACGCCGTCGCGAGCGGCCCTCCGTCGTTCCCCATCACCACCACGGTCCCGACCTGCATCAGGTCACCCCAGGCCTGGGCGACGCCGCGCTCGGGCGTCCCGGGGACCTGGCGCGCGCCCGCCTCACCCCGGAGCTGCCAGAACAGCTCGGCGATCTTCATCAGCCCGGCGGCGGCGATCGGGTTCCCGACGCCGAGCAGACCGCCGGAAGGACAGCACGGGAGGTCCCCGTCTCGGGCGGTCACCCCGTCGGCGGCGGCCTCGGGCGCCTTCCCCCGGTCGAAGAGCAGCAGGCCTTCGAGGTGGTGGAGCTCCTTGTA